>NZ_JACMYO010000151.1 GCF_020889685.1 Bradyrhizobium oropedii
GCCAAGAGCAGCATGCACATGACGGTCTCGCGCCGCGGCACGAGCGATCCGCTCCCGGAAACGTCGATCGACAAGCTGATCGCCTATTCGCAGCAATTCCCCTCGAAACTCAGCATCAAGACGGTCGTCCCGGTCGGGATCGTCGTCTCGGACTATCAGACCATCGATCCCGAAATCAGCACCATCGAGGAAGAGCCCGATGTCGGCCGGTTGCGGCAGAATATGCAGGCGGTGAACAAGGAGCTCGCGGAGATCGAGTACCTGATGGGCGCTTATCGTGGACTGGGAATGGCCGGTCGTTCCGATGTTCTCCAGCCGATCCAGCGCGCGCTGGAGCCGAAGCCCGCGGCCATGCAACAGGCGCTTGACGCGTGCGGCAAGGCTCCCTGGAGCGGCGCCTGCAAATTCCCCGCCGCAATCCTCGACCTCCAGGTACCGCAGCTGCCCCTGCGTCCGACGCACATCACCTACACGTCGCGCAACGGCGCCGAGAACCTGGTCGCTGTCCTCGAACCGGGCGAGGAGGCAACGCTCATGCTCAGCGGAAGCTATTTCGTGGCCATCGGCCAAAATTATAACCGAGCAAACGTCGCGGACACTTCGCATATCGTGCTGATAGGGCCGAACGGAAACCGCAGCGAGCAGTCGTATCGGCCATCGCTAACGATCAAGGGACCGGCCGCGGTCTATGTCAAGATCATCGACTCGGATTACGGCGACAACCTGGATATCGAGACGCCGGCGGCGCTGCTCTATTGACCACCGCGCGGTCCGTCGACGGCGGTGGCCTCTGCCGGTTCGCGCCAAGAAAACGCGTCAAGCAAGAATCCAGAGATCGGTTCTGATTCAGTCAGAACCGATCATGCTCAAGCAGGAATTTGCGGCCCGGCATTTCGCATCGTTGCGGCCCTGCCGCTTCGCTCAACCCATTTCGGAGGAACGGATGTACAGGATTTCGCGCCAGGCGGCCGCTGCCCTCATTTTTCTCGGCGGCACGATCGCTTCGGAGCCGGTGCACGCGCGACTCGTGTGCCAGAGCGTCGACAAGATCAGCTTTGCCAAGAATGAAGACCCCAAAGGGTACAAAAAGATAACCTCCACCTCGGAGGACGATATGGTCAAGACCTGCAAAACGACAAGTTGGAGTACTCCACTCGATAACTGGTACTATGGCGATTACGACTTTCTCTACAGTGATTGGGCCAAGCGCTATCACACGGAGGCTGGACGGAGAGAGCCGATGGCCAGCCGCCCGGCGAGCTATATAACCGAGATCCGGCGGTACGGCTGCACGATGGATGGGACCCCGTTGGGCTATTTTGCACTCCATCTAGCCAATACCGGGAAGAAGCCGTCCGGCGAACTGACATTCCTGTGCGTATTGCACGAACAGTCGAATGACATCCGCCGGGGCGCCGGCCTGGGATTCGAGCTTTTCAATGAAGCACTCTCGACGGCGGGCCTGCTGGGCAGAAGCGACTCGATCAACCTGAAGGTCACGGCATTGCCAACCGCGATTCCATTTTACAGCAGCCTGGATGTGGACTGTAGTTCCGAGACCCGAGGCAAAGTCACCGTTACGGAATTCGAAACCGGCCGAACTCCGTACACCAAGGATGGAGGAGCTCGCGTGAAGCGGCGTTTCTTCTCGTTCAACGAGAACTGGGGAGATGGTAAGCCATCGTACAAGCGAATAAAATACGGCTGCACCAGCAAGGACGACTATGACAAGCTGGTGAAGCTCGGCGCGGCGATGGAGGCCGCAGGTCATCACAATCCTCTCACGGACCAGAAAGGTGAGGGCGAAATAGACTTCCAGGTCGCGCGAGACGAAATGTGCCACGCTCTGGACCACAAGAAGGAGTTGGTGTCCCAGCTGTGCGGTAAGTGACGATTGCTTTCTTCAGTCAATCCGGATCATGCTCTACCGCCGTTCGCGCACCGAGCCTTCTTGTGCGACGGATGCCACCAGCGTGCCGTCGGGCTTGAAGATCTGGCCGCGGGTCAGGCCGCGGCCTGACTGTGCGCTCGGCGAATCCTGCGCGTAGAGCAGCCATTCGTCGGCGCGGAACGGGCGGTGAAACCACATCGCATGATCGAGGCTCGCCGGCATCATGCGCTTGTCGAACAGCGTGCGGCCATAGCGCGCCATCACGGCGTCGAGCAGCGAGAAATCCGAGGCATAGGCAAGCGCGCACAGATGCAGCGCCGGATCGTCGGGCAGCTTGGCCGCGGTGCGGATCCAGACATGGATGCGGCCGTCGTCGATCTTCTGGCCGAAATAGCGGCCGAGCTCGACCGGACGCAGCTCGATCGGCCGGTCGCTCTCATAGTAGCGGCGGATGAACTCCGGCATCTCCTTGAACATCGGCTGCTTCGACACTTCCTCCGCGGTCAGCTTCTCCGGCGGCGGCACGTCGGGCATCTTCTCCTGGTGATTGAAGTTGCTCTCTTCATCGGCGTGGAACGAGACCATGATGGAGAAGATCGCATTGCCGTGCTGGATCGCGGTGACGCGGCGGGTCGAGTAGCTCTTGCCGTCGCGCAGCCGCTCGACCTGGTAGATGATCGGGATCTGCGGATCGCCGGGCAGGATGAAATAGCAATGGATCGAGTGCGGCAGGCGGCCCTCGACGGTGCGGCACGCCGCGACCATCGCCTGGCCGATCACCTGGCCGCCGAACACCCGCTGCCAGCTCGTCTTCGGGCTGTTGCCGCGGAACAAGTTCACCTCGAGCTGCTCGAGATCGAGGATGGACAGCAGGTCGATCAGGCTCTTGGACATCGAAAGTGCTCTCTTTCGTCATTCCGGGGCTCGCGAAGCGAGAGCCCGGAATCCATTCATCTACGGATCATGCGGCCCAATGGATTCCGGGCTCGCGCTGCGCGCGCCCCGGAATGACGAATGGGGCTGGCCGCTCTTGTTTCTGCCCCCTGTTTCGCCCAGCTATTATCAGGTAGCAAGCACAGTCTGATGGCGTCGGGCGCGTAAGGAAAAGGCATGCCGGCACAACGAAGTATCGTGATATGCGGGGGCGCGTTTGCGGGTCTGGCGCTGGCCGTCGCATTGCGCCAGGGGCTTGGGCCGGACATCCCTGTCGTCGTGGCCGATCCGGCGCTGAGCCAGCGCCCGAGCCGCGACCCCCGCGCCACCGCCATCGTGGCGGCCTGCCGGCGGCTGTTCGAGACGCTCGGTGTCTGGGGGCAGGTGGCGCCGACCGCGCAGCCGATCACCGACATGGTCGTGACCGACTCCAAGCTGCAGGACGCCACGCGCCCGGTGTTCCTGACCTTTGGCGGCAATGTCGCGCCCGGCGAGCCGTTCGCCCATATGGTCGAGAACCGCTATCTGATCGATGCGCTGGCCGCGCGCGCCGAGGCCGAGGGCGTCGAGCTGCGCGCCACTGCGGTGTCGAGCTTCGCCTCGCGCCCCGACGGCGTCGCCGTCACCTTGGCTGACGGCACCGATATCGATGCCAGCCTGCTGGTCGCCGCCGACGGCGCCCGCTCGAAGCTGCGCGAGCGTGCCGGGATCGCGACCCATGGCTGGGACTACGATCAATCCGGCATCGTCGTCACCGTCGGGCATGAGCGCGAGCATCACGGCCGCGCCGAGGAGCATTTCCTGCCCGCAGGTCCGTTCGCGATCCTGCCGTTGACCGGCAACCGCTCCTCGCTGGTGTGGACCGAGACGCGCAAGGATGCCGCCCGCATCACGGCACTGAACGACGAGCAATTCCACGCCGAG
Organism: Bradyrhizobium oropedii; assembly: GCF_020889685.1. Taxonomy (GTDB): domain Bacteria; phylum Pseudomonadota; class Alphaproteobacteria; order Rhizobiales; family Xanthobacteraceae; genus Bradyrhizobium; species Bradyrhizobium oropedii. The sequence goes on from NZ_JACMYO010000151.1 coordinate 3,749, forward strand.
CTGGAGCAGCGCTTTGGTTTGCATCTCGGCGAGATCAAGGCGCTCGACAGACCGCGCGCCTTTCCGCTCGGCTATTTCGTTGCGCGTTCCTTCATCGCCGAACGGCTGGCGCTGATCGGCGACGCCGCGCATGTGATCCACCCGATCGCGGGGCAGGGGCTCAATATGGGCCTGAAGGATGTCGCCGCATTGGCCGAGGTCGTGGTCGATGCGGCGCGGCTCGGCATGGATCTCGGGCAGGCCGACGTGCTCGAGCGCTATCAGCGCTGGCGGCGTTTCGACACCATGGCGATGGGCGTTGCCACCAACTCGCTGAACTTCCTGTTCTCCAACGAATCGACGCTGCTGCGCACCGTGCGCGACATCGGATTGGGCCTCGTCGATCGCGCCCCGCCGCTGAAGAGCATGTTCATCCGCCAGGCCGCCGGACTGTCAGGCGAGGTGCCGCGGCTGTTGAAGGGCGAGGCGCTGTAAGACTCCCGGTGTCGTAGCCCGGATGCAGCCAACGGGTCGCGCGAATGCGCGCCCGATGACAGGCTCCGCGAAATCCGGGAAGCTCCAGCCGCGCATCATCTGTCCCGGATTGCGCTGCGCTTCATCCGGACTACGGATTAAGGCCGGCAGTCATTTTTGCGAAATGAAAGCCGCGACCGCGTCGATCAGGTCGGGGTCGAGCGGCCGCTCCGGCTCATTGTAGCTCGCGACGTCATCTGCGGCGTCGGTGACGTCGACCAGCACGTGATTCATGTCCGGCAGCCACAATGATTTGGCGGCGATGTCGGCGGTGGTGAGCGCGAGGAAGTCGAGCCGCGCCAGTTGATGATCGCGGCCGCCTGCGATGATCAGGGCCGGCCCGGTGATCTTGCGCATCGGCTCGATCGGATCCTCGGTGAAGGCGGATGTGATGGCAGGCTGTAGCGCGGGCGCGATCGCAAGCCCGGCCGGCGGCGGATCGACGATCTGTCCGGCCATGATGTCGTCGATGGCCTTTCCGATCGGCGCGAATTTGTCCGGCGGCAGCTGCTTTGCGAGCTGCGCCTTCAACAGGTCGCCCTGCTTGCGCGCCGCCGTTGCGAGCAGCACTAGCCGGTCGACCGGCACGCGCTGCGCGGCGAGGATCGCAACCAGGCCGCCCTCGCTGTGGCCGACCACCGCGACATGAGAAAACCTGGCGCTGCCGCGCAGATAGTCGATCAGCGCCGCAGCGTCGCCGACGAAGTCCTTGAAGCGAAAGTCCTCGGGACGGCCGAACTCCTTCTTCCATTCGCCCGCGCCACGCTTGTCGTAACGCAACGTCGCGATGCCGCGTGCGGCCAGTTGCTCGGAAAGTTTCTTGAGCGTCGCCGGCTTGAGCTGCGGCCCGTTGCCGTCATGATCGGTCGAGCCGGAACCCGCGATCAGCAGCGCCACCGGCGGCCTTGCGATGTCGGGTGGGACCGTCAGCACCGCGTCGATGGCCCCGATGCGCAGTCTGCTCTCGCCGGCTGCCGCACTCGCCAGCGAGACGAGCAGCAGCAGCCATGTGACGAGGGCGCGCATGTAGTCCTCTTATTGGAGCATGATCTTTTCGGAAAACCGCTTCACACTTTTCCGGATCATGCTCTAGTCGATCTTGCGGGCCTCTTCGGGCAGCATGATCGGGATGCCGTCGCGGATCGGATAAGCGAGCTTTGCGGAGCGCGAGATCAGCTCCTGCCGCGCGGCGTCGAATTCCAGCGGCCCCTTGGTGATCGGGCACACCAGGATTTCGAGCAACTTCGGGTCGGCGGTGCTTTCGAGATGATCCGTCGTGGAATTCATTGTGATCTCCGGCTCGCCGTCCTGTAGCACATCCCGGCGTGAGTGTCAGCGCTTGGCGATGCGCAACAGCTCGTCGATTGCGGCCTGCTGCCGCGCCTTCGGCAGCGTCTGCTCGGACAGCGCGTAGCCGATGAACGCCCAATAGAAGATCTGCGCCCGGCCGCGCGCCACGTCGTCCGGGAATCCGGCTTGCCGCAGCAGCGTTTCGATGTAGCCGATCCGGCGCTGGTCGACCTCGAGCACGGCGGCACGCGCCGCTGCATCGGCGGTGGCCCAGCTGCGGACCGCGCGTTCCAGCGCCAGCCGCGCCGAGAAGGTCCGGCGCAGCAGCAGCGCCAGCGCATCGCCGCCTTCCGGAATGGTCTCCAGCTCGGCGATCACCTGCTCGGCGGCGACCTCACGCCAATGGGTGAGGATCGCGGTTCGGTAGGCGCCGATGTCGGCGAAATGCCAGTAGAAACTGCCGCGCGAGACGCCCATGGCCTTGGCCAGCGGCTCGGCCTTGAGCGCCGTGAAGCCGCGTCGTGCCAGCGTCTTGAGGCCCTGATCGAGCCAATCCTTGACCGAAAGCTGTTCCGTCATGGTTCCCCGTCCCGCGCCGCCGACCATACATAAGTGTATTGACAGGCGCCAGCGGTCGGGATCATATCCATACAGTACTGTATGGAGACGTCGCGATGCGTGATGTTCTGCTGCAAGGCGCCGGGCTCATCGCCATCCTGGTCAGCCTGATCCATGGCGTTCTCGGCGAGACCAAAATCTTCGCGCGCGCCACCGTCGAGCCGCCGCGGCTGCGCCTCTTGCTGCGTCTGGTCTATCAGGCCGGCACCGTCGCCTGGATCGGTGGCGGGGTGCTCCTCGTGGCCGCGCCGTCGATGGCATCGGACGCCGCACGGCATTGGATCGTGGCGACGCTCGCGGTCGTGTTCGGTTGCGCCGCGTTGGCGAATGCGGTGGCGACCCGCGGCCGCCATTTCGGCTGGATGGCGATGAGCGCAGTCGTGGCGCTCGCCGCTGCCGGCTACTAGTGTGCTGAATGCGAAGTTCGTGCGATTTCGCGGCAGCCGCTTTCACGAACTTCGCATTCATTAAGCACACTAGAATCATAAGTTTGCTAGTGTCCTTATCGAATCCGAAGTTCGTTCCGAAAGTGCGGCAAATGATGCGAACTTCGGATTCGGGACACTAGCGAGTGCGGCCACAACGGATGCTCGCATCGGCTTCCGTATCGCGCTTCGCACGGGCTGAAATGATCGGCGAAACACCAGCAAAGAGAGGCATTGCTGGTCGCAACCGGTGAAAACCGCCGCGTTCCGCTCAATGCCTGAAGACATGCATTTGCAAGGCCCGCGCAAAATTTATGGGGCCATCAATTTCCGTGCGGAATCGGCTTACGCGCGGATAACCATGCCACCAAAAGTTGCAGAAAATTATCGAGAACACAATTCAATCGGCCTAGCTTGTCCGCGCGGACAACCATGGACCGATGCATGTTTCGTGTTCTTACGTGTCTTTCAGGTGAGCATGACTGGCGACTCGTTCTGCTCGCCGGACTGGTCTGCTTTGTCGCCAGCATTGTCGCCGTCAACATCTTCCATCGCGCGATCGCATCGCAAGCGAGGACACGGCTGATCTGGATTGCGATCGCGGGAGCCGCGATCGGCTACGGGATCTGGGCAACGCATTTCATCGCCATGCTCGCCTACGAGCCGGGCGTGCCGACCGGCTACGGCATCGTGCTCACGGCGCTGTCGCTCGCCGTAGCGATGATGTTGACGTCCGGCGGACTCGGCCTTGCCGCCAGCGACTCCGGTAGCTGGCGCGCGCCGGTCGGCGGCGCAGTGATCGGAGCCGGCATTGCCAGCATGCACTATCTCGGCATGTGGGCGCTGGAAGTGCCGGGCCACGTGGTCTGGTCGCTCGACCTCGTGGCTGCCTCCATCGTGCTCGGCATGCTGTTCGGCTACGCCGCGCTGGCAATCGCGGTCCGCCATCAGGATCGCTGGATGACGCTCGTTGCGGCGCTGTTGCTGACGCTGGCGATCGTGTCGCATCATTTCACCGCGATGGGTGCGGTCGAGATCGTTCCGGATCCGTTGCTGACGCCGGCGGCTTTGTCGCTCTCTCCCGCGTTCCTCGCCATCGTGATTGCGGGCGTCGCGCTTTCGGTGCTCGGGATGAGCCTGGTCGGCGTGCTCGCGGACCGCCGCCTCGCGCTGCGGACGCGCCGCTTCGAGGAAATCATCAGCCAGCTTTCGCTGGCGCGGCAGCAGGTCGAGGCGTCGCAGAAGGAGCTGGAAGAGCAGAGGTTGCGGCTGGATACGGCGATCAACCACATGGGTGAGGGCCTCTGCATGTTCGATGCGGAGAAACGCCTCGTCGTGTGCAATGACCGCTATGCCAAGATGTATCGGCTGCCGCCCGAGCTGCTGCTGCCCGGCGCGGGGCATCGCGCGATCATCACGCATCGGATCGCCAACGGCATTCTCAAGGGCGAGACCAGCGACAGCGCCGCGACGCAGGTGCTCGCGACATTGAATGCGCTGCCGGCCGATGAGATCAGCAGCCGGGTCGACGAGCTCGCCGACGGCCGGTTGATCTGCGTGACGCGGCAGCCGATGCCCGGCGGCGGCTGGGTGGCGACGCATCGCGACGTCACCGAGCAGCGGCGCTCCGAGGCCAAGATCACCTACATGGCGCAACACGACGCGCTGACCGATCTGCCGAATCGCGTGCTGCTCAAGGAGTGGATGGAGCAGGCGCTCTCCGGCGCTAGGTGCGGCGGGCCGAGCCTTGCGGTGCTGATGCTCGATCTCGATCGCTTCAAGGACGTCAATGACACGCTCGGACATCCGGCAGGCGACGCGCTGCTGAAGTCGGTGGCCGCGCGGTTGCGCAGATGCGTCAGCGAAACCACGTTGGTCGCGCGGCTCGGCGGCGACGAGTTCGCGGTGATCGACTACGTCAGCGATCCGGTCCCGGAAGCGGGCTTGCTCGCCGAGAAGATCAGAAAGGCGCTCAGCGAGCCGATCGATCTCGGCCATCACCGGGTGACCACCACGACCAGCATCGGCATCGCGATCGCTCCGCGCGACGGTACCGATTCGGACGAGGTCCTGAGAAGCGCCGATCTTGCGCTTTATTCGGCCAAGAGCGGCGGGCGCGGCTCGTTCCGCTTCTTCGAGCCGGAGCTCGACCGGCTGCTGCAGGCCCGGCGCGGCCTCGAGCGCGACATGCGCAACGCGCTCGCCAACGGCGAGTTCGAGTTGCACTATCAGCCGTTCATCAACGTCGCGAGCGGGGAGACCTGCGGCTTCGAAGCGCTGTTGCGGTGGCATCACCCGCAGCGCGGCATGGTGTCGCCGGTGCAGTTCATTCCGCTGGCGGAAGAGACCGGCCTGATCGTGCCGCTCGGCGAATGGGTGCTGCGTACCGCGTGTGCGGAGGCCGCAAAATGGCCCGACGACCTCAAGATCGCGATCAACCTGTCGCCGGTGCAGTTCAGGAGCCCGGAACTGGTCCCGGTGATCGTGCACGCGCTGGCAAGCGCGGGAATTTCGCCTGACAGGCTCGAGCTCGAAGTGACCGAAACGGCCATCATTCAGGACAGCGAAGCGGTGTTCGCGGCGCTCAGCCAATTGCACGATCTCGGCGTGCGGATTGCGCTCGACGACTTCGGCACCGGCTACTCGTCACTGAGCTTCCTGCAGAAGTTTCCGTTCGACAAGGTCAAGATCGACCGCAGCTTCGTGTCCGAACTCTCAAGCGCCACCGACGAGTCGCGCCGGATCGCGCGCGCGATCGTTCGCTTTGCGGTCAGCCTCGGCAAGACAACGACGGCCGAAGGCGTCGAAACCAGGGAGCAGTTCGACATCCTCCGTGCCGACGCCTGCGTGGAAGTGCAGGGCTTCCACTTCAGCCCGCCGGTTCATAGCGAGAAGGTCGCGCAGATGATCGGTGGGCGGACCCCGGCGGTAGCCGAACGCCCGGCGGTTCGTCGCGCGATGGCGGGTGCCGCGTCCTGATCGAAGGCCTGCGTCAGCGGATGGATGCGCATGAGGCGTAAGGCCGCAGCAAGTGGTCAAAACCAAATTGCGCGCGGAGCGCAAAGCGGTTTTCGCAGCCGTTAGAATTTCTCTAAAGCCTGCCACCACCACGCTTCCTTGACTTGGCGATCACCTCAGCATTGTTCACGCATGTGCTCTGCGCGACGGCGTTGTTGGGCATGATCGTCAACGGAGGGGAGATACGCGTGAGAGTGATTTTGAGCGCTGTGCTGGCAGCGAGTGTTCTGGCGCTAACTGGATCGGCGGCGTTCGCCGACGGCTACAAGACCTGCACCAAGCTCGACAAGGCGTCGTGGAAGCCGGCAAGCGATGCCGAAGCCAAGGCCAAGGCCGCCGGCTACGAGGTGCGCCGCTCGAAGGTCGAAGGCTCGTGCTACGAAGTCTACGGCGTCAAGGAAGGCAAGCTCTACGAGCTGTTCTACAGCCCGGAGGATCTCAGCCTGAAGCACACGATCGCCAAGTGAAGCACCAAGTGAAGCAGGCGCGATGATGGAGGCGGCGCCCGGCGCCCGCGGCGCGACGAACGTGCAGGTCTGGGACCTGCCGCTGCGGCTCTGGCACTGGGCGCTCGCCATCCTCGTCCTGGTGGCCTGGGTGACGCCGAACGTCTTCGACCGGCTGCACCGGCTGGCCGGCTATGCCGTGATCGCCCTGCTGGCGTTCCGGCTGATCTGGGGCTTTGCCGGCACGCGCTATGCGCGTTTCGGCAAGCTCGGCGTCCGCCTGCGCGCCGCGCCGCGCTACATCTGGAATCTCCGCCGCGGCATCACCGGGCGCTATATCGGGCTCAACCCGGCGGGCACCGTGATGCTGGTCGCACTGCTGCTGTTGCTCGCGGTCTCGGCGATCACAGGTGCAATGGAGGTCACCGTCACCTTCTTCGGCGTCTGGTGGGTCGAAGATACCCACGCCTATGCCTCGGATGCGGTCATCATCCTGGTCGCCCTGCACGTGCTCGGCGTCATCGTAGTGGGATTGCTGCAGCGTCAGAATCTCGTGCGAGCGATGTTCACCGGACGGAAATCCATTCGCGATCGGCAGTAAGCCACGTCGAATTCGTCTGCCCGACCCGCGAGCAAATCCCGTGACGCCGGAAACCCTTCCCAGCTGAGTTTTAGTCCTATTCTAGAATGGAGTGATTCTAACTTCTCCTAGAATGGAGTGATTCTAACTTCGAATCGCTTCGAGAGGCTTCCGAAGCATTTCGAAACAATTCGAGACAGTGCTAGGTGCGCCCTTATGTCGCGGGTTTTCCATTTCCGCCGATCCAGGGGGGCGCATGTCATCGCATCACAGCACGGGCTTCGGTGCTTCGAAATTCGAGCTTGGCTCCAGATCGAGGCGCGCGGCGCTGCTCGCGGCGACCGCGCTGTCAGTCTTCACCAGCAGCGGCGCCCTCGCGGCAGACGATAGCGCGAACGAGGCATTGCTGAAAAAGCTCGACAAGATGGAGCGGCGCATCGCAGCGCTCGAAGCCGAGCTGAAGGAAAAGGAAAGTCGCCCTCCGGCCGGCGTCGATGCCAAGTCCTCGCCGCGGCCGGCCTCGATCCGCAGCGTCAACGCGACGGCGTCACCCACCGATGCAAAGGACGCGACGGATACCAAGCAGGAAGCGAAGGGGAGCAAGGGCAAGCCCGAAGCCCAATCGGCAGAGGCGCCGGCCAAGCCGATGCTGAATCTCCCGCCGCTGCCTGCGGCAGGCGACAAGCCCATTCTCGGACTGGTCGATTCACCCGTGCCCGGCCTCAGCATCGGTGCCTATGGCGAAATCAAGTTTGGCAGCGCGCAAAATCCGGCTGCCAACGGCCAGTGGCAAAAGGGCTTCGATGCTCAGCGCTTCGTCCTATTGCCGACCTATGCGATCACGCCAAACATCATCTTCAACGCCGAGATCGAGTTCGAGCACGCAGGCTCCGGATTCGACAACGACGATAAGCTGCACGGTACCGCCGAAATCGAACAGCTCTGGATCGATTTCAAGATCATCGACCAGTTCAATTGGCGTGCGCCGGGTATCGATCTTGTGCCGTTCGGCTACATCAACCAGCATCACGAGCCGACGCAGTTCTACAGCGTGAACCGGCCTGAACTGTATCTCGGGCTCATTCCGTCGACATGGAAGGTGCCGTCCAGCAGCGTCTACGGGACGATTACCGAAGACCTGAAATATCAGGTGATGGTTGCGACCAGTAACGAGGACTTCGGCGATTCCTTTGATAATCGCACCGCGGCCAAGACCGTGCCGCTTCCGGGTACGGCGTACGCGGCGGGGATCGACGGCCTGAATGGGCTCGCTTTCTCGCGGCCCCCGCTCGGTGATTTCCAGCAGCTCAACAACGCGGTCGCGGTCGCCGGCCGGCTGGACTTCACGCCGACGTTCCTCCAGGGCTTCGCCGGCAGCGTCAGCGCCTATTTCTCGCCGAACACGACGCCGCGCGGAGCGCACGACGATCTCGGCAATTTCCTCGGTCACTCGAGCCTGTCGATGTTCGACGCCGAGTTCCGCTATCGCGTGCCTCAGACCGGCCTCGAGCTTCGCGGCGAGTATGTCCGTGCGGATTTCAGCCATCCGGAGAATCTACGCGCGAACAACGATTCGGATCCCACCAACAATGTCGGCAAGTCGATGTACGGCTATTCCGGCGAGATCGCCTACCACGTGCAGCTCGGCACCGTCCTGAACAGCGAGTGGGAGGCGGTACCGTTCTATCGCTACACCTACCAGAACCTGCAGACCGGCGGCTTTGCCGGCACGGATGCGAACATGCCGACCGGCGCGGGCCAGCGACAATACCACACCGCCGGCTTCGCGCTGTTCCCGTCGCCGAAGATCGCGCTGAAGGCGACCTACCAGCACGTCATCGACAAGAGCATCACCAGTGCGATGTCGGATTCGTTCCTCGGTGGCGTCGGCTTCTTCTTCTGAGATCGATACGGCGCGCAGGACAGGCGCGCTGCGGCGTGATGAAAACGATGGGAGCGAAGTGAAAGATGAGTTGGGTTCGATATACGCTGCCGGCTGCGGCGATCGTGTCGGCTGCTTCGCCGGCCTATGCCGTTCAGTATCTGTCGATCGAGGAGGCGCAGAAGCAGGCGTTTCCGTCGGCGACGAATTTCACCGAAGTCCAGGCAGGCCGGGTCTGGAAGGCCGAAGCCGGAGGCAAGGTCGCGGGCTTCTTCGTCTTCGACCGGGTGATCGGCAAGCACCTGTTCATCGACTATGCAGTGGCGCTGACGCCGGGCGGCGCGGTGCATAAGGTCGAGATCCTGCAATATCGGGAGTCCTATGGCGGCGAGATCCGGAGTCCGAGCTGGCTGGCGCAATTCGTCGGCAAGACCGGCGGCAGCGCGTTGAAGATCAACGGCGACATCCGGAATATCTCCGGCGCGACGCTGTCGTCGACGCATGTCACGGAGGGCGTGAAGAGGATTTTGGCCGCCTATGCCAATCGCCTTCGATAGTATTCGCCGCGCCCGGCCGCTGCTCGGCACCTTCGTCGAGATTGAGGTCACGGCTGCCGCCGGACCCGAAACGGATGCCGCCATTGACGCCGCATTCGATGCCGTCGCGCGGGTTCATCGGCTGATGAGCTTTCACGAGCACGACAGCGACGTCAGCCGCGTCAACCGGGAAGCCGGCGTCCGGCCGACGCGCGTTGATGCCTGGACGTTCGAGGTCCTGGAGGCGGCGGTCGAGATGCACCGGCGCTCCGGGGGGGTCTTCGATGTGACCGTTGCACCGGCATTGCAAGCCGTCGGCCTGCTGCCGGGAGCGGACGGCGAGCGGGCCGTCGTGCCCGCACCGTGCGTCGGCGATGCGATCGAGTTGCTGCCCGAACGCATCGTGCGCTTTCAAGCGCCCGATACCAGGATCGATCTCGGAGGAATCGCCAAGGGCTTTGCGGTCGACCGTGCCATCGAGGTGCTGCGCGAGTTCGACGTTCCGGCGGGGCTGGTGAATGCCAGCGGCGATCTTCGGGTGTTCGGAGCAGCGCCGCACGCGGTCGATCTGCGCGATCCGCGCGACCCGCTACGCCTGCTCGCGCGTATCGAGATGGCTGGAGAGGCGCTGGCATCGTCGGCGCGTCGATTTGATCTGATGGAGGGCTCGACTCTGGGCGCTTCTGCGATCATCAATCCCGCAACCGGGGAGCCGGCCGCTGCGATGATCGGCGCCACGATCCGTACGTCGTCATGCATGATTGCCGATGCGTTGACCAAGGTCGTGATGATCTTAGGGACCGGTGCCGGCGACCTGCTCGAGCATTACGGAGCCAGCGCCCTGCTGGTCGCGGCCGACGGGGACATTCAGATCACATCCGACTGGTCACAGGCGGTGCACCTTGCGGCTTAAACGTTCATTTCGTTACGCGATGTACGCCGCGTTTGCGGCGCTGTTGCTGACCGGCGCCGGCTGGTTGGTGGCCGATTGGCAAAAGAACGCCGACGGTGCCGAGATATGGCAGCAGGTTGCCGCCAACCTGCTGATGATTCATGGCGGTGTCGCCATGCTGGCGCTGCTGTTGCTCGGCGCGCTCGTTCCCGTGCATCTGCTGCGCGCGTGGCGGAGCCGGAAGAATCGCATTTCGGGATCGATCATGGCGACGTTCAATGCCGCGCTGATCGTGACCGCCTTCGGGCTCTACTACCTCGGTTCGGAGGTGGTCAGGCCCTGGATGAGCTGGATCCACCTCAGCGTGGGGTTTGCCCTGTCGCTGATGTTTCCGCTTCATATCTGGTTTGGTCGGCGAGAGTTGCGGTGACGGCCCTTATTGCACCGGCGGGTCGCCGCTGGTGCGTTTCTTGGCGAGGTCCATCTCGGTGATCGCGATCAGGATCTCGGCGCGGGTCTTCAGGTCGGGCGCTTCGAGCATCGCCTGCTTCTCGGCGGATCCATAGGGCGACATCATCGCCAGCGCATTGACCAGCGCCTCATTGGGCGCGGACTCGATTCCTTCCCAGTCGACCTTCAGATTGTTGGCTTCCAGGAAATCGGCGAGCACCTCGAGCAGCGCCTTGCGGTCGACGGCGTCCTCGCCCTTGCGTGCGGTGAAGTCGCCGGTGAACGAGAAGAAGTCGACCTTGCACTGCCGGTACGGCGTCTGCACCGTCAGCTCCTCGACGATCTTGAAGCGCGCGACGCCGGTCAGCTCGAGGATGTAGCGGCCGTCGCCGGATTCGGCGAGCTGGGTGATGCGGCCGACGCAGCCGATGCGGAACAGCACCGGCTCCGCCTCTTTCTGTGAATGCGCCGCATCGGGCTGGATCATGCCGATCAGGCGGTGACCGTCACGCAGCGCGTCGTCGATCATCGCGAGATAGCGCGGCTCGAAGATGTTGAGCGGCATCTGGCCGCGCGGCAGCAGCAGCGCGCCCGGCAGCGGGAACACCGGGATGATCTCCGGGAGCTCGCCGGGCCCGCGATATTCGGCATTGATCGGCATCTACGGTCCCGCTGCTGTGACGGGCGTGCTTTACGAGAACAGGATCGTCGACAACCGCCGGCGCCCCTCGACGGTTGCCTCATCGGTGCCGCCCCACGCCTCGAAGAGCTGCACCAGCTGTTTGCGCGCGCCGTCGTCGTTCCACTTGCGGTCGCGCTTGACGATGGCGAGCAATTGCTCGGTCGCCTCCGTGCGCTTGTTCATGGCATTGAGCGCGGTCGCGAGATCGAATCGGGCCTGATGATCGAGCGGGTTTGCGGCGACTTTCTGTTCCAGCTCCGCGATCGGACCGACCGACTGCGCCTGTTCGGCGAGATCGATCGCCGCCTGCACCGCCTTCACCGCGGCGTCGTTGCGCTTGGATTCCGGAACCATCGCGAGCGTCTGCTTGGCCTGCTCGACCGCACCCGAAGTGACGTAGCATTTGGCAAGGCCGGCGAGCGCCCCGATGTTGGTGGCGTCGTGGGCCAGCACCTCGGCATAGATCTGTGCGGCCTGGGCGGCGTCGCCCTCGGCAAGCACGGCGTCGGCCTCGGCCAGGATCTCCGCGAGATTGGGCTCGCCGGCGGCGGGCACGCCCTTGGTGATCTTCTCGATGAAGGCGTTAACTTGGCTCTCCGGCACCGCGCCCATGAAGCCGTCGGCGGGCTGGCCGTTGACGAAGGCGATCACGGCCGGGATCGACTGGATGCCCATCTGGCCCGGGATCTGCGGATGTTCGTCGATGTTCATCTTGACCAGCTTGACCCGGCCCTTGGCGTTGTTGACCGCCTTTTCCAGCATCGGCGTGAGCTGGCGGCAGGGACCGCACCACGGCGCCCAGAAGTCGATCATCACCGGCTGCCGGCGCGATTCCTCGATGACGTCCTTGACGAAGGTCTGGGTCGTCGTCTCCTTGATCAGATCGGGCGCTGCCTGGGGCGTGGGGCCGCCCTGCTCCATTATCGTCACGTTGTCCTCGCCTGGTCTTCTGAGGTCAAAAAATATGGGGGCGTTCTAGCACGCTCCGCGCGGCCGGTTCAGCCGTTCTGTCAGGCTAGAGCATGATCCCGGAAAAGTGGGAACCGGTTTTCCGAGGGATCATGCCCAGTAAATGGCGGTCGGCCAGAAAAATTCAATCGCTTGCCGGCCATCCCGTTCCATCGGAGATCGGGTGGGTCGGCGCCCCGGAACAGCGGATGATGGCGGTCCTTCATGGCTCCAGGGGATCGCCGATGGCAAAGGCCTATTACAGCACCGTGTTCGAGCAGCCGGCCGGCGAAGTCTGGAAAATCATCCGCGATTTCAATAATTACCCGGTCTGGGTCCACGGTGCTGCCACGAGCGAGATCGAGGGCGGCAAATCCGGCGACACCGTCGGTGCCGTGCGCAACGTGCTGTACCGGGAGCGTCGGATCCGGCAGCGGCTGCTTGCGCAATCCGATGTGGAGCGCTTCCAGACCTATGAATTTGCCGACAGCCCGACCCTGCCGGTGACGGATTTCAGCGCGACCCTGCGGGTGACCCCTGTGGTCGACGGCGACCGGGCCTTTATCGAATGGTGGGCGGTGTTCGATTGCGACGCCGGCAGCCGCGTCGAACTGGCGCAGACGCTGACCGGCTGGTTCGAGACCTGGCTCGAATCGCTCCGGGACGAGATGGCTTTGAGGCCCGTTCCGGCGGAAAGGTGAAAAGAAATCGGCGGCGCGGTCGATTTCGGCCGATTCGAGGTCGATTTTTAAGGAAACCGCGCGATTTCGTGAGGCTCGGACCGCGCTCTTGTGTTGCATTCACAGACAGCATTTGGCATAGGTCTGCCGTTGCCGGCGAGCGATCGCCGCCATTTCGGATGCGGGTGTAGCTCAGTGGTAGAGCACGACCTTGCCAAGGTCGGGGTCGAGGGTTCGAGCCCCTTCGCCCGCTCCAAATATCTCGCTGACCGAGCTGACAGTCTGATGAAGGCCCGCCCATTGGTGCGGGCTTTTTGGTGTTCGGACGGCACCACGATCTCGCGGTCAGGATGCCGCGGCCGGCGATAGCCGCTTCGGGTCCGGTTGGCCGCCAAAACGGTGCTTTCTCAAAACTGAAAGATATCTGTGGTTGTGTCGGCCTTGAAATGGCTGTCGCTCGCCTTTCGACGCGGCAAGCAAGTGAATGATGCCTATCAGCTGGAAGCCAGATCCCGGGTTGAACCGCCGCTTGGCGCGCGCATGCGTTGCAGCGCTGGTCGTGCTCGTCGGCATCTCGACATATCCGCCGGCTTCAGCGCAGCAATTGCCGAGCGACTCGGCGTATGCGCCGGCGCCCGGTTTCTTTCCCACACCTGGCTTTGTTACGGCGCCCGGCTTTGAGCCCGCGGAGCGACCGCGGCCGCGGATCTACATCACGACGCGATCGCAGCTGGGCGGCCGGCAAAACTTCTGCGTCAGGACCTGCGATGGCCGCTTCTTCCCGCTGTCGCGTGTGAGCGAGGCGGCGGATATCAGGACATGCGAGGCGGCCTGTCCCGCCGCGGAGGTGAAGCTGTATTCCGGCTCCGATATCGACAGCGCCCGAACCGAAGAGGGCGAGACCTACAAGACGCTCGCCAATGCATTCCGCTTCCAGCGCGAGATCGTGCCGCAGTGCTCGTGCAGCGCCGGCGCCTCCACCGGCCTGACGCCGATTGCGATCGAGGACGACATGACGCTTCGCACCGGCGACATCGTCGCCGCCGATGACGGCTTCAAGATCGCGGCGATCTCCGGCGGGCAGCGGCGCAGCGTGTTGTTCAGGCCGTTGTCGAAAGCAAAAGTGCAGGCGCTCGGCCTCGCCCGCCTCTCATCGCGCTAGTTGGCGCGATCATCGGCGTTAGCTTCATTCGAATATTACGCTGCGGTGCAGAATGCCTTGTTATCGGGCAGGCTCGTGCAGGAAAATTTGATCTCAAATTTCGTCTCAAATTTCGTCTCAACTTGTTTTGACGCAGCGCACACCGCTGCATGCGCTTTTCAGCGTCGATGGATGTGCTACCATTTTGCCGTCTGACCTACCTCACAGACCGCCACCATCATCTCTCACGGCGTTCAAAATCAATAACAGGCAAGCTGCAACGGCTTGCGTAGGGGAGTGACGCGATGAAGTCCGCTTTCAATCGATCAATACTTGCGTTCGCGGCGATAGCGCTGCTGGCGGGGACAAGCTTTGCCAATGCGCAGCAACAAACGGACAAGAGCCGGGCGCTGAAGAAGTACGAATCGGGCACCAAGGAATTCTGGACCCATCCGCCGGATGACTGGTTCCTCGGCGACGAGACCGAGGCGCAGAAGGGCCTTGCCCCGCCGTCCGGTCCGCCGACCGGCGCGTCCGACGCCGAGCTCGCCACCATGATGAAGAAGATCAAGCTGCCGGCGGGCTTCAAGATCGAGGTCTATGCCTCGAACGTGCTCGCGGCGCGGCAGATGGCCTGGGGCGACAAGGGCACGCTGTTCGTCGGCTCGTTCGGCCTCGGCAACGTCTATGCGATCAAGGACAACAACGGCAAGAAAGAGGTCAAGACCATCCTGAAGGGCCTCAACATGCCGACCGGCCTCGCCTTCCGCGACGGCGCGCTCTACGTGATCGCGGTCGACAAGCTGATCAAGTACGACAATGCCGAAGCCAATCTCGACAATCTCGGCAGCGGCAAGGTGGTGTATGACGACATGCCGTCCTACGCGGCGCATGGCTGGAAATACATCGCCGTCGACAAGGACGGCTGGTTCTACATTCCGTTCGGACCTCCCTTCAACATCGGCATCCCGCCGACCTCGGTGTCGCAGATCCGCCGCGTCGATCCCAAGACCGGCAATGCGGAGATCTGGGCGCTCGGCGTGCGCAACTCGGTCGGTGGCGACGTCGATCCGCGCACCGGCAAGTACTGGTTCACCGAAAACGCCCGCGACTGGATCAGCGACGATCTGCCGAGCGACAAGCTCAACATGATCTCGAAGATCGGCGAGCACTTCGGTTATCCCTATTGCCACCAGGGCAACCTGCCGGACACCAAGTTCGCGATGGGTCACAAGTGCTCGGAGTTCACCCCGCCGGTGTACAATCTCGGTGCACACGTGGCTCCGCTCGGCATGAAGTTCTATACCGGCAGCCAATTCCCGGCCGAGTACAAGAACTCGATCCTGATCGCCGAGCACGGCTCCTGGAACAGGCATAAGTACCAGGGCGGCCGCATCGTGAAGATCACCGCGAGCCCTGACGGCAAGAACGCCAAGCAGGAAGTCTTCGCGTCCGGCTGGATCGAGGGCGACCAGGGCTATCTCGGCCGTCCCGCCGATATCCTGCTCGACAAGGATGGCTCCATCCTCGTCGCCGACGATTGGGCCGGTGCGATCTATCGCATCAGCTACAGCAAGAAGTAAGGGTTGAACCAATGCGGGGCTGCGGTGGCCGATCAGGCAGTCGCAGCCCCGTTCACGTGGATCGGCAAGCCGGCCACGGAACAGACTCGTCATGTCCGGACTTGATCCGGGCATCCATCCAAACAAAAAACCCTTTCAAGCAGATGGATTGCCGGGTCGAGCCCGGCAATGACAGCCGGAGAAACTAATGCGTAGTGCATCGCTCGGAGTCCTGGCAGCGGTCATCCTGCTGGCGTCATCCGCCCAGGCCGCGGACAATGCCGCCGTCAAGGAGAAGGCGGACGTCTGCGCCGGTTGCCACGGCGACAACGGCATCTCGCAGACCGAGAACATTCCCTCGCTGGCCGGCCAGCTCGACCAGTTCATCCAATGGCAGCTGGTGTTCTTCCGCGCCGGTGCGCGCAAGAACGAGCAGATGCAGCCGATCGTCGAGCAGCTCAGCAACGAGGACATCCGCAATCTCGGCGCCTATTTCGCGTCGCTGACGCCGTTCAAGGGCGGCAAGGACGACAATCCGGACTTGTCCGAAAAGGGCAAGCAGGCCGCCGCCGGCCGCCGCTGCGCCTCATGCCATGGCGATACTTTTGCTGGCACCAAGGCGGTCGCCCGCATTGCTGGCCAGCGCGAGGAATATCTCGTCGAGGCGCTGCATGATTACAAGTCGGGCGTGCGCTCCGGCGGCGCGCAGGCCGCGATGGCCGATGTGGCGTACCCGCTGAGCGACGAGGAGATCACCGCGCTCGCGCATTATCTGTCGCATTTGTAGCGGCAAGAAGATCGTCGTCCCTGCGAAAGCAGGGACCCATGTGCCGCAGCCTCACGATTTGGCGAGGTGCGGGTTGCTATCCGTTCAACACAATTGAAGCTGGTGGTTATGGGTCCCTGCTTTCGCAGGGACGACGCCAGTTGTATTACGCTTGCCGCTGCTTCTCATACGCCTTGAGATGCGTGTAGGCCGTGCGCAGCTTCGGCACCGGGATCTTGGCGGCATCGGCGCGCACGATCAGGTCGCCGATCACGTGATCGGCCTCGACCGGCAGCCCCGCCTTGATGTCGCGGAACATCGATGCGGTCATCGGCGAGCCCTCGGCGGTCAGCAGCCCGCGCGTGCGCTGGAAGAACGGGCCACCCGGCGCATGGCCGGCGTCGGCGGCGATCGCGCTGCATTCATCGAGAATGCCGAGCAGGAAATCCTTGCCGCCGGGCGCGGCCAGGATGTTGCCGACCGAGGTCCGCATCAGGCTGGTGGAAGCGGCGAGCGATGCCAAAAACACCCACTTCTCCCACATGTCCTGCATGATGTGATCGCTGGCGGTCGCGCCGTTGACGACGGAGAACGTGTCGGCGATCGCGCGCACCCGATCCGACATGCCGCCGGCGCGCTCGCCGAAATTGAGCGACTGCATCGGCTGCAGCTGTACCACCTCGCGCTTCTCGTTCAGGGTCGCTGCGATCGCGCAGAGGCCGCCGAGCACATGCTGGGCGCCGAACCTCTTGTCCAGCGCATCGAGATGCAGCATGCCGTTGAGCAGCGGGATGATCGCGGTCTTGTCGCCGACCGCGGGCGCAAACGACTTGATCGCGTCGTCGAGATCGAATGCCTTGCAGCTCAG
>NZ_JACMYO010000152.1 GCF_020889685.1 Bradyrhizobium oropedii
GCGCGGACCACGCCCGGTCCCTTCAACTCGCCGGGGCGCGCGGTTGCGCCGACGGCAGGCACGCCGTTGTTGGCGCGCTTGAACAGGCTCGGATCCTGGCTTGCGGTCTCGACCTGCTTGCGTTGCAACGGCGTCGCCGCGAAATGCTGCTCCTTGGCGACCGCGCGATCGGCAGCAGTGGGCCGCGCTTCGATACCGCCGGTGCCGCCATTGTAGCTGACGTTGTTGACGGTGGTCTGGTTGATCGTGACGCTCTTCTCGTAGACGTTGTTGATCTGCGCACCCTGCAGATTGTTCACGGTGCGATTGTAGAAGAAATTGCCGTGATCCCAGCGGCCGCCTTCATAGCCTGCACCGCCGTAGCCGAAGCCGTAGTTGATGCCGCCGTAGAAGCCGACGCGATCACCCCAATAGCCCTGATGGAAAATGAAGCCGCCGCCGAACGCGCCCCAGTAACCGGGCGTCCACAGCAGTCCGACTCGCGGCGGCTGCACCCAGGTGCCGGGCACCCAGTAGTAATCACCGCGATCCTCGTCCCACGACCAATTGCCCGGCGACCACATGTAGCCGGGCCCAGGCACCGGCGGCTGATCGTACGTCGGCAGCGGCGGCGGCGCAGTATCGACAGCGCTGACCGGCGCGCATGCCGCGTCCTGCGCGTTTGCCGGCACGGCAGTCGCATAGAGCAGCGCCGTGGCAATCGCTGCACACGACACGGTCAATAGAAGACGAGTGTTCATTGGGAGCCTCTTCGATGAGCACGTCTGTTTTAACGTGAGAACCGGAACAAAAGTTCCGTGCATCGGCAACAGACCGACACACTGCATCGCTAGACCCTTCACCTTACACCAGCCTGAAACACGTCGATGCAAACGGAAACGCAATCACGTTGCCATTCATCGACAGTTCAGAGTGTGTGGTGAACGTAGTGTTGCGCGATTCAGTGGAACATCGCGCGGCAGACAGCTGCATCATCGAGCGCGCCATACAGTGCGCATCACCGTTTCCGAAAGCGCGAATATAACTTCCAGGCTTTCATGTGATTGTAACGATCCGGGCTCGTTCGAACCGCACGCTTCGGTGAGCACTGGCCACGATCGACGTGACGCACGCGCCCGGTCTGACCACGCATCCGTAGCAGTGCATCCGGACGAGTGCCAACGGCGAACATCGGCCGTCGCAAGAGCTTAGCTGCAGGGTATCAGCGGCTCGGTCCGCGATTGACACACCCCGGAAACGACCACACGATGCGGGCTGCGGCAGCCTCAGGCCCGCGGTTTTCTCGCCGGCGCAATTGCACTGGGCTGCCAGATGATAGATGTCATCGTTCCGCCATCTGTCGCCGGCGGGAATGCATGGCGTAGGTTGATCTCGACGAGCCTGCGTTGCCTTTGAGGTGCCACAATGAACATTGAAAAATATACCGATCGCGTTCGCGGCTTCATTCAGTCGGCACAGTCGCTCGCGATGCGCGAGGGACACCAGCAGTTCTCGACGCTCCATATCCTGAAGGTGCTGCTCGATGACCCTGAAGGCCTCGCGGCCGGCCTGATCGACCGGGCCGGCGGCAACTCGCGCGCGATCCTCAAAGCCACCGAAGACGCGCTGGCGAAGGTTCCGAAGGTCAGCGGCGCCGGCTCCGGACAAATTTATCTGGCGCCCGATACCGCACGCGCCTTCGCCGCGGCGGAACAGGCCGCCGACAAGGCCGGCGACAGTTTCGTATCGGTCGAGCGCCTGCTGCAGGCCCTCGCAGCAGACAAGGACAGCGACGCCGGCAAGCTGCTCGCCAAGGGCGGCGTCAATCCGCAGAACCTGAATGCGGCGATCAATGCGCTGCGCAAGGGCCGCACCGCCGACAGCGCATCAGCCGAGAATGCCTACGACGCGCTGAAGAAATACGCCCGCGACCTCACCCAGGCCGCGCGCGACGGCAAGCTCGACCCGGTGATCGGCCGCGACGAGGAAATCCGCCGCACCATCCAGGTGCTGTCACGCCGCACCAAGAACAATCCCGTCCTGATCGGCGAGCCCGGCGTCGGCAAGACCGCGATCGTCGAGGGCCTCGCACTACGCATCGTCAATGGCGACGTGCCGGAGAGCCTGCAGGACAAGGCGCTGCTCGCGCTCGATCTCGGCGCGCTGATTGCGGGCGCGAAATATCGCGGCGAGTTCGAGGAACGGCTCAAGGCTGTACTGCAGGAAGTAACGTCCGCCGAGGGCGGCATCATCCTGTTCATCGACGAAATGCACACGCTGATCGGCGCCGGCAAGGGCGACGGCGCGATGGACGCATCGAACCTGCTGAAGCCCGCGCTCGCCCGCGGCGAGCTGCATTGCATCGGCGCCACCACGCTCGACGAATACCGCAAGCATGTCGAGAAGGATCCGGCGCTGGCCCGGCGGTTCCAGCCGGTGTTCGTCTCCGAGCCGACGGTCGAGGACACCATCTCGATCCTGCGCGGGCTGAAGGACAAATACGAGCAGCATCACGGCGTGCGCATTGCGGATTCGGCGCTGGTTGCCGCCACCACGCTGTCGAACCGCTACATCACCGATCGCTTCCTGCCCGACAAGGCCATCGACCTGATGGACGAGGCGGCGGCTCGACTGAAGATGCAGGTCGATTCCAAGCCGGAAGAGCTCGACTCGCTCGATCGCGAGATTATCCGTCTCAAGATCGAGCAGGAGGCGCTCAAGAAGGAGACCGATCTCGGTTCCAGGAGCCGCTTGCAGACGCTCGAGAAGGATCTCGTCGATCTGGAGAAGAAGTCGGCGGACATGACATCGAGATGGCGCTCCGAGAAGAGCAAGCTCTCCGATGCGCAGAAGATGAAGGGCGAACTCGAGCAGTTGCGCACCGAGCTTGCCAATGCGCAGCGCAAGGGCGAATTCCAGAAGGCGGGCGAGCTGGCCTATGGCCGCATTCCGGAACTTGAGAAGAAGCTCGCGACGGTCGAGGCCAGCGAGACCTCGTCCGCCAGCGAGACCGTGACCGCCGACAATATCGCGCAGGTCGTCTCGCGCTGGACCGGCGTCCCCGTCGACAAGATGCTGGAAGGCGAGAAGGACAAGCTGCTGCGCATGGAGGAGATGCTCGGCAAGCGCGTCGTCGGCCAGGCCGAGGCGGTCCGTGCGGTGTCGACTGCGGTGCGCCGCGCCCGCGCCGGCTTGCAGGATCCGAACCGGCCAATCGGCTCGTTCATGTTTCTCGGGCCCACCGGCGTCGGCAAGACCGAGCTGGCGAAAGCGCTCGCCGAATATCTGTTCGACGACGAGACCGCGATGATCCGCCTCGACATGTCCGAATACATGGAGAAGCACTCGGTCTCGCGACTGATCGGCGCGCCGCCCGGCTATGTCGGTTACGATGAAGGCGGCGCACTGACGGAAGCGGTGCGGCGCCGGCCCTATCAGGTCGTGCTGTTCGACGAGATCGAGAAAGCGCATCCTGATGTCTTCAACGTGCTGCTGCAAGTGCTCGACGACGGACGCCTGACCGACGGCCAGGGCCGCACCGTCGATTTTCGCAACACGCTGATCATCATGACCTCGAACATCGGCGCGGAATATCTCGTCAACCAGCCGGAGGGCCAGAGCACCAGCGCAGTGCGCGAGCAGGTGATGAACATGGTGCGGGCGCACTTCCGCCCGGAATTCCTCAACCGGATCGACGAGATCATCCTGTTCCACCGTCTGCAGAAGAGCGACATGGGCCGCATCGTCGAGATCCAGTTTTCGCGCCTGCGCAAGCTGCTCGAGGATCGCAAGATCGATCTGGAGCTCGACCCGAAGGCGCGCGACTGGCTGGCGGAGAAAGGCTGGGATCCCGCCTACGGCGCCCGCCCGCTGAAGCGGGTGATCCAGCGCAACGTGCAGGATCCGCTCGCCGAAATGATCCTCGCCGGCGACGTCCGCGATGGCTCGCAGGTGAAACTCTCAGCCACCAAGGCCGGCCTCACTTTCAATGGCAAGAAGCCGGAGAACGCGGCAGCGGACGAGTTCGAACCGATGTGAGCGAAGTCCCGATCGGCCAACGACGCGCCGTCATCGCCGCGTCGTCTGGGCGCATCATATGCAAGCTGAACATACAAGCTGACCTGCAACCAGGGAGAGCGTCATGACGCAGCAGAACATCAAGGACAACATGGAGGTCATCGGCGCCGACGGCGTGCATGTCGGCACCGTCGATCGCGTCGAAGGCAACCGCATCAAGCTCAAGAAGAATGACAGCGACGGCTTCCACAAGGGCCATCACCACTTTATCGAGCTCGGCTTCGTGGCAGGCGTCGAAGGCTCGAAGGTTCGGCTCTCCGCCAACGCCGCCATCGCGGTAACTCTCGAGGAGGAGAAGTCCGGCAAGCCGGTTGGGCCGTCCGCGGAAGCCTAGCAATCCGGGCTCTTGTAAAGGCTCCGGTGGCATGCTCCTCTCTCGATATCTGGACACCAATCTGGTGTCCGGCCCGCCTTTTTGTCGTCGTGGACTAGCCGTTTTAGTTAAGGAGAGATGCGTGCCATCAGCCGTTCCGCAACCGGTCGCTGCGAAGCTGACGCGCGCGGCCATCTTCCTTGCGGTCACGATCAAGCCCAATCCGGAATATGACACCGTGGTGCGCTCGCTGTGCGCCGATCTGGCCGCGCTGGTGCGCGCCGTGGGCTTTCGCGATCTCGAGGGCCGGCTGTCCTGCGTCATGGGCATCGGCTCGGATGCGTGGGACCGGCTGTTCGGTGCGCCGAAGCCGCAAGGCCTGCATCCGTTCCGCGAGATCAACGGCGTCCACCACGCCGTCGCGACGCCGGGCGACCTGCTGTTTCACATCCGCGCCGTGCCGATGGACCTCTGCTTCGAGCTCGCCTCGCAGATCATGTCACGGCTCGGCGATGCGGTTGCCACCTCGGACGAGGTGCACGGCTTCAAATATTTCGACGAGCGCGACCTGCTCGGCTTTGTCGACGGCACCGAGAATCCCGTCGATCAGGCAGCGCTAGAGGTCACCATCATCGGCGACGAAGATGCCGCCTTCGCCGGCGGCAGCTATGTGATCGTGCAAAAATACCTGCACGACCTCACGAAGTGGAACGAGCTGCCGGTCGAGATGCAGGAGAAGATCATCGGCCGCACCAAGCTGTCCGACATCGAGCTCGATGATGCGGTGAAGCCGAGCTACGCGCACAACGCCCTGACCACGATCGTCGAGAATGGCGAGGAGCTCGATATTGTCCGCGACAACATGCCGTTCGGCAACGTCAGCAAGGGCGAGTTCGGCACCTATTTCATCGGCTATGCCAAATCCCCGCACCGGATCGAGCAGATGCTGGAGAACATGTTCGTCGGCAAGCCGCCGGGCAATTACGACCGCCTGCTCGATTTCAGCCGCCCCGTGACCGGCACGCTATACTTCGTCCCGTCGGCGACGTTCCTGGAAGATGCCGCGAACGCAGCACCGGCGATCGCGCCCGCCGAGCCGGCGGCGGATGACGCCGGGGCCGACGAGGCACCTGCACAAAGAATATCGCCGATCGACGGCTCGCTCGGTATCGGCTCGCTGAAAGGAGAGGCTGGACATGAATAATCTTCATCGGGGATTGGCCCCCATCTCGGACGCGGCATGGGCCCAGATCGAAGAGGAAGCCTCGCGCACGTTGAAGCGCCATCTGGCGGCGCGCCGTGTCGTCGACGTCGATGGCCCGAAGGGAACGGACTTCTCCGCTGTCGGCACCGGTCATCTCAAGAAAATTCCGACGCCCGGCGACGGGGTCGAGGCGACGCAACGCGACGTCCGCGCGCTGGTCGAGCTGCGCGTGCCATTCGAACTTTCGCGGCAGGCAATCGACGATGTCGAGCGCGGCTCCAATGATTCCGACTGGGATCCGCTGAAGGACGCCGCGCGCAAGATCGCCTTCGCAGAGGACCGCGCGGTGTTCGACGGCTACACGGCTGCGGGCATTCGGGGCATCCGTCAGGGCACCAGCAACCCGGTGCTGACGCTGCCGGCGAGCATCAAGAACTACCCCAATGTGGTCGCGCAGGCGGTCAGCCAGCTGCGGCTAGCTGGTGTCAACGGCCCCTATACGCTGCTGCTCGGCACCGAACCCTATACCGCGATCGGCGGTGCGACCGACGACGGCTACCCTGTGCTGCAACACATCCAGCGGCTGGTCGACGGCAAGATCGTCTGGGCGCCCGCAATCCAGGGCGGCGTGCTGCTGACCACCCGCGGCGGCGACTTCCAGCTCTCGATCGGCCAGGACCTTTCGATCGGCTATCTCAGCCATTCTGCAACTTCGGTTCAGCTCTACTTCCAGGAGACCATCACCTTCCTGATGCTGACGAGCGAGGCATCGGTGGTGCTCGCGCCGGAGGCGAAGA
Organism: Bradyrhizobium oropedii; assembly: GCF_020889685.1. GTDB lineage: Bacteria > Pseudomonadota > Alphaproteobacteria > Rhizobiales > Xanthobacteraceae > Bradyrhizobium > Bradyrhizobium oropedii. The sequence goes on from NZ_JACMYO010000152.1 coordinate 6,371, forward strand.
AACCCGCCTAAATCTTACCGGCGCTGCTTCATCCGGGAAGTCTCCGGCTGCCGCCGGAGCTTCCGCCGAACATGTAACGGAGAGGAGGCGCGCAATGGACTACGATCTCTACATCAACCCGAAGAAGGCATCGGTCGGTCTCTACGTCCGCAAGGGCGCCGGTCTTCCCGATCTTGCCGATGCCAAGGACTGGGTGTTCGACGGTACCTTCGGGCAGGCCAATCTGCCGGCGCAGTTCGTGAAGGAGATCGAGGCCAACGGCCACGCCTTTCGCGACATGGATTGAACGTGTCCGCCGGCGTTACTTTTCGCCGACTTTCACCGGGGCGGTCTCGGGCATCAGGCTCATCGCCACGATGCCGACCGCGGCCGCGAGCAGGAGATACCAGGACGGCGCCAGCGGATCTCCGGTGACGTGCAGCAGCCACGTGACCACGAGCTGCGCGGTGCCGCCGAACGTCGCGATCGCCACCGCGTAGATCGTGGCGAACACGCCGCCGCGAATGTTCTGCGGCAGCGCCTCCGTAAAGGCGGCATAGAACGCCGTGAACGGCAGCGATCCGATGAACGACAGGACGCCGAAGCCGAACAACAGCGACCACGCGCCGGGATCCCGGACGATCCACAGGAAGGCCGGATAGGTCAGCACCAGCACGACCAGCTGCGGCCAGATCATGATCGGCTTGCGTCCGAGCCGATCGGCAAGCCAGCCGCCCAGCACGGCGCCGATAATCTGAAGCCCGTTGCTCACCAGCGATACGGTGAACGCGAGCGACGGCGAGACATGCAGCGTATTTTTGGCGTAAGTCGTCATGTATTGCGTCACATAGGTCGAGATCGTGCCGCTGGCCAGGATCATCACTGCCAGCACGATCACGCGAAGATGCCGGCGCGCCTGCGCGACATGGCTTGAGCTTTCGACCTGCCCGGCGACGTGCTCGCCGTGCGAAACTGTTTCCGGCAGCGTGCGGCGCATCCAGATGCCGAACGGCAGGCAGACGGCGCCGAGCAGGAATGCGACGCGCCATCCATAGGCCTGCAGCATATCGGGAGCCATCGTGCTGCTCAGGACGACCCCGACAAGCGCGCCGATCGTCGCCGCGATCTCCTGGCTGGCGGGCTGCCATGCCACCACCAGGCCGCGATTCCGAGGTGCCGCGATCTCGATGAGGTACGCCGTCGTCGGCCCGACCTCGCCGCCGAGCGCAAATCCCTGCACCATCCGCGCCAGGATCACGATAACAGGCGCCACGATGCCGATCGCGGCATAGGATGGCGTCAGCGCGATGGTCAGGATCGCCCCGCCCATCAACGCGAAACTCAGCAACATCGCCGGCCGCCGGCCGACGCGATCGGAGAAGATGCCGAGCACGATGCCGCCGATCGGCCGCGTCAGGAAGCCGGCGCCGAAGGTCGCAAGCGACAGCATCAGGCTGCCGTATTCGCTATGCGCCGGGAAGAAGGTACGCCCGATCTCGGTCGCAAAGAAGCTGTAGGTGATGAAGTCGTAGAACTCCAGCATGTTGCCGATGGTCGCGGCAAAGGCTGCGCGCTTGACATCGAATTCCCTGCTCGCAATCTCCGGCAACGCTCTCGGTTCCTTGTCTGGCGGTTCGAAGCGAGTATTATTCCTCTGATCTTGTTAGGCAAGACATGGCGCCACCGCGCGATCTGCATGTGACCCAATCAGTGAGAGGAGCAGATCCGATGCCGTCCGATAGACTCTTCACCAATGCCAGGCTCAGTGACGGCACCCGCCGCGATATGATGGTTCGTGGCGGTCGCATCGTAGCGATCGAAGCGACGGCCGCGCGCCCGGCCGGGGTCGAGATCGTCGATCTCGGCAATGCGCTGGTCGTGCCCGGCTTCGTCGAGGGCCACATCCATCTCGACACCAGCTTCTACGGCGATACCTGGCGACCGCACCGCCCCTGCACCAATGGATTCGACGTTCACGAACGGGTTGCGTTCCAGGCGGAGAATCTTGCTGCCGCCGCCCCGATGGCCGAGCGGGCACGAAACCAGCTCAACCTCTGCATCGGACATGGCACGACGCAGATGCGCAGCCACGTCATGGTCGACGGTTCGGTTGGCCTGAAGTCGCTCGAGACCAGCCTTGGGGTTCGCGACGAATACAAGCACCTGATCGATATCCAGCTTGTGGCCTTTCCGCAGAGCGGCATCCTCAGCAGCCCCGGCACGCCGCAATTGCTCGACGAGGCGATCAAGCTCGGCGCCAATGCCGTCGGCGGCCTTGATCCCGCAAGCTTCGATCGGGATGTCGAGGGGCATCTCAACGTCGTGTTCGGTGTTGCGCAGAAGCACAGCGTCGATGTCGACATCCATCTTCATGATGGCGGCATGCTCGGCGCCTTCGAGGTCGAGCAGATCGCGGCGCGGACGCGCGCGCTCGGGATGCAGGGCCGCGTCGCCGTCAGCCACGCCTACGGGCTCGGCGACATTCCGGCCGATGCGCTGAAGAAGACCGCCGACATCCTGGCGCGCTCGGGCGTGTCGATCATGACGAATGCGCCGGGCAGCCGGCCGTTCCCGCCGGTCGCCATGCTCAGGAAAGCCGGCGTCACCGTGTTCAGCGGCAACGACAACATCCGCGACTCCTGGTGGCCCTATGGCGATGGCGACATGCTGGGCCGTGCGATGATGATCGGATACCGCTCGGGCTTCTACACCGATGAAGAGCTCGCGATCACGTTCGACATGGTCACCGCGGCCGGCGCCAAGGCACTCAGGCTTGACGACTACGGCCTGCATGTGGGCGCGAAGGCCGATTTCGTCACCTTGAACGCCGTGCATATCCAGGAGGCGGTCGTCGCGCGGCCCTCCGGGCGTTCGGTCTACAAGGGCGGGGCCCTGGTGGCGCGCGACAATCGCGTCGTCAAGGATGCCGGCCGGTCCTGAAGCGCACACCGCGCAGAAGCAAAAGCGGCTTAGCGGACGGACGGAATGATTGCGCGCAGGATGTCGCCCTTCCAGCGTTGCCGGACACTGTCGAACGCCGCGAAGTCGTGATCAAACTGCCAATAGGCCCACGCCCAGCCGAATTTTTCAGCGCTTCGTGTCATGAACGACAGGTACTTCGCCCGGCTCTCCGCCGGCGCGCGCTCATAGACGCCGAACTCGCCAAGATAGATCGGGCGCTTTTCCTTCTCCGACCAGGACCGGACCTTGTCGAAATCGACAGCAGCCCTCGCTTCGTCCTCCGCCGAGCCCCAGCTCAACGGACCGATCTTCGAGAAGGTCGCCGACCACGGTGCACCCTGATGGGTGAATTGCAGCGGCAGGTAATAGTGGAACGTGACGATGAGGTTTCTGTCGCCGGCCGGCAGCGCCAGCTGGTCGATCGGCAGCTCCTCGGTGTTCAGGACGGCGACCACGACATTCCGCTTCGGATTCGTCTCCCTGATGATCGCAAGACAATCGGCGAGCAGACCATTCCACTCGGCCGAGGTCATGTTCCCGCCAGGCTCGTTCAGGATCTCGAACAGCAGCGCCGGGTATTTCCCCGCATAGCGCGCCGCGATCTGGCGCCAGAACGCCTTGAGCTTCACCGTGCATTCCGGCACGTCGCGCTGGCAAAGGTCGGTGTCGTGTTCGTCGAGGATCGGGATCAACTTGCTCGCGAAGGCCTGTTCGATCACGGTATCGAGGCGATGCAACACAGCATCATCCAGAATGTTGCCGGAATCCATGTGCCTGACACCGAAGAAGTTGATCCGCACATGCGAAAAGCCGGCCTTGCGGATGGCGGCGAGGTTTCCATGGCGGAACGGTGCGTTCTGGTAACCTTCCCAGATGCCGTCATAGCCGAGAATGTTGATGCCGCGCCCCAACGCTGCGACCGCCGGAGACGCACCCTGCCCGGCTGCATTCACCGGCGAGATCAACACGGCAGCGAGCGCCGCCGCCAGCAGCACGCCGACGGCTCCTTGCAAATGCGACCGGAACGCTGTCATGGCTGCTCCTGCTCGCGGAGCCGCGCGCGCGGCGACGACATCGGCCGGCAAGCGGCGAGGAAGAATGCGATCAGCAGCACCGACGTGAACATGGTCGAGCGAAGGAAGACCGTCTCGGTGAAATTGGTCTGGCAGTTAAGGAACACAAACCCGACGATCAGCGCGCAGTGCAGACGGTCGATTGCCCGTCCTGCGATCAGGCAGAGCATTTTGTAGGAGAACAGAAAGACGCTCGCCGCGAACAGGAAATAGCCGAAGAAACCGGTCTCAACGAGAATGGCGATGTAGCCATTGTGGTAGTTGTCGAGCACCCAGCCGTGGTTCTGGTTGAAATAATCGTAGATTGCCGGATTGGTCCAGAACCCGTTGATGCCGAATCCGAACAGCGGCGCGTCATCGAAATGGCTGATGGCGTACTGCCAGATGAACGTTCGCTCCGTGAAGTTGATCGTCGTATCGAAGACATGGATCGAATCGTATCCGGTCGCGTAGAAATACAGGATCAGCAACACGGCCGCGACGCACATGATGCAGGGCAGCACCGCATAGACCTGCATGCACCTGATCGACCACAGCGAGGTCAGCAGCAGCGCGCAGGCGACCAGCGACAGGGCACCGGCGCCACGGGACTCCGAGAAGATGACGCAGGCTGAGGCCAGCGCAAATGTCACGAGGAACGGCAGCCAGCCCTGTCCGGTCATCTTCCGATAGCAGGCAAAGAACATGAGATAGGCCGCGGCGAAGCCCAGGGTTTGCTTCGATTCGAAGACGCCTTGCCATTGCCCGTTGTGCATCCAGGTCTGATCGATTCCGATGTCCGGAAGCACGACCGCACAGAACGCCGAGGCCGCGATCAGCACGAACAGGCCGCGGGTCGTCGATTTCACGATGTCGTCGATGTCGACGCGGGTGACCATGCAGAACGCGCCAAGCGTCGTGATCACAAGCGCCGCGGCCTTCATGAGGGCTGCGGCGTCCAGATTGGTCCAGAACACGGAAATCGTGGCGAACGCATAGAATGCGATGATCACTGCGGTGTCGAGATTGAAGGCCAGTCGAAGGCAGGGACGGATGAACAAGCTCGCGTAGATCAGCACACCCCACATCGCGAGTGCCACGGCCTGCTGCACCAGGGTTATTTCGGTCGGCAGCAACGCAGCGTGAAAGGTCCCCATCGACATGATCACGTTGATCGTGATCGACCAATTGACGACGGTCCGTGCGAAATTTTCCGCCTCGACGCCTGGCACCTGCCAGATCGAGCTATCGAGCGCGCGACCATCCATTCGATTGTACTCCGCTCATTGAAAATGAGCTTGCTGCTCCGGTGGCTCGGAGCAGCACATTGCACTCGGAAGACTTCAGTCCTTGGTCGACGAGGATCGAGTCCGGTTGAAGAGCAGATAGAGAGCGTGCGGGTTGGTTGTCAAGTAGCGCCAAAACAACCGACGCGGCTCGAGCCAAAGCCGCCAGGCCCATTCGAGGCCGACGACCTGCATCCATCTCGGGGCGCGCGGCCGCGAGCCGGACAGGAAGTTGAACAATCCGCCCGATGTCTTGATGACGCCGACATTGCCAAGCAGCGGCATGAATTCGTCGACGAAACTCTGCTCGTAGGGCACGCCAAGCGCGACCCAGAGAAAGTCCGGCGCCAGGGCATTGATCTCGTCGACCTTGGCCCGCAGCGCGTCGCCGCGCAGATAGCCGTGCGAATGACCGACGATCTTGAGTGCCGGATACGCCCGGCGGACATTGGCGATGGCCGCCTTGTTCTCGGCGTCGTTGGCCCCGAACAGATAGAAGGTCAGCCCGAGCTTCTCCGCCTTGCAGGCAACGTCATGGAACAAGTCCGTGGTCGCGACGCGCTCGGGCAGCGGCTTCGACGACCGCAGCCTGGACACCATGACCAGCGGCTGTCCGTCGGCATTGATCAGGTCAGCGGCGCGGAACAGCCGATCGGTCATCGGCTCGGTCGAGCAGCGTGACAGCACCTCGCCGTTGGCCGAGGTCAGATACAGCGGACGATTGACACGCCGGTTCGGATACACCGCCTCGACCATGAAGTCGGCGGTCTGCTCGCGATCGAGCACGGCGAGCCGCAGCCCGCCGATAGTTTCCCGCGGGACGCCGGCAGTCAGGGCCCTGCCAACAGGATTGATCCGACGCTCCCGCATGCCGTTCGGCAGGGACGGCCGGTTCGGCGAAGTGTCGCAAATTCGGACAGACGGAACAGCCATATCTGAATCGAGACGCTGGGTCCCCTCGCGATCGACGCGCGCAGGCGAAATTGCATCGGAAATGCGGGCGTTTTGGCTATGACTCAACATTTCAGCAAGGGCTCCAGTGCTTATGTGCCCTTAACTGCAATATCCGGTCCAGGCAACGCGTGTCTCGTCGCAGCCTCGATGAGCCGAGGCCGCAAAAAGATCATTAACCATGTTGGTCGCACGGCACGACATCCTGCGCCGACGGCAAGCAGCGGTCGTTTCAGCTGCGGCGCCGCCCGACCAGCAACAACATGCAAAGTTCGAGGCTCGACATTAATACAAATCGTATTCTACCGGTGCGCGCCGTCATCGGCCTTTGCTATAAGGACGAGAGGCCGGCTTGATCGGCGTTTTAGAACCCGTTTGTTTTTGGTTTCACATGAATAAGAACGATGACGCGTTCGATGTCAGCGTCGACGACGCATTCGACTTCTTGTCAGAAGAATACGCGACATTGTTTGAGGGCTCGGACGCGACCGCCTTCCAACATCCGCTCTGGCTCGACAACATCTATCGCAAGCTCGCCCCAGCCGCTGCGGCGAAGCCATTGATTGTCGTCGTCCGTCACCGCACGAACAACGCGCTTGCAGCCGTGTTTCCGATGCTGCGCGTGCGGCGCGGGCCGATGCGCGTGATTGAATTCGCCGATCTTCGCGTGTCCGATTATCTGTCGCCGGTCTGCAGCACCGCGACGTTCACTCACCTCCTTCAGGATCAGCGCGCTTGCGCGACGCTTCGACAGCTACTGCGGCCGTTCGACCTGCTGCGGATACCCAAGCTGCTCGATGCCAGGATGCCGGTCGAGAATCTCCTCGGCGCGCCGCACCGCAGCCTGATGGATATGAATGCCTATGCGACGGTGCTGACCGCGCCGTTCGAGCAGTGGCAGATCAACGCGTTGGGAAAGTCCTATCAAAAGGAACTGGCAAAGAAATGGCGCCAGATCCACAAGAAAGGCACGCTCACCTTCTCATGCTGCGACAACGGCGCCTCGGTCGGCGAAGCCATGGAGACGATGCGGAAGTTTCGCGGTCCGCGGTTTCACGAACAGGGTGACGGCGACCTGCTGCAGCGTCCGGAATATTTCGATTTCTATTCGAGCGTGGCGCTCCGCGGTCTCGGCTCCTTTACGCGGGTCTATGCCATGAAGATGGATGGCGAAGTCATCGCGACTGCCCTCGGGCTGGTCCACCGTGACGCCCTCCTCGTCGTCATGACGGCGTTCGACGTCGCGGGCTACAAAAGCCAATCGATCGGCGCGTTGACGTTCGAGAGCGTCGCCAAGGATTGCATCGCGCGCGGCGACCGGGTGCTCGATTTCACCATCGGCGACGAACCCTACAAGAAGCAGTTCGGCGGCCAGCCCACACCGATGTCGGCCATGACGCAGGCCGGCAGCGCGGCCGGCTCGCTGGCACTGTTTGCGCTGAAGCAGGCGCCCTGGATCAAGCAGGCCGCCAAGCGGGTGACCGACTTCAGGCCGGTCCGCGCCTCGACCGACACACAGTAGCGCCGCTTAGAAAAGCCTCACCGTCGCTTATCGCCGCTTACCGGAGCGCGCTGCGGACGCGCATGACCCATCCCGGATGAATCCGGTCCACCTGATGCGCGATCACGCGGCGCAGGAAGTGCAGCTTGCGCTGCATGGTCCAGCGTACATCGGTGTTCGAGGTCAAAGCCTCCCGGTAACGCGCCAGTTGCAGCGAGTGGCGGTCGGCGGCGAGCTTGTCGGGATCGGCATAGAACTGCGCAATCTTCTCCACGCCCATGCCATCGGTCTCGAGCCAGCGCGGCACATATTCGGTGCAAAGGCGCTCGACATCCACCAGCAGGCGGCTCACGCCGGTTCCGGCGGCGGGACAATTGGTCTGAAACGCATCGCCGATTAGGACGACGCCCGGCTGCAGATGGCCTTCGGTCACGGACAAATCCATGACCCAGTTCTGCACCTGGCCGACGATCTCGAAATCACCGAGATAGGGCTGCAATCCCGGCATCAGGCGAACCAACGTCCGCCTGGTGTCGCGGCGCAGCTCGCGCATGATCGGATCGGTCGGATCGCGGAACATGAACAGATTCGCCCGCATGCCGCCCGACATCGGAAACAGGCTGAGATAGTCGACGCCGTCAGCCGCCTCCTTGCCGTAGCAGGTCAGCGCATCGAAGCCGAACGGCGCGTTATCCGGCCGCGCGATCGTGAAGCCGAACGTCACCGAGTGGCGCGCGGCGATCAACTGCCGGCGCATTCCGAGATTGTAGCCGAGCGCACTCGCCATGCCGGTCGCCAGAATGACGAGCCGCGCGACGACGCGTTTTCCGGAGGCCAGCGTCAGCTGCTGACGATCCTCGCTGCAGCTGACATTGGTCACCTGGTCGATCAGGAAGGTCGATGTCTCCGGCGTCAGGCCGCGGGCCATATTGACGAGGTCGGCATAGGAAACCCCATAGGACCGGCCGACACCGATATCGACCAGTCTGCCACCCCGGATGTTGAGCACCCGGTCGTAGGCCGAGGCCACGGCCTCGACGTCGTCGATGAAGCCCAGGCGGCGGAAGATATCGATCTGCCCTCCCGCGACCTTCTCGACGCGGAATTCATCCGGCGGAATCGAGCGCTTGTCGATCAGGACGACCCGGTACCCGGCTCGGGAGAGAACAGCTCGCGCAAGCGAGCCGGCCAAGCCGGCGCCGACAATGGCGACATCAGCTTCTAACGTTTCAGCCTCGCAAGTTGCGATCGGCTGGGTGGTGCTTTCCTCGGCAATCATCATGTCCGCTCCGACGGCTAATAGCCGCAGAACTGCAATTTCCTTGCCCGCCCCGCCGTCGAGCGGGACGAAACGCGAGGCGTTTCCTCGTTGAAGTTAATGACGGCCTGTCGACCGCGGTGAGCAAGCTCTCGGCACATGGCTTGCACGACAAACGGCCATGAAACCGATCTTTTGGAGCCTCCGCGGCAGAATGGCGGGGCAATTGCCTGGCCGTGGAGCTTCAGAAAATGCCTTCGACGCGCGAACGAGGCTTCGACCGGCGCGATGCATGCCGTTGGCCGGAGCGCCGAAGGGAAATCCAATCTGCGCCGTTTGGAGACAGGGCGGACGGCAGCGTTCCAGAATGGGGCAGCCGCGCGACATATTGGCCAGCTCTGCAATCACTTGGAACCAGAAAGCCAGTCGGAAGGAACGGAATCTTAGCAAGAGAACATTAACACTCCTGACCTCACCGATTGCTAAGTCAACAGCCTGACTGGATATTGAGACGCCTCTGGTGCTTGCCTCTGTTCTTCAAATGCTACGGCGCGATGTCACGCGCGGCGTTGCCGGGACCATCCTGCTCAAGGTCGGCAGCGGCGGGCTCGCGTTCGCGTTGTTCTCACTGGCCGCACGGGCCATGACACCCGACGCGTTTGGAGATTTTGCGACCTTACTTTCCATCGCCCAGATCGCCTCGGTCGTGGGCCTGGCCGGCCAGGAGCTTCTGCTGGTTCGCTTCCTCAATGAGTACGAGGTGCGCGGCCAGGCGGAGCTCACCAAGGGCGTGCTGCTGTCGAGCCTGAAGAACTCCGCGATCGGGATGCTGATTTCGATTGCCGCGATCGCGGCGGTCGCAAGCATTCGCGGTGAGTGGTGGCTCTTGATCCTCTCGGTCTCGGCGTTCACCGCCGTCAATGCCGGCCTGATGCTCGGCAGCCAGATCGCACGATCCCTCGTCAGCATCCTGATGGGCGAAGGCAATCGCGAGTTCTTCTGGCGGGTTGCCGTTGTCCTGGTCCTGATCGCCGTTCTGTTCGGTCACCGGCAGCTCACTCCTGCCGAACTGTTCACCGCGATGAGCGTTGCGATGGCCCTCGGGCTGGTGGTGCAGATCGTGTCGATCATGCGTGTGCTGCCGAACCTGCGTTCGATCACGGCGCGCTTCGAGACCTCGCGCTGGAACCGGAGTGCATTCCGCTTCTGGCTCGCATCCATTCTTGAAGCGGCAAATCAGTATTTCGACGTCATCCTGGTCTACTGGATGCTGGATCCGGCCACCGCGGGCGTCTATTTCGCCGCCTCACGTCTGGCGAACATCTTCGCCATGCTCTCGGCAGCGCTCTACACGTTCGGAGCGCGCCGGCTTCCCTCGCTGTATTTCAGCAAGAATCACCGCGAGCTCGAACATACGCTGAAGCTGATGGCCGAGGTGACCGCGCTCTGCGTGCTCAGCGGGCTCGTGATCGTCTGGGTGGGTGCTCCCCACCTGCTCGGCCTGTTCGGGCCGCACTTCGCCGCGCAGCAGTGGGTGCTGATCGTGCTCGCAATCGGAACGGCCTTCCAGGCGGCGGGCGGACCGTCGGCCGCCGTGCTGCAGCTGACGGGACATGAGCGCGACTATGTTCCGGTCGTCGCCGCCAACGTGGCGTTGCGACTGGTCGGATTTGTCGTGCTGATCCCCTGGCTCGGCGTGCTCGGTGCAGCAATCGCGGCGACAGGGTCCCTGGTGCTCACCACCATCGCGCTCAATGTGCTGTGCCGCCGGCGCACCGGCGTCGACCCATCAATTATGGTGCTTTCGCATCTCTCGTCGTGGAAGCGCGACACCTACGCGGTCCGCGTTGCCGACAGCAACGACTAGACCGAGCTGGAAGGCCGTCAGCTCGCCAATCCCAGAGCCTTGCCCTGAGCACTGCGCACGGCGGCATCGACCGCCACGCGGTTGACGACCAGCGCGGTCGGGACCGAGCCAAAGCCGGACAGATCGGCCCGCGCCTTGGTGATCGCAGTCGCATTGGCCGCGCCCTCGCGAACCACCAGGATCACCAGATCGGCATGGGCGGCGAGCGCCACCGCGGCCGGCTGCAGGGCAAGCGACGATGCATCGACGATGATCAGGCCGAAATCGGCGCGGATATCGTCCGGCGGATATGGCGGCGCCTTGCTGCTGGCACCCAGCAGTTCCACGACCGACGCCAGATCAGCCTTGATGATCCCCGAGCCTTGCGGCGGCGCGGCCTCGGCGCGCCTCGCCTCCATCTCGATCAGGACGCTGAGCATGCCGTTCTTCACGGCGGACCGGTTGAGCGACCGTGCAACGGTGCTGCCGCCCACGCCGGCCTCGACCGACAGCAGCAGCGCCACCTTGCCGTGGTCCCCTGGAAGCTGTTCGATGTTCTCGATCAGCAACTGAAGATGCGGGCTGAGATCGGGCTCGGCCGCCGTTGAAATCGGGGTCTGCCAGACGCTCCTGACGGCATCCGGCGACACCATGTCGGGAATGCGGGCCAGCACAGGCAATCCCGGCGGCAGCGCGGGTTGCAGCGGGGGTTGCGGCGCGGGCTGCAGTGCGGGCGCCTCGGCACGACGCAGTGGCAGAACGGTCTTGGTCGGGAGCTGCGGCAGATTGAGACCGGGAACGGCGACGATCGCCGTCGACGTCAGCAGCGAGACGATCGCGAGGGCGGCGAGCAAAAGCGGAAGCGGCGGGAGCGTCGAACGCACCGGCGGCGTCGCAGGCGATGCGACCTTGGTCTGCGAGGCCTGCAGCAGCCGCTGCTCGTCGGTGGTCTTGTAGCGCGACAGGAACTGCTCGTAGATATTCTTGTTGGCGTCGGCATCGCGCTGCAATTCCTGCAGCTTCACCAGCGCCTGACCGTCGACCAGGATCTGCTGTTCGGCCGCTTTCAGCTGATCTTCGACCGCCTTCTGCTGGTCGCGCTGCGCCTCGTATTCCGACTTCGCGGTATCGATGTTCTTCTTGCGCTCGATCTCGATCTGCCGGTTAAGGTCGCTGAGCTGGCTGAGCGCCATCACAAGGTCGGGATGACGATCGCCGAGCACCCCGCGCTTCTGCGCAATCTGGTCGTTGAGCGTGGAGCGCTGGGCGCGCAACGCGCTCAGCAGGTCCTGCTTGACCGGACCGTCGACATTGGCCTTGAGGTCGCGCTGCAATTGCTCATAGCGCGTCTTGGCCTCTTCGGTACGCGCGCGCGCCGCAGCGACCTGCTGCGTCAGGTCCGTTACGCGCAATTGCTGCGTTGTGGATTCTTTGCCGGCGTTGACGATGCGGTGCTCGAGCTTGAATTTGGCGACGGCATCTTCCGACGCCCGCAGCCGGTCGTTCAACGTCTTGAGCCGGCTCTTCAGCCAGTCGGCAGCCTCGTCGGTCGCCACGGTGCGGGTCCCGCGCTGGCTGGCAACGAACGCCTCCGCCACCGCATTGGCGTAATACGCCGCGCGCTGCGGGTCGTTGGACGTGAACTTGATGGCGATAACATAGGTCAATCCGCGCCGGGAAATATCGAGCCGGTTGCGAAACCGGTCGAGCAGGCGCGTGGGATCGGTCCTGCCGCCGGAGATGTCGTCATCCTGGGCGATCTTGAGCTGCTCGATCAGCGGCCCAAGAAATCCATCGGATTTGGCGATCTCAACGGCGCTCTGCAGCGCCGCGGCATCCTGGCCGATCCCCGGCAGGACGTCCTGATCGGTGGTGACGCGCTGCTCGCGCGGGTCGACGACGACGAGCGCGGTCGCGGCGTAACGCGCCGGGATCAACATCAGCAAGATGATACCGACCGCGAAGACAACCGCGGCGAGCATCAGGATGCGTTGACCTTTCTCGCGGAAAAAGGCCAGCACACCGGGGAGGCTCAGCACGCCCTTGGTGGTTTCAGCTGAGGATTGGGTCGGCACGCTGAAAGCTTCCCACGACGCTGCGGGTCCCGTGGCTTCGGAACGTCTCGGGCCGACGCGGCTACCGAACTTCATGGGTTTTGACTCGAATTCAACTGACAGCACCGCTCAGTGCCGCCCAACGTAAATATCTATGGTTAATCGCCGGTTACCCCCTCTCTGCGCTGCCGTAACCAATTGGTTAACGAGCCCGCTGTACTATCTGTGAGATAATGGCTCTCGATTGCTCACAATGTCTGATTGCTAAATGAGCAGTAACCTCAACACGCGCTCCTCGGTGCACGAGCACGCCTTGCGTGATAAGCACGCGCGCAAAAATGAGGGAGACGATTCCACTCCCTCGACGGGTGAGGAATCCGTGCTCCATTACGCGCCAAGTCCAGAACTGAGCACAGAACTGCGCGAGTCATCGACCGCGTCACGCGATCGACCGAACGCGAGCAGGCCAAAGCTGCGTGTTGTCCTGGTGCAGACCCAGGCCGAGAACGCCGGCGCGCAGGAGATATCGCGGCTGCTCGGCGCCGGGCTCACTGCACGCGGCTATGATGTCGCCAACCTGTTCTTCTTCCGCAAATCGGATTCCTTCGACGAGCCGCCCAATACGTTGTATTGCGCGCCGAGCCGTCCGGGAAATCCGGTGGCGCTGCTGCGGATGCTGTGGACGCTCGCCGGCCATCTCAGAACCATCAGACCTGACGCCGTCCTGACCTTCCAGCACTTCGGCAATGTGATCGGCGGAGGCGTGTCGCGCCTGGTCAGCCGCGCGCCTGTCATCGCCAATCAAGTGTCTTCGGCGCTGTCGATGAGTATGCCGGTGCGCGCCGCCGACATCATCATGGGCTCTACCGGCTTCTTCCAGTGCATCACGCTGAACTCGCGCGACATGGAGCGGGAATACGCACGCTATCCCGCGCCCTATCGATCACGCATGAAGCACGTCCCGCATGGCTTCGACGACAAGTCGCACAGCCTGCCAAAAGACCTTGCGCGGCAGCAGTTCAAGCTGCCGCCGGACCGTACCCTGCTCGGCTGCGCCGCGAGGCTGCATCCGCACAAGCGGCTCGATGCGGCAATTCGCCTGCTGGCTGCCGATCCATCGTGGCACCTTGCGCTGGCCGGCCAGGGTACCGACGAGGAACGGCTGCGAGCCCTGGCGGACGAGCTTGATGTCTCGGACCGGCTGCACTTCATCGGCGAGATTCCACCGCGCCAGATGGCCGATTTTCTGGCCTGCCTCGATGTCTTCGTCTTCCCCACGCAGGCTGAGACTTTCGGTCTTGCGGCGGTTGAAGCCGCGAGCGCCGGCATTCCCTGCGTCGTCAACGATCTTCCCGTGCTGCGCGAGGTGCTGTCCTACCAGGGACAGCCTGCGGCGGTGTTCGTCGACGCCTCGAACGAGGCCGCGTTCTCGGCCGCCGTATCGAAAGTCCTGACAGATCGTTTGTTGAGCGACCAGCTGCGGCAAAGCGCCGTGGGGCTGAAGTCGCGCTATTCGTTGGATGCCATGATAGAGGAATACGTCCACATTCTCGGCAATGCCGTGGGAGCGGACGCGCACTAGGAAGTCGGGCTGGACATGATTATCGAGTTTCGCTGCGATCGCGAGCAGGCGCGGCTCTGGATGCGTCGTGAGACGCTGCGCGTCAACGATCAGGATATCCCCGTTCAATTTGCCTGGACCACGACCCCGGGGTCCCACCCCGCGGGCCTCGAGGCCCTGTTCGAG
>NZ_JACMYO010000153.1 GCF_020889685.1 Bradyrhizobium oropedii
CAGGGACGACGCCGGTGCTGAGCGTCGAGCGCTCCAACCAACTATTCCACCGCCGCACCCACCGGTGGTCCGCCCGGCGGGCGGTGCAGGAAGGTGATCGATGCATAGGCGCCGACCCAGGAGCCTGCCGCAGCGAAGGCGACATAGAGCCAGTTCTCGGTGTAGCTGATCACCGCATAGGACGAGAGCACGTACCAGACGCTGCTCCAGGTGGCTGCCGGCACGCGTTTGCGCGCGACGACCGCCGAGGTGAACATCACATAGACCGCGTCGGTCGCCGCGGTCGCGAGGAAGACGCCGCCGGCGGTGAGGGGATCGATGGCAGCCATTGCAACTCCTGTTCGGGTCGGGAGAAGGCATGATGATCCGGAAAGTGTGCAGCGATTTTCCGAAAAGATCATGCCCAAACAAGGTATGAAGGTTGAGGTCGGGGCATTGCCTTTCTGTCATCATGCTCGGGCATAGAACAATCGCAAACAGGAATGCGCATGCAAGCCGTCCGTGACATCCTTGCCGACATCTGGACCGGCGCCGGCGGCACACCGTCCGCGCTCGATGCGGTCACGCTGAGCGGCAGCGAGCCGCAACTGCCGTCGTCGTTTCGAGTCGCAGCCGCAGCGCAGGCTCCGATCGCCGCAGCCGGCCTTGCGGCAGCCGAGATCTGGAAAGCCCGCAGCGGCGAGCAGCAGGACGTCACGGTCGACATCCGCCATGCGGTGGTCGAATGCCGCAGCGAGCGCTATTTGCGCGTCGACGACAGGCCGCCGCCGCCGGCCTGGGACAAGATCGCCGGCGTCTACCGCACGCGCGACAACCGCTTCGTCCGCCTTCACACCAATTTCCCGCATCATCGCGACGCCGTCTGCAAGGTGCTTGGCTGCAACGCCGAGCGTGACGATGTCCAGGCGGCGCTGCTGCAATGGGATGGCGAGGCGTTCGAAACCGCGGCCTATGCCGCCGGCGGCGTCGTCGCCCTGATGCGCTCATATGACGAATGGTCGGCGACGGCGCATGCCAAGGAGCTGGCAAAACTGCCGCTGATCTCGATCGAGAAGATCGGCGAGGCCGCGCCAAAGCCGTGGCCCGCGGGGAAGCGGCCGCTGGCCGGCATCCGTGTGCTCGACCTGTCGCGCGTGATCGCAGGTCCCGTTGCCGGCCGCATGCTCGCGGCGCATGGCGCCGATGTGCTGCTGATCTCCGGTCCCGATTTGCCTGATATCCCCTGGCTCACCATCGACACCGGCCGCGGCAAGCTGACGAGTTTCCTCGAACTACGCAGCGAGGCGGGGCGAGGCGTGATGCGTGGTCTCTTGGCGCAGGCCGATGTTCTCTCGCAGGGCTATCGCCCGCAGGCGATTGCGCGGCTCGGCTTCTCGCCTGAGGAAGCAGCCCGCATCAATCCCGGGATCGTCTATGTGACGCTCTCGGCCTATGGCCATGCCGGACCGTGGGCGGAGCGCCGCGGCTTCGACTCGCTGGTGCAGACCACGACCGGCTTCAATCATGCCGAAGGGCAGGCAGCCGGCGTCGAAGGGCCGAAGGAGTTGCCGGCCCAGATGCTCGACCACGCCACCGGATATTTCATGGCGTTCGGCGCCATGATGGCCAAGGCCCGCCAGGCGCGCGAGGGCGGCAGTTGGCACGTCCGGGTGTCGCTGGCGCAGACCGGGCGCTGGCTGTGGAATCTCGGCCGCCTCGAAGGGGGCCTTGCCACCGAAGACCTGAAGGCGGATGCGGTGCAGCCCTTCATGGAGCGGCTTCCGTCCGGCTTTGGCACGCTGAGTTCGGTCCGGCACGCCGCGATCCTGTCGCGCACCCCGGCCCATTGGTCCCGTCCGGCGACGCCGCTCGGCAGCCATCCTGCTGAGTTTCCCGCCCCAGGGTTTGCTGCCCCGGAGTTTCCCGGATGAGACATTCAGTCGCCGTTCAGGCTATCCGAACTTTAACGACGCGCACCGCCGAAGTGCGATTTTTAGGTTGTTTGAAACGCCAATTCGGCACTATTAGCGCACCGCTGGGGTTGTCCCGCCGGAAGCTGCAACGATCGACCCCGCGGACCGCATGCTGAAAGAGTTTATCAAGCGAATGCAGAGCTTTAGCCGCCCGCGCCTGCTCGTGGCCACGGCGGTGCTGGTGGTCGCCTGCGCGGGCGCCTATGGCTACACCCGTTTCGGCTCGGACAAGCAGTCACCGTCGGAAGTCTCCAGCCAATCCCGCAAGGGCGGCACGCGCTATGCGCCGTCGCCGGCCGAGTGGGCCAGCCTGACCTTCCAGACCGTGGCCGAGCACACCTTCCGCTCCGAACTGGTGACCGAGGGCAAGATCGGGATCGACGAGGACCGCTCCACCCCGGTCTACTCGCCCTATACCGGGCGGGTCACCCGCCTCCTTGTGCGGCCTGGTGACACCGTGGTGAAGGGGCAGCCGCTGTTCGTGATCGAAGCGGCCGACACCGTGCAGGCGCAGAACGATTACGTCGCCGCGATGACCGGCCTCAACAAGGCCCAGTCGGCGCTCGACCTGGCCCAGATCCAGGAGAAGCGCGCCAAGGACCTGTCCGAAGGCAAGGCGATCCCGCTGAAGGATTATCAGACTGCGCAGGCGACGCTGGTGCAGGCGCAGAACGACGCGCGCTCGGCGCAGACGCTGCTGGAAGCCGCGCAGAACAAGCTGCACATCCTCGGTTTCGGCGACGAAGCCATCACCACCTTGCAGCAGAAGGGCCGCCTCAATCCGGAGACGACGGTGTTCGCGCCGATCGGCGGCACCGTGGTCCAGCGCAAGGCCGGCCCCGGCCAGTATGTCTCGACCGGCGCCAGCGACCCGGTCTATGTGATCGGCGATCTCTCGACGGTCTGGCTGATCGCCTTCGTCCGCGAATCCGACGCCGACAATGTCGCGGTCGGGCAGGACCTCACCTTCAGCGTGATGGCGCTGCCGGGCAAGGTGCTGAACGCCCGGGTCAACTATGTCGCCGCCGCGATCGACGCGACCTCGCGCCGGCTCCTGGTCCGCGCCACCATCGACAACGCCGACAATCGGCTGAAGCCCGAGATGTTCGCCAATGTGACGCTGTATTCGAAGGGCGACCACCCGGCGGTCGGCGTGCCGAAGCAGGCGCTGATCTACGAGGGCGATCAGGTTCGCGTCTGGGTCGCGAAGGCCGACGACAAGACCATCGAGCTGCGCCAGATCAAACCCGGCCTCATCAATGGCGACCTCGTCGAGGTCGCCGGCAATCTCAAGCCGGGCGAGCAGATCGTGACGAAGGGAAGCCTCTTCATCGACCGCGCCGCATCAGGTACCTAGCAGCATGATCCGGAAAAGTGGGAACCGGCTTTCCCTCGCGACAAACGCGGAACGCGTTTGCGCGGAGACCATGCTCACCAAGAAAAATCCTCTCCGTTGAAAGTGCCGATCTGAATGGATCGCCTCGTCGCCCTTGCCGTCAATCGCCGCTACTTGATGGTGGCCATGTTCGTCGTCGTCATCATCGGCGGCCTGCTTGCGTTCAAGCAGCTCAATATCGAGGCCTATCCCGATCCGACCCCGCCGATGGTCGACATCGTGACGCAGAGCCCGGGTCTCTCGGCCGAAGAGATCGAGCGCTACATCACGATCCCGATCGAGACCCAGGTCGCCGGCATCAAGAATCTCAAGACCATCCGTACCATCTCCCTGTACGGCCTCTCCGACGTCAAGCTGCAGTTCTCCTTCGACTACACCTATGACGAGGCGCTCCAGCAGGTGCTCAATCGCCTGTCGCAGCTCGCGCCGCTGCCCGGCAACGTGCAGCCCGGCATCTCCCCGACAAGCCCGATCGGTGAGATCTTCCGCTACCGGCTGAAGGGGCCGCCGAACTACAGCGTGCTCGACCTCAAGACGTTGCAGGATTGGGTGCTGCAACGCCGCTTCCGCGCGGTGCCTGGCGTGATCGACGTCACCGGCTGGGGCGGCAAGACCAAGACCTACGAGATCCAGGTCGACTTCAACAAGCTGGTCGCCAATGGCCTGACGCTGCCGCAGGTGCTGCAGGCGGTGTCCAACGCCAACATCAATGTCGGCGGCAACACCGTGAACATCGGTTCGCAATCGGCCGTGGTGCGCGGCGTCGGTCTGATCCGTTCGATCGACGATCTCGCCAACACCATGATCTCGCAATCGGGCGGCAATCCGGTGCTGGTCAGGGACATCGGCGCCGTCACGATCGGCGAGAAGCCGCGGCTCGGCATCGCCGGCATCGACAATGACGACGACATCGTGCAGGGCATCGTGCTGATGCGCCGCGGCGAGCAGAGCTCGCCGACCATTGCCCGCGTCGAGCAACTGGTCAACCAGATCAACAATTCCTCGATCCTGCCGCCGGGCGTCAAGATCGAGCGCATCTACGACCGCAAGGATCTGATCGAGCTCACCACCCACACCGTGCTGCACAACATGGTGGTCGGCATCCTGCTGATCGTGCTGCTGCAGTGGATCTTCCTCGGCGACCTGCGCAGCGCGCTGATCGTCGGCGCGACGATCCCGTTCGCGTTGTTCTTCGCCGTGATCATCCTGGTGCTGCGCGGCGAATCCGCCAATCTGCTCTCGGTCGGCGCGATCGATTTCGGCCTGATCGTCGACGCCACCGTGATCATGGTGGAGGCGATCTTCCGCCGGCTGTCGCAGACCACCGCGCTGTCGGAAGACGAGCGAAGCCACATTTCCGACGACACGGTGATGGGGATGAAGAGCCATGCGATCCTGTCGGCGGCGGCCGACGTATCGCGCTCGATCTTCTTCGCCGCGACCATCATCGTCGCCGCGTTCCTGCCGCTGTTCACGCTGGGTGGCGTCGAGGGCAACATCTTCGGGCCGATGGCGCGAACCTATGCCTATGCGTTGGCGGGCGGATTGCTGGCGACGTTCACGATCACGCCGGCGCTGAGCGCGATCATCCTGCCGGCGCATATTCACGAAACCGAAACCTGGATCGTCAAGAAGCTCGATGCGATCTACCTGCCGACCCTGAACTGGGCGGTCGGCAACCGCAAGATCGTGATGGCCGGTGCGGCCGGCCTCGTGGTCATGACCATCATCTTCGTGCGGTTCCTCGGCCTCGAATTCCTGCCCAAGCTGGAAGAGGGCAATCTGTGGATCCGCGCCACGCTGCCGCCGACGATCTCGCTGCAGGAAGGCAACGCCTATGTCAACGAAATGCGGAAGCTGATCAGCAGCCGTCCCGAGGTGGTGTCGGTGGTGTCGCAGCACGGCCGTCCCGACGACGGCACCGACGCCGCCGGATTCTTCAATGCTGAATTCTTCGCGCCGCTGAAGCCGGCCGGCGAATGGCCGGGCACGCATGACAAGGACGTGCTCACCGCGCAATTGCTCGCGCAGTTGCAGGACAAGTTCCCTGGCGTCGAATTCAACTTCTCGCAATACCTGCAGGACAACGTGTCGGAGGCGGTGTCCGGCGTGAAGGGCGAGAACTCGATCAAGCTCTATGGCAACGATTTGCAGGCGCTGACCGACACCGCCAACAAGATCAAATCCGTGTTGGCGACAGTGCAAGGTGTCACCGACCTCGCGGTGTTCACCTCGCTCGGCCAGCCGACCGTCCAGATCGACGTCGACCGGGCGCGGGCGGCGCGCTACGGCCTGTCACCGGGCGACATCAACGCCACGATCAAGGTCGCCGTCGGTGGCGACACCGCGGGCGATCTCTACGAACCTGGCAGCGACCGGCACTTTCCGATCATCGTCCGCCTTGCGCCGGAATATCGCAAGACCGCGGAGGCGATCCAGAATCTGCGGATCGGGGCAGCGAATCCGAATGGCGGGGTCACGCAAATCCCGCTCTCTGAAGTGGCCTCGATCAAGCTGATCTCCGGCGCGGCCTACATCTATCGCGAGCAGCAGGAGCGCTATCTGCCGATCAAGTTCTCGGTGCGTGACCGCGACCTCGGCAGCGCGATCCTGGAAGCGCAGCAGAAGGTCAACGAGCAGGTCCAGTTGCCACCCGGCTCGCGTATCGAATGGGTGGGCGAGTTCGGCAATTTGCAGGACGCGATCAAGCGGCTGTCGGTCGTGGTGCCGATCAGCCTCGTGCTGATCGCGGTGCTGCTGTTCTTGAATTTCGGCTCGATGGTCGACACCATGCTCGCGATGAGCGTGATCCCGATGGCGATCTTCGGCGGCGTGCTCGGGCTTCTGATCTCCGGGATTCCGTTCAGCGTGTCGGCGGCCATCGGATTCATCGCGCTGTTCGGTATCGCGGTGATGGACGGCATCATCATCCTGTCGCAGTTCAACCAGCTGATCGACGAAGGCTACGACCGGATGCGTGCGGTGATCCGCACCGGCGAATTGCAGCTTCGTCCGGTGCTGATGACCTGCGTCGTCGCCGGCATCGGCCTGTTGCCGGCGGCGGTGTCGGAGGGCATCGGCTCGCAGGTGCAGAAGCCGCTCGCCATCGTCGTCGTCACCGGCATGATGGTGGCGCCGCTGGTGATCCTGATCACGCTGCCGGTCCTGATCTCCTATTTTTCGCGCCGGCCGAAGGACAACGTCAGGTAAAGCCGTAGAGCCGCGCCGGATTGTCGACCAGGATGGTCTTGCGAATTGCGTCCGGCGCCCAGACCGGGAGCTGGTTGAGGAGGCGGCCGTCGTCGATCTGATACAGCGGCGTCACGTCAGTGACCTTCTTGCCTTGGGGCGTCACCGAATCCGGTTGCGGCCAGTCGGTGCCCCAGACGATGCGCTCGGCATTGGCCGCGATCAGCGCCTGCGCCAGCGGCGTTGCGTCGGCATAGTCGGGCGCGAGCCTGGAGGCGCGGTAGGCGCCGGAAATCTTGACGTAGGCCTTGCCGGATTTGACCAGCGCGAGCAGGTCGTCAAATCCCGGTTGGCCCGTGCCGAGCGCGGCCTCGGCGCCGCCGAAATGGTCGAACACGACAGGCACCGGCGCGGTGGCGACCAGGTCCTTGATCGCGGAGATTATGGCGAGGCTGGTGAACAGCTGCACATGCCAGCCGCGCGCCTTCATCCGTTCAATTGCGGCCGAGAAGCGCTGCCGTCCGACATTGGGATCGTTGACGCCGCCGGTCGCAAGGTTGAGGCGGATGCCGCGGAAGCCGGCCTTCTGCATGGCATCGAGATCGCTCTCGCTGGTCTTGTCGTCGATCACGGCGACGCCGCGCGCCGTCGCCCCGCGGGCCGTCATGCCGAACAGGGTCGACGAATTGTCGGGGCCGTAGACGCTCGGCGTCACGATCACCACGCGTTCGACGTGCAACGCCTTGTGCAGCGCGCTCATCTCCTCCGGCGAGGCCGGCTCTGGCGTGTAGACGCGGCCGGCAAAGAACGGGAACTTGGCAGGGTCGCCATGGATGTGGGTGTGGCAGTCACACGCACCGGCAGGCACGTCGAAATTCACCGGGGTCGATGGCTGCGCTGCCTTGGAAAATGCGTTGCTGCTGGTCATGGTCGCTCCGGCTGCGATGGAAGCCAGCATCATAGGACGTCTCCCTGCGTGCTCGGCTGTTGTGCGCGTGATCCGCGCGCCGGCATTATCGCTCGCCGGCGGGCCGGGAGGCTATCGGCGGAGAGAGCGGGCGGGAAGGGTCGGTTCGCCGTGCGGACGGTTCCACAAGACCTATCGTCCCGACGGCGTGCGCAGGCCGTGCCAGGCGTCGCGGACCTGATGGTAGTGCACCTCGGGCAGGTAGTCCGGCGTCTTGAGATTGAGCGTCTTGACGTCGAGGCGCCCGACCGCACTGAGCAGCGTGTAGGAGGCGACCACACGGTCGCGCTGCGCCCCGATCAGCCGCGCCCGCGCCGTGATCAGATCCTGCTGGGCGTTGAGCACGTCGACCGTGGTGCGCTGGCCGCCCGCGGCTTCCTTCTGGACACCAGCCAGCGCAACCTCCGCGGCCTTTACCTCCGACTCGGAGGCCGACACCGCGATCTTGGCCCCCTCATTGGCGACCCAGGCGCTGACCACGGCGGTCTTGGCCTGATTGCGCACCTGATCCAGCACGAGCCGGCTCTGCGCCGCCACTTCCTTGGCCTGCCGGGTCTGCGATGCCGCGGTGCCGCCATCGTAGATCGGCTGGGTGACCTGGCCGATCACCGAAGCCTGATCGGTGCCGAAGGTGCCGAGCGTGGAGTCGGTGTCACGGGCGCGGCTGACGCTGCCCTGCACCGAGACATTCGGCATCAGGCTGCTCTCGGCAACGCGGATCGAGGTCGATGCGACGTCGACGTCGAAGCCTGCCGCGGTCACGGCGGGATGCTCGCGGAGCGCCAATGCGAGCGCGTCCTCGCGGCTGCGCGGCAGCAGCCGGTCGGTGGTCTCGGCCGGCCGCAATTGGGAGGGCGCGTTGCCGACCACCTGTGCATAGGTGGCCTGGCTGATCGCGAAGTTGACCTCGGCGGCATTGAGGTCGGCGAGGCCGCGGTTGAGCCGGGCCTCGGCCTGAGCGGTATCGGTCGGCGTGACGTCGCCGGCATTGAGGCGGCGCTGGGTGATCGCCTGGGTCTCCTTCAGGAAGGCGACGTTGGAGCGCTGCGCCTCGACCAGGGTCTGGTTGGCCAGCACGTTGGTATAGGCGGTGACGGCGTCGAGCAGCACGCCCTGGCCGACATTGCGCAGCGCCTCGCGGCCGGACTGCACCTGCAACTCGGCGACGCGGACGCTGTTGGCGGTCTTGAAGCCGTTGAACAGGGTCTGGGTCACCGTGACCCCGATCTGCCACGGCTTCAGCGTTGCGCCCTGGATCACGTTGCCGGGCAGCTGGTCGCGCACCGCCTGAAGGCCGACCGAGAGGCCGGCGCTGATCTGGGGGCGGTAGCCGGCCAACGCCTGCGGCACGTTCTCGTCGGTCGCACGCTGGCGCGCCCGCTCGGCGTTGAGCTGCGGATTGGTCTGATAGGCCTTGACGAGCGCTTCCGGCAGGCTCTCGGCGCGGGCGGCGGTGTCGGCCAGCAGCGCGCATGCCAATGCGCCAAGGCCGATGCCCGACAAAAGCACGCGCCTCGCTACATCGCCAATATCAGCGGCACGCTCAACCATGTGATCCCGCAACCAAACCCCCGGCAGTCCGCACCCGCAGACGCCGTCGACACGTCTACCTGTTTACGGGCCATGACGGCCACAGGCAAACCGCCGCACGACATCTGCACATCATTTCGCTTCTTGTCTGTTGCCGGTACGTCACAGGCGAACGCAACTGTCATATGAAGTATAAGTTCGAACCGCCGGCCGCCGATTCAGTGAGGCCGGTTATCCACTGTCTCCTCCGGGTCCATTGCTGATGCCCATATTCTTCTCCGACCCCGAGGCGATCGCGGAGCACATCGTTCGTGACGTCGGAACCGAACTGGTGGTCGGGCTGCCGCTTGGCCTCGGCAAGGCCAACCACATCGTCAACGCGCTCTATGCGCGGGCGGTCGCCGACCGCTCCATCAATCTGACGCTGTTCTCGGCGCTGACGCTGGAAAAGCCGCGGCCGAAGAACCTGATCGAGCAGCGCTTCATCGGCCCGGTGATCGATCGCCTGTTCGGCCGCTATCCGGATCTGGCCTATGCGGATGCGCTGCATCACGGCGCGCTTCCGCCCAACATCAAGGTGATCGAATTCTTCTTCCTCGCGGGGCAGTGGCTGTATCAGCCATTCGCTCAGCAGAACTACATTTCCGCCAACTACACCCATGCGGCCTCATATCTGTTGTCGCGCGGATTGAATGTCGTTCCTCAGCTGGTCGCCAAGCGTGTCGTCGACGGCGTGCCGCGCTACAGCCTGAGCTGCAACACCGACACGACGCTCGACGTGCTGCGCGCCCGTGCGCAGGGGCGGGCGTCGTTCAAGCTGATCGGCCAGGTCAATTCCGAGCTGCCGTTCATGCCCGGCGCCGGCGATCTGCCGGCGGATGAATTCGCCGCGGTGCTCGACAGTCCCGACACCGACTTCCCGCTGTTCGCACCGCCCTCCGAGCCGATCAGCGACACCAAATATGCGATCGGATTGCATGCCGCGGGTCTGGTCCGCGACGGCGGCACGTTGCAGATCGGGATCGGGCAGGTCGGCGATGCGCTGGCACAGGGGCTGGTGGTCCGGCATCGCGACAATGTGCAATTCCACGGCATCATGAAGCGCCTTGCGCCGGGGACCGAACAACTCGCAGCGGCCGAGACCGGGCCGTTCGAGAAGGGGCTCTACGGCGTCAGCGAGATGCTGTTCGAGGCGTTCCTTGGGCTGATCGATGCCGGCATCCTGAAGCGCGACGTCGACGGCGTGATCCTGCACGGCGCATTCTTCCTGGGGCCGCAATCCTTCTACCGCGCGCTGCGCGAGATGGCGCCCGAGCAGCAGGCGCGAATCCAGATGATGCCGGTGTCCTTCACCAACGAGATCTTCGGCGACGAGGACGGCAAGCGCCGTGCCCGCGTCGATGCGCGCTTCGTCAACAACGCGATGATGGCGACGCTGCTGGGGGCTGCGATCTCGGACGGGCTCGAGAACGGCCAGGTCGTGAGCGGCGTCGGCGGCCAGTATAATTTCGTCGCGCAGGCCTTTGCGCTCGAGGGGGCGCGCTCGGTGCTGGCGCTGGAGGCGACCCATCAGTCCGGCAAGCAGCCGCAATCGAACATCCGCTGGTCCTACGGTCACGAGACCATTCCGCGGCACCTGCGCGATATCTTCGTCACCGAATATGGAGTGGCCGATACGCGCGGGAAATCCGATGCTGACGTCGTCGCCGCGATGTTGCAGGTGTCTGACTCCCGCTTTCAAAGCGAGCTGATGCGGCAGGCCAAGGACGCCGGCAAGCTGCCGCACGGCCATGAGATTCCTGCGGCTCATCGCGAAAACTTTCCGGAACGCATCAGCGATGCACTGAAGCCCGCGCGCGACGCCGGGCTGCTGCCGTCATTTCCGTTCGGCAGCGACTTCACCGATGTCGAGCAGCGGCTGATTCCGGCCCTCCAGATATTGCAGCAAGCGCAGCGTACGCCGCTGCAACTCGCCGGCCTGCTGTGGCAGGGGATGCGGCATCCGCCTGATGCCGCCGACCGCGAATGCCTGGCGCGGCTCGGCCTCGACAAGCCGACACTTTTCAACGAGCGCGCCTATCGCGCGCTCGTCACCGCAGCATTGCAGCGGAGCCGAACGGGTTAGCGGTTCTTGTTGACCGGCTTGCGCTTCTCGATGAAGGCCGCCATGCCCTCGGAGCGATCCTCGAGCGCGAAGGTCGAGTGGAACAGGTTGCGCTCGACATTCATGCCTTCCGAAAGCGGCGTCTCGAACGCGCGGTTGACGGCTTCCTTGGCCATCGCGGCGGCCGGACGCGACATCGAGGCGATCTTCTCGGCCGCGGCGAGCGCCTCTTCCATCAGCTTGTCGGCCGGAACGATCCGCGACACGAGGCCCGCGCGCTCGGCCTCCGCCACATCCATCATCCGTCCGGTGAGGCAAAGGTCCATGGCCTTCGACTTGCCGATCGCGCGGGTCAGGCGCTGCGTGCCGCCGATGCCCGGGATGGTGCCGAGGGTGATTTCCGGCTGGCCGAACTTGGCGGTATCGGCGGCGATGATGATGTCGCACATCATCGCAAGCTCGCAGCCGCCGCCGAGCGCGTAGCCCGCAACGGCCGCAATGGTCGGCTTGCGGCAACGGGCGACCCGGTCGCCGCCGATGGCGGTGAAATCGCTGTTGAACATGTCGATGAAGCCCTTCGGCTGCATCTCCTTGATGTCGGCGCCGGCGGCAAAGGCCTTCTCGCTGCCGGTGATCAGGATACAGCCGATCTTGTCGTCGGCCTCGAGATCGTCGACCGCCGCGGCGATCTCGCGGAACACGCCGAACGACAGTGCATTCAGCATTTTCGGCCGGTTCAGCGTGATGACGCCGACCGGTCCCTTGCTTTCGACGATGATGAATTCGAACGTAGCCATGACGCAAACCCCGTGCCTGATTTGCCGGGCAATGTGCCCGCTGACGGGATGCGCTTCAAGTGGCTGAAGCGAGGCTTTGGGCCGCGGTGCGGCGCACTCCGCGCCGCACGCCGTGAGCGTTCCCGGCTAGGCCATGAACATGCGCGCGGCGGAAGCCATCGTGAGCAAGGCGCCGAAGCCGATGAAGATCTTCCCGATCAGCGAGGTCTGGTCCAGGCTCGCGCTGTCGCTGCTCGCCAGAACCGGGGCCGGCTTGGGTGCAGCTACGGCGACGGTCGGCGGCTGCGCCGGGGGTGTCTCCTGCTGGGCGGTTTGCGGTTGAACCGATTGCGGCGGTTCCGCCGGCTGCTCCTGCTGCAAGGCCCGGTCGACGTCGTTGAGCTGGTCGGACGCGACCACGCTGCCGTCGGACTGCTGGTCAGCGGGCTTGTCGGCCGCGGCGATCAGCGCATTGGCCTTGACCGGCGTCGCCGTCGCATTGTCGTCGCCGGAGGTCAGTTCTGCGTTGGCATTTGCGACCGTGGCGGGCATGCCCGCCGCCGTCACGCTGCCTGCATCGCTGCCGGCGGCCTTCTTGCTCTCGGATTTTTCGGCGGTCTTGTCCGCCGTCTTGGATGAATGTTGGCGCGCATGGCGCCGGCCATGCCGCGAACTCTGCTGCGCGGACTTGTCGGTCGTTGCGCTGTCGGATTTCGCCGCTGATGCGTCCGTTCCGGCCGCATGCGCCGGCAATGGAGCTGCGAGACCCACGAGAAGCCCGGTCAGCCCTGTCGCAACCATCAAGGCCAAGCGCCCGCTGGCTTTGATCTTCATTCTGATGATCTCCCCATTTCGCCCGTCCCAAACGCGAAATGAGACCCCCGTGCGTGTCCACACCGGGGCAAAAAAAGGGAATCTTCGGGCATCAGGGGGCGAAAGCTGGGCAATTTCGTCCCAGTCGGTCGTCGACGGCGGCAGCCCCGATGCTTGTCGGACCGATCGGTGTTATGAGCCGTGGCGTCTGGAAACCCGCCGGAGCGATTCTTTGTGGCTGATGCTCGGCGCGGTCTTGCCGGAGGATGGTTATCACGAATTCGTGATGTCTTGGCTTGCCGCGTAACGAACTGAAAGATCGGCCGAATTGCAATTCAGGAGCCTGCGTGCGCGAACGTGAGGATGAATGGACCGACCTGATGCGGTCGGCCATTTCAGGCGATGACGCGGCGTACCATCGCCTGCTCAAGGCCGTCACGCCGGTACTCCGTGCTGCGGCGCGACGCGGCTTGGCGCGCGCGGGACAGCCGGTCGATCAGTCCGAGGACATCGTGCAGGACATCTTGTTGGCGGTACATTTGAAACGACAGACTTGGGACGCGAACGCCCCGTTCGCGCCGTGGCTGTTCGCGATCGCGCGCAACAAGCTGATCGACGCGCTGCGCCGCCGCGGCAAGCGCATCTTCGTCAACATCGACGACTTCGCCGAGACACTGCCGGGCGAAACGCCGGAGCCGACGGCGTCTCCCGGCGAGGTCACCGCCCGGTTGCAGGCGTTGCCCGCGCGGCAGCGCGACGTGCTGCAATCGATCGCGGTCGACAGCACCTCGATCAAGGACACCGCTGCGAAATTCGCGATGACCGAGGGCGCGGTGCGGGTCGCCCTGCATCGCGGGCTTGCGAGCCTCACCGCGAAATTACGGGACCGATGAGCATGGATACCGATCAACTCATTCGAACCCTTACCGCCGACAACGCCTATCGTGCGCGTCCGATCGGTCTTGCGCTGATGCTGGCACTGCTGGCCGCGGCGCCGATCTCGCTACTGATCTTCTTCGCCGAGCTCGGTGTGCGGCCCGACGTGATGACCGCGATGCACAATCCGTTCTTCGACCTGAAGTTTGCGGTGACGCTGGCGCTCGCCGCCTCGGCGATCGCGGTTAGCCTGCATCTGGCGCGGCCGGAGGCCTCGCTGCGCGGCTTCGGCTGGTGGCTGCTGATTCCCGCCGGCATCCTCGTTGCCGCGATCAGCGGCGAGATGATGATGCCGCAGCGGACGCCGATGATGACGCGCCTGATCGGCAAGAACTCGATGGCGTGCATGTCCGCGATCCCCGCGATGTCGCTGCCGTTGCTGATTGGTGCGTTCTACGGGCTGCGACAGGGCGCGCCGGCGCGGCCGGCGGTTGCGGGAGCGGTGGCCGGCCTGCTCTCGGCAGGGCTCGCTGCAACCGTCTACGCGTCGCATTGCACCGATGACTCGCCGCTGTTCGTCGCCACCTGGTACACGCTGGCGACGGCGATCGTCGCAAGCGTCGGCGCGCTGATGGGGAAGCGGGCGCTACGTTATTAGGCCGCGGGCGCTGACTGCTGCATGCGATGGAAGCGCAGCACCTGCTGCGCGGTCGATGGCCGCAGCCGCTCATAGGTGTCCTTGCAGGCTTGCAGATCGGTCGGCTCGGCGTCCGAGATTTCGTCGCGCAGATTGATGATCGCTCGCACCGTCGACCATGACAGGCCGGAGACCTTGGCCAGGATCATCACGCCCTCGGCTCGGGTTTCGATCATCATGTTCTCGGCGATGCTGACCGAGACGTTGGTGAGCGCGGCAAGTGAGGCATTGGTTTCGTCGAACTTGCCGGCCTCGGCGAAGGCCGCGAGCTGGAATTCATCGAGCCGGCCGTCCTGGTAGAGCGATTTGACCAGCGCATGCGCAATCGTCGTATCCGACGTCACGGCGGCGGGCGCCGAGCGCGCGCGTCGCGTGGCTTCCTTCACCGCAATCGGAATCTCCTTGGCCTGCTGCGGATTGGCGGCCTCGAGCCGCTGCCTGACCGCGTCGGAGGCCTTGGCGACGAGCTTGAGATAGAGATGCCGCGGGATGTTCGGGCGCAGGCCGACGCAGGTCGACAGATTGTCGTCGCCCTCGGCGCGGCTGACCAGTCGGGTGAAGCCGCGCTCGGTGAATTCCGCGCCGGGGTTGTTGACCGCGCTCTGGATCACCTCGTCATTGCCGCGCAGCACCAGCACGTCGGTGACGGCGCCGCTCAGCGTCTTCCGGTTGGAGATCGCGAGCAGGTGCGCCTGGCTCTTGCTGCGCGCCGTCTCGATCAGGGTGTCGTCGTCGACCCGCGGCGACAGCGTCAGCACGGGGCCTGC
Source organism: Bradyrhizobium oropedii (assembly GCF_020889685.1). Lineage (GTDB taxonomy): Bacteria > Pseudomonadota > Alphaproteobacteria > Rhizobiales > Xanthobacteraceae > Bradyrhizobium > Bradyrhizobium oropedii. Next base: position 15,068 of record NZ_JACMYO010000153.1, read on the forward strand.
GACCTCGATCAGATCGTCGAACGCCAGGGTGCGGATGGTCTGCGGCGGCGCGGTGTCGATCGGGGCGAGGCGGTTGGCGAGCAGGGCCTTGGCCGAGCTTTCGATGTGCTCGAGCAGGCACTGGAACACGTCGTCGAACAGCACGATCTGCTGGTCCGAATAATTCACCGAGCCGTTGATGAAGAGGTCGGTCACGCGCCGCAGCGTCTCGACACGGCGTGCGACGGTGCCGTGGGCGAGGGTCGTCTGCAACTCGTCGAGCAGACTTTCGGGGGCGGTCGCGGGCTTCGAACTCATGACTCTGTCCTGGAGCGGTGGCGACGGATTCTCCGTCGCCGAATAGGAAATGAAAAGGTTCAGGCGCTGGCGATGCGGTTGCGTCCCCGGGCCTTGGCTGCGTAAAGCGCGCTATCGGCGCGGGCGAGTAATGTGTCGGAGTTTTCGTGCGGCTTCAGCGTCGTGACGCCCGCGGAGATCGTCACCCGCATACCCGGCGAGAACGCGCTCCAGTCGAGATCGGCGATGATGGCGCGCAGCCGCTCGAGCGCGCGCATGGCCTGATCCTGCGACAGATTGGGCAGCACCAGCAGGAATTCCTCGCCGCCGTATCGGCCGAAGCGGTCGATGCTGCGGAGATTGGCGAACATGCCGATGGCGAAAGTGCGCAGCGCCTCGTCGCCGGTCGGATGGCCGTAGACGTCGTTAATGCGCTTGAAATGGTCGAGGTCGATCAGCGCGACCGCGCAGGAGCTGCCATTGCGGGCGCAGCGCGCGATCTCGTCCTCGAGCGTGCGCATGATGCTGCGGCGATTGGAGGTGCCGGTGAGCTCGTCGAGCTCGGCGAGCTCCTCGATACGCCGATAAGCTTCCTTCAGCTTCACGCCGCTCTGATACAGCGATTGCTGCATCGAGCTCGAGAAGATGCCGAGATACATGCAGCGCCCGATCGTCAGCGCGAACACCAGCATGGTGGCGAGGCGGTCGATCTTCGTGCCGGTCGGCATCCCGATCGCCTTGTCGGTTCCGAGGAACAGCGCGGCCAGGCCCAGCACCATGATGGTCCAGACGATTGCGGTCTGGCGGGCCGAGGTGCGCAGCGCACCGAAGCCGAACACCACGAACAGATTGCAGAGGAACAGCACGCCGACTTCCGGCGCGATGTAGGTGAACACCAGCAGGTTCACCATGTTGACGGCCGATTGCGGCGCGACCAGATAATGGTCGCGGAAGCGCTCGTGAAAGCCGCGCTCCGAGAGCAGCACGTAGACGGCGACCAAAGCGAGCCCGGTCAGGGCATAGCCCGCCGCCACCGAAACGGAGGTGGTGCCGGCATGCGCGTAGATCAGCAGCACGACGGCATCGAGCACAAAACAGGCGGCGATCATCGATTGGATCTGGCGGCGCTGCCGGGCCCGGCGCGCCAGGCGCTCGGCCGTCAGCCTGGGACGGCCGCTTTCCGATGCGCCCGCGATCGGGCTGGGAAGTGACGACGCAGCGCTGCCCATGGTCTCGCCATTGCTGAAATCCGGCGAAAATCTAAGTGGGAAAGCCTTTAGGTTTGGTATCTTTCGGAACCGAATCTGCTCCGGTGTAATCCGGTCATCACCCTTGTTTCGTAAAGGGAATCCGTTCACCGAAGCTGGTCGGGAGCGATCGTGCCGGGCGTCCGCCGGCATCGACTTCGCGACGGTGCTGGCTTGCCGGCAAAGCCTTGGTATGGTCGCGCCGGATGGTGCCTGTCCGCGAGAGTGTTCACTATTATGATACCGTTTTCCGAGTCGCCGACGATTTTTCCTCATGGAGATCGTCGACTGTGTCATAGATCACACATGCGGTCCGGACATTGCCGTAATGTGAAGAATCTTGCCTCTCGCGTCGAACCACGCACCACCCCCCTCAGACCAACTTTGCGAGACGGCCATTGAGCGCGACACAGGCGGCTTCAGACGAGATTCTGATCGCTCGGATCGCTCAAGGCGACCGGCTCGCCATGCAGGTGCTATACGGACGGCATCATGTCAGGGTGTACCGCTTCGGGCTTCGGCTCGTGCGGAACGAACAGGTGGCGGAGGATCTCATTAGCGAGGTCTTTCTGGACGTGTGGCGTCAGGCGGGCAAATTCGAGGGACGATCCGCCGTTTCGACCTGGCTTCTGGCGATTACCCGGTTCAAGGCGTTGTCTTCGCTGCGGCGAAGGAAGGACGCCGAACTGGACGATGAGGCCGCGAACGCGATCGAGGACACGTCCGACGATCCGGAAACGGTGGTGCAGAAGAAGGACACGGGTGACACGCTGCGTAAGTGCCTGACGGGACTATCGGCGGAACACCGGGAAATTGTCGATCTTGTCTACTATCACGAGAAATCCGTGGAAGACGTCGCAGAGATCGTCGGGATTCCGGAGAACACCGTGAAGACGCGCCTGTTTTATGCGCGCAAGAAACTTGCCGAGTTGCTGAAGGCAGCCGGTGTCGAGCGAGGTTGGCCATGATGGCTGCGAGCAACAAGAAAGTGCAGGGTCAAGAACCTGACGATGTCGAGATGCTGCTGCCCTGGCATGCGGCCGGCACGCTGAACGCGCGTGACGTGCGCCGTGTCGAGGACGCGCTCGCGAGCGATCCGGATCTGGCCCGGCAGTATGCCGTCATCCGCGAGGAATATGCCGAGACCATCGGCCTTAACGAGAGCCTCGGTGCGCCGTCTGCGCGCGCCATGCAGAAGCTGTTTGCCGCGATCGATGCCGAGCCGGAGCGCAAGCCGTCGGCGGGTGCACGGATGTCGGGCGGGATCTCGGAGTTCTTTTCGAAATGGTCGCCGCGGACGCTGGCCTGGTCGTCCAGCCTCGGTGCGCTCGTGGTGCTGCTGCAAGCGGGCGTGATCGGCGCGGTGCTGATGCGCAGCCAGCCGGCTTCGTTCCAGACCGCCTCGCTCGATGCCGTCGAACAGCGCAGCGCGCCCGCAGCGCCGAGCGCGGCCGTCGCTCCCGGTGCGCCGATCACCCGTGACCTCGGCGCCAGCGTCGCGGCAACGCCGACGCGGCTGTTGGTGCGCTTCACACCGGATGCCAGGATCGCCGACATCACGTCGCTGCTGGACAATTACCAGGGCGCGATCGTCGACGGTAAGGGCGGAATGTTCCGGTTGCAGTTCCGCGCGATGGACAAGGACAGTGTCGCGGCGCTGATTGCCCGTTTGCAGAAAGAGAAGATCGTCAGCCTGGCGGTCGAAACGCCTTAAGCGGCGGCTGACGGTTCTGCGCCGAATTGAGGTCACGATGACCGCTAACGGCCGGACCAGATCGACGAACGGAGCGGCCGTCGCGGCCGCGGTCTTGTTGCTGGTCAGTATTGTCGGATCCGCCCACGCCCAGAATTTCATGCGAACGCCGATCGGCGGCGGGCCACAGCTCTCGTTCGGGCCGCGGGCCAATCCCGGTATGGGCAGGGTTGGTGGAAGTGCCGCCGGCGGGTTCGGTGGCGCCGTTGGACGCATGCCGGTGTCGGCAGACCACGGTCCGGCGACCTCGTGGACCGACGATGGGCCGCGATCGAGACTGCCGCCATCCGGTGCACGCTATGCGCCTCGCGTCTCGGCCGACTGCGACGACGGCTATCGCGGCCAGTGCTCCGAGCGGCCGGTCGCGGTCAACGGCGGCGGCAAGGGCGCAGCGAAGAAGGGCGGGGCCGGCAGCGGCGGCAGCGCTCGCGCTCAGGATGCGCCGGGCGCGCGAACCGTACCGAACGAGCTCGTCGCCGAGATCGATGGCGCGTTGACGGAGGTCCAGACCGACGCGCTCGCGCGCCGCCACGGCCTGACCCGGATCGCCTCGCAGAACATCCCGCTGCTGGGTGCGACGATCGGCCTGTTCCGCATCGCCGGCAATCGTTCCACCGACGCGGTGAGCCGCGAGTTTGCAAGCGACGGCAGCGTCCGCTCCGTGCAGCCGAACTACCGTTACGCGCTGCAGGACCAGAAGCCGGCAGCGAGCGGGAGCGATCCGGCGCAATATCCGGCGGCGCAGCTTCATCTGGCGGCGGCGCACAGACTGGCGCGTGGGATGAATGTCACCATTGCCGTCATCGATTCCGGTGTCGATGCCGCCCATCCTGAGCTGGCGAACACGGTCGCGGATACGTTCGACGCGCTCGGCAGCAAGGAAGGCCCGCATGCGCACGGCACCGCCATTGCCGGTGCGATCGCGGCGCGCGTCCGGCTGACGGGGAGCGCGCCGGAAGTGCGCATCCTGGCGATCCGCGCCTTCGGTGCGGCCGCTGCTGGCGCCGAGAGCACCTGCTATGTGCTGCTCAGGAGCCTCGACTACGCGGTGGCGCACGGCGCGCAGATCGTGAACATGAGCTTTGCCGGACCGAAGGACGCCTTGATCGCGCGTGCCGTAGCCGCCGCGGCGGCGAGGGACGTCGTGCTGGTTGCTGCGGCCGGCAATGGCGGCCCGACATCGCCGCCGCTGTATCCGGCCGCCCTTCCCGACGTGATCGCGGTGAGCGGCATCGATGCCGGCGACCGGCTGATGGCGGCCTCGAACCGCGGCAGCTATGTCGCGCTGGCGGCGCCCGGCGCCGACATCCTGGTGCCGGTGCCTGACGGCAAATACCAGGTGATGTCGGGCACCTCGTTTTCGGCCGCGTTCGTCAGCGGCATCGCGGCCCTGGTGCTGGAGCGCAATCCGGCATTGAAGCCCGCCGAGGTGCGCAGGATCCTGACCAGCACGGCCCGCGATCTCGGGACACCAGGTCGTGATGATCTGTTCGGGGCGGGCGAGGCGGATGCGCTCGGCGCAGTGACGGCTGCGGCCAGTGCTCCCGTCGTTTCTGCCGTGGACAAACCGTCGCAGCCTGCACAGGACGCGGGCAGCAATAACACTTCCGTGAGCCGCGCGGTGAATGAACCGGTGCCGTCGATCGCATCGGACGATTCCACCGCTAATCGCCGTGCCGGGCAGTGATTTTCGCTGCCGAACGCCTGCGATGGTGCGATGGAACCGCGCGGCGCAAAGGTTAAAAAAATCGCCGACGATTTGAACGTCCGCCTTCCTCTCACGACTTATGTGTGTGGGAGCGGTTTATCCCTCCCCGGCTATATCAGGCGCGAGCGCCCATCCACCCCAAGCGCCCATATGGCTTTGACCCGTCCGGTTGTCCCCCCGGACGGGTCTTTGCTTTCTGGGGCACCCTCGCATCACCGGCTTGGCCGAACACCGCCGACGCGGCGTCGCGCGGTCGCGACGCGATGTCGGGCGCGGGGCAGCGGCGACTGTTTGCTGTGGATCATCCGGCTGTGCGGCGCACGAAAGCGATGCGCATCGCCACCGTGCAAGTCGATGACTTGACGATGGTTCGGGCAAGAAACTCCGTAGTAGAGCGGACTTCTTTCATCGCCCGTTCGCGATTAAGAATTTAGTTAGACTTTATTTACCTTTTCCACAGAATATCAGTGTCACGTCCAGTTGATTCGGTTCGGTTGCGTCTGCGTCCGTTTCTTTCCCTGCGGGCAAGTTGAATGACACATCGGACCGACGTGGCCAGAGGCCAGGAGATCGTTGCACGCTGGTGCAGCCTTGCCGAGCAAAGGCTGGAGCACCTCAACGAGCTGTTCGAAACCGGGCGCTGGCGCCGCTATCACAGCGAGCAGGCTTTTCTCGAGAATGTCAGGGAGGCGCGGGCCGCGGTCGACATCTGGCGCGAATTGCTGACGCGCGAAGCCTCGCTCGACAATTCGCCGATCGATCTGTCCTGGCTCGGTCGCGGTACGTCGAAACTGCCGCCGCGCGACATCGCGCCGGCAGCCGAGCGCCGGTCGGAAGCCGCGGCATTGGCCGAGGCCGCAATGAGCGCGGTCGCGACCGCGCTGGAAACGGCGGC
>NZ_JACMYO010000154.1 GCF_020889685.1 Bradyrhizobium oropedii
CCTGAGACGGCCGAGGACGCGATGGCGCGCGACGCATCCGCCGATCTCGGCGAGCAGGGCCGTGCTGACGAAGCCAAGGGACCGGAAGCCAGGGGTCCCGAAGCCAAGGGCCCCGAAATCAAGGGACCCGGCGACAAGCGTCCCGCCGAGGCACCGCCCGCTTCTGCGCCCGAGCAGCCGGCCGCTTCGCCGGCCGCCGCGGCGCCGAAATCCGGCAAGCGCAAATTCGTGATGATGGGCGTGGTCGGCCTGCTCGCGCTCGCCGCCGCAAGCTATGCCGCCTATTACCTGATGGTCGGACGATTCTACGTCTCGACCGACGACGCCTATGTCCGCGCCAACAACACCATGCTCGGCGCGCGCGTCGCGGGCCATATCGCAGCGATCATGCCTGGCGACAACGCGCTGGTGCGCGCCGGCGATGTGATCTTCCGGATCGATGACGGCGACTATCGCATCGCGGTCGACGCCGCCCGCACTAGGATCGCGACCCAGCAGGCGACGATCGAGCGCATCGGCCGCCAGGTCGGCGCCGCCGTCAGCGCCGTCGAGCAGGCGCAGGCGCAGCTCGTGTCCGCGCAGGCCGGCTTGAAGCGCGCCGATCTCGATTTCGATCGCCAGCAGGCGCTGAGCACCAAGGGCTTTGCCTCGCGCGCCACCTTCGAGGTCTCCGAAGCCGGCCGCGACCAGGGCGCTGCCAGCGTGCGGTCCGCGCAGGCGGCCTATGATGCGGCCAAGGACAATGTCGAGGTGACCAAGGCGCAGCAGGCCGAGTCCCGCGCGCAGCTTGCCGAATTGCAGACCCAGCTCGCCAAGGCCGAGCGCGATCTGGAATTCACCAATGTCCGCGCGCCGGTCGACGGCACCTTCTCCAACCGCCTCGTCAACACTGGCGACTACATCAATGTCGGCCAGCGGCTCGGCAATGTGGTGCCGCTCGACGGCGTCTTCATCGACGCCAACTACAAAGAGACCCAGCTCAAGCGCATCCGCACCGGCCAGCGGGTGACGATCAAGGTCGATGCCTACGGCTTCCGCAAGTTCACCGGCATCGTCGACAGCATCTCGCCGGCGGCGGGCTCGGTGTTCACCCTGCTGCCGCCCGACAACGCCACCGGCAATTTCACCAAGATCGTGCAGCGGCTGCCGGTCCGCATCCGGGTGCCGAACAGCGTCGCCAGGCAAGGCCTGCTGCGTGCCGGCATGTCGGTCTACACCACGGTCGACACCCGCGAGGGCGCCGCCGATGCCGACGCCGATACCGACCTCGACTCGCCGATGATGATCCATCCGCAGTGATGTCTTGAAGCTTCGGACACAGTCCGAGGCCCGGAGCCGATGAGCCCATGGCAGACGCGACCACTGCTTCGCCCTCGATGATGACCGGCGCTCCGGCCTCCGAGCGACTCCAGCCCAAGCGGGTCGTTGCCTTCATCATCATGGTGTTCGGCATGTTCATGTCGATCCTGGACATCCAGATCGTGTCGGCCTCGCTGTCGGAGATCCAGGCCGGCCTGTCGGCATCGTCGACTGAAGTGTCGTGGGTGCAGACCGCCTATCTGATCGCCGAGGTGATCGCGATCCCGCTATCCGGATTCCTGTCGCGCGCGCTCGGCACAAGGCTGCTGTTTGCGATCTCGGCGTTCGGCTTCACGGTGTCGAGCCTGCTGTGCGGGTTTGCCTCTTCGATCGAGCAGATGATCCTGTGGCGCGCGCTGCAGGGTTTCCTCGGCGCCGGCATGATCCCGACCGTGTTCGCCTCGGCCTACACGATCTTCCCGCGCTCCAAGTTCTACATCGTGGCGCCGATCATCGGCCTCGTGGCTACGCTGGCACCGACGGTCGGGCCGACGGTCGGCGGCTACATCACCGATTTGATGTCGTGGCACTGGCTGTTCTTCATCAACATCGTGCCTGGTGTCATCATCACGACCGGCGTGCTGATACTGGTCGATTTCGACCAGCCGAACTTCGCGCTGCTCGAGCGCTTCGACTGGTGGGGCCTGATCTTCATGGGCGGCTTCCTCGGCTCGCTCGAATATGTGCTGGAGGAGGGCCCGCAATATGAGTGGCTGCAGGACACTTCGGTCGCGGCCTGCGCCGCGATCGGCTTCGTCTCGGCGGTCGCCTTCTTCTGGCGGGTGCTGACCGCGGAAGAGCCGATCGTCGATCTCTACGCCTTCAACAACCGCAACTTCGCGGTCGGCTGCGTGCTGCAATTCTGCATCGGCATCGGGCTCTACGGCCTCACCTATGTCTATCCGCGCTATCTCGCCGAGATCCGCGGCTACAGCGCGCTGATGATCGGCGAGACCATGTTCGTCTCCGGCGTCACCATGTTCTTCATGGCGCCGGTGGTCGGCCGGCTGATGCAGAAGGTCGATTTGCGCTACATCATCGCCTTCGGCCTCGTCACCTTCGCGCTCGGCTCCTGGCAGATGACCTGGATCACCCGCGACTATGATTTCTACGAGCTGCTGCTGCCGCAGATTCTGCGCGGCATCGGCATGATGTGCGCGATGGTGCCGACCAACAACATCGCGCTGGCGACGCTGCCGCAGGATCGCGTCAAGAACGCCTCCGGCCTGTTCAACCTGATGCGCAATCTCGGCGGCGCGGTCGGGCTCGCCGTGATCAACGAGGTGCTCAACGACCGCACCGATCTGCACATCTCGCGGCTGCAGGACCGCGTGACCTGGGGCAACACGACCGCGGTCGAGACCCTCAACATGCTTACCCAGCGCATGCAGGGCATGGGCGATTCCGCCATCATGGCGATGAAGCAGCTCTCGCAGATCGTGCACCGCCAGGCCGCGGTGATGGGCTATGGCGATGCCTTCGTGATGCTGTCGCTGTTCTATGTCGCGCTCAGCCTCCTGGTGCTGTTCGTCAACAAGCCGCCGTCGATGACCGCAGGCGGCGGCGACGCGCATTGAGCGCATCGCCTTCGCGCGCGGTGTACGCCCGGTTGCGTGAACAGCGTTGCATGATCGACACATTGACGCACTCACGCGGATGTCATCTTGCCAATCGCGCATGATGCATTTATAAGCAGCGCATCGTTTCACGAACCGGGGAGATGCACATGATGTCGTTTGTTTCGCAGACCGTGCGCCCGCGTTCGATGGTGCTGGGCGCTCTCGCGCACTAGGTCCCAGCGCTGATCGGGTCTCTGCCCCGATCATCCAAACTTCCCAACACGTTATCGACAATTTCCAGCGGCGCTCGTGGTCGGATTCCGTCCACACGTCGCCTCAGATGGAGCCGGCTCGCGCTGCAAAAGCGTGGCCGGAATGTGCCATGACCACTCAAACGACCAAGCGACCGGCCGCGATCCGGATCGTGCTGCCATTCGTGTTCCGCCATTGGCTGGAGCAGCCGTTCCGCGCCTCCGCCGTGACCGCGGGATTCCTCGGCGCAACCGCGGCCGACCTGTTCATGCCGGTATTTTCCGGCCATCTCGTCGACGCGCTGACCGCCGGCGCGACGGATGCCACCGCGCGCCATGCGGCGATGCTGGCGTTCGGCGCCATCGTCGGGCTCGGCGCGCTGTCGCTGATGCTGCGGCTGGTCGGTATCCAGACCATCGTGCCGTTCACGCTGAAGACGATGTCCGACGTCGGGCAGCAGGCCTTCATGCGCGTGCAACGCTTCTCGACCGACTGGCACGCCAATTCGTTCGCCGGCTCCACCGTGCGCAAGATCACGCGCGGCATGTGGGCGCTCGACCTGCTGAACGATACCATCCTGATGGCGCTGCTGCCGTCGGTCGTCGTGCTGGTCGGCTCGATGATCCTGCTCGGCGTGCACTGGCCGCAACTCGGCGCGGTGATCGCCATCGGCTCGGTGATCTATGTCGCGATGACCATGGTGTTCCAGGTGCGATACGTCGCGCCCGCCGCGCGCGTCTCCAATGCGTGGGACACCAAGGTCGGCGGCACGCTGGCCGATGCCTTGACCTGCAACGCGGTGGTGAAGTCGTTCGGCGCCGAGGTGCGCGAGGATATGCGGCTCGACGGCGTCATCAGCCGTTGGCGCCGGCGGGTGCGGCGAACCTGGTTCCGCTACAACCACACCTCGACGGCGCAGCTGGTGGTGCTGCTGTGCTTCCGCGCATCGGTGATCGGCGGCGCCATCCTGCTATGGGCGCAGGGCCACGCAACGCCGGGCGACGTCACCTATGTGCTGACCAGCTACTACATCATCCACGCTTACTTGCGGGATGTCGGCATGCACATCAACAACCTGCAGCGTTCGGTGAACGACATGGAGGAGTTGGTGCAGATCCATGGCGAGCCGCTCGGCATTGTCGATGCCGTCGACGCGAGAGCGATCGACATCCAGGGCGGCCGCATCGTGTTCGACGACGTCACGTTCCACTATGGCGGCCATCGCCTGCCGCTTTATGACGGGCTGTCGGTCGACATCGATGCGGGCGAGCGCGTCGGCCTGGTCGGGCGGTCCGGCTCCGGCAAGACGACCTTCGTCAAGCTGGTGCAGCGGCTCTACGACGTCACCAGTGGCAAGATCCTGATCGACGGTCAGGATATCGCCAAGGCGACGCAGCAATCGCTGCGCAGCCAGATCGCGATCGTGCAGCAGGAGCCGATCCTGTTCCACCGCACGCTGGCGGAGAACATCGCCTACGGCCGGCCCGGCGCCAGCATGGAGGCGATCGAGCAGGCGGCGCGGCTTGCCAATGCGCACGACTTCATCATGCGGCTGCCGAAGGACTACGGCACGCTGGTGGGCGAGCGCGGCGTCAAGCTGTCGGGCGGCGAGCGGCAGCGCGTGGCGCTGGCGCGCGCCTTCCTGGCCGATGCGCCGATCCTGATCCTGGACGAGGCGACCTCGAGCCTCGATTCGGAATCCGAGGCGCTGATCCAGCAGGCGATGGAGCGGCTGATGAAGGGCCGGACCTCGATCGTGATCGCGCACCGGCTGTCGACCGTGCGCAGCATGGATCGAATCCTGGTGTTCGACCGCGGCGAGATCGTCGAGCAGGGCACGCACGACGTGCTTGCCGCACGGGCGGGCGGTATCTACCGCGGCCTGTTCGAACGTCAGGCCACCGAGTTCGGTCAGGCCGCTGCGGAGTAAGCGATGGCGCGTGGCTGACGGGCGATGTCCCGCCAGCCACGCGCCGGAATGGATACGACGATCGATTTCGAGAATGGAATTGAAATGAAGGACCTTACGCGCGGCTCCATCGTGAGCCACATATTGACGATGGCACCCCGATCGTGGTCGGCATGGTCACGATCATGATCTGCCAACTGGTCGACCTGTATTTTGTCGCCGGTCTCGGCGAGGCTGCCGTCGCCGGGGTGGCTGCGGCCGGCAACGCCGGCTTTCTCGTCAACGCGCTGATGCAGGTGCTGGGTGTCGGCACCGTCGCGCTGATCGCGCACGCGGTGGGACGCACCGACCGCACCGACGCCAACCTCGTGTTCAACCAATCGATCGTGCTGTCGGTGCTGTGCGGGCTGTTGACGCTGGGTGCAGGGGCCGTGCTGTCGCGTCCTTACATGCGCTCGGTCGCGGCCGACCAGGCCACCATCGAGGCGGGCACCACCTACCTGTTGTGGTTCATGCCGGCGCTGGCGCTGCAATTCCTCATTCAGGTGATGGCGTCCGCGCTGCGGGCGACCGGGATCGTGCGGCCCAGCATGCTGGTGCAGGCGGTTGCGGTCATCATCAACATCGCACTGGCGCCGGTGCTGATCGCAGGCTGGGGCACCGGCCACGCGCTCGGCGTTGCCGGGGCGGGTCTGGCAAGTTCGATCGCCGTCCTCATCGGCGTGCTGATGTTGTTCGTGTATTTCCGCAAGCTGGAGCGCTATGTCGGATTCGATCCCGGGCAGTGGCGCCCGCAACTCCGCCAGTGGGCGCGCATCTTCAATGTCGGCCTGCCGGCCGGCGGCGAGTTCGCGCTGATCTTTGCCTGGATGGGCGTGATCTATTACGTGCTGCGCGATTTCGGCCCGGCGGCCCAGGCCGGGTTCGGCATCGGGACGCGCGTGCTCGGCCTGATCCAGATGCCGGCATTGGCGGTCGCGCTCGCAGCCGGCCCGATCGCCGGTCAGAATTTCGGCGCCGGCAATGGTGGGCGCGTGCGGGAGACCTTCATCAAGGCGGTGTCGATCGGCACTGTCGTGATGATCGCCATCACTATCCTCGCGCAGTGGAAGCCGGGGCTGCTGCTCGACGGCTTCTCGAACGATCGCGAGACCATGGCGGTCGCCGCCCAGTTCCTGCACTTCGTCTCCATGAATCTGGTGGCGCAGGGACTGGTCTTTACCTGCAACAGCATGTTCCAGGGCCTCGGCAACACCCGCCCGGTGCTGCTGAGTTCGTTCGTGCGCCTCTTCGCCTATGCGGTGCCGGTGATCTGGCTGTCGACGCGGCCCGGCTTCCGGATCGAGCACGTGTGGTACCTGTCGATCGTGTCGACGTGGCTGCAAGCCGGCCTGAGCCTGTGGCTGCTACGTCGCGAATTCAGCAAGCGTCTCGCGACGCCGGCCCGGGAAGCTACTCCGGAGCGCGTTGGTCTCGAGCCGGTCGGATGACCGGCTCAGCCAATCTTGCGACGGCGGTTGATCATCTCGGCGCCAGCCCGTTCCACACCAGCGCCACGCCGGACAGGAACAGCAGCACCAGCACGACGTCGGAGAAATTGCGATCGCTGAGCGCGTGATAGAGGCGGGCGCCGAGCCAGGCGCCGAGCAGCGTTCCCGGAAACGCGCAGGCCACGAGCCAGATCAGTTCGGGTTTCACCAGGCCGCTTCCGATCTGGACCAGCAGCGCGGCCGCCAGAATGGTGAAGTTGAAAATCTGGAACACGCCGCGGCGTTGCTGCTTGCCCCAGCCGCGCACGCTTGCCCACAAGATCGGGAGCGGGCCGGACAATCCGGCAAGTCCGCCGAGGATGCCGCCGGCAAATCCGATGGCGCCGTCGGCCCATTTGCCGCCGAAGGCGATCGACATCGGCTTGCGCTGCAGGAACAGCAGTGTCGGAAACACCAGCAGGAAGACGCCGATCGTCAGCTTGAAGACCTCAGGATCGGCCCGGGCGATCAGCAGGATGCCGATCGGCACGCCGGCGAGGCCGCAGATCACGAACGGCCAGACCAGGCGGAAATCGATGCTCTTCCAGATCGACGGCAGCGTCGAGACCTGCGCGATGACCGAGCACACCAGCACCAGCGGCACCGCAAGCGTCGGCGGCAGCACATAGAGCCAGATGCCGAGCGCCATCAGCGCGGTGCCGAAGCCGGCAAGACCGGAGACGAAACCGCCGGCAAGCGCGCCGAAGAACAGGATCGCGTAGCTCGCCGGGGTCATCCTCATCTCGTTCTTATGATCGTTGCCGGGACGTTTACACGACGATGGCCGTGGGTACACTTCAAAATCGCCGCCCATCAACGATAATCGAAATGGAAACGTGCCCATGACTGCGAACTCGCAAAAAGCCTTTCTGGTCTGTCACGGCGCCTGGTCGGCAGGGTGGGCGTGGAAGAAGATGCATCCGTTGATGCAGGCTGCCGGGCACCGGCTGGTGACGCCGAGCTACACCGGGCTCGGCGAGCGCGCGCACCTTGCGCATCAGGGGCTCGACCTGGAGGCGCACATCCAGGACATGCTCAACGTCATCTCATATGAGGACCTGCGCGACATCGTGCTGATCGGCCATTCCTACGGCGGCATGGTCGCAACCGGCGTCGCCGACCGAGTGCGCGAGCGCATTGCGCAGCTAATCTACATCGACGCCTTTGTGCCGCGCGGCGGTCAGTCGCTGTTCGATCTCAACGAGTCGGCCATCGAGACCATGCGTGAGCTCGCGAGTGACGGCGACGGCTGGCGCATCCCGCCGATGCCGACGCCGCCGGACACATCTCCGGCGGACCTCGAATGGCTGACCGCGCGCCGCGTCGACATGCCGATCAAATGCTTCGAGCAGAAGCTGACGCTGCAGCATGGCGAGAGCAACCTGCCGCGCAGCTATATCTACGCCCTCCGCGCCACACAGGCCGACACGTTCGGCCAGTTTGCCAGGCGCATCAAAAACGAAGCCGGCTGGCGCTATTTCGAGATCGACGCCAGCCACTCGCCGAACGTCACCGCGCCGGACGCGCTGATGGCGATGCTGCAGGAGATCGTTTCCTGACGAGCCGTCATTCCGGTGCGATGCGAAGCATCGCGCCGGATCGATCAGATGCGTTGGTTCGCCCGGGGTTATCCAGCGCGCGCGTCGCGCACGGCCTGAGCGACTTTCGTCGCCTGCGATACGCGTCCGATTTTCGCGCCGGCAACGATCTTTTTTCGGCGTTCGCTTGGCTTCGGCGCCATGCCTTCGCCAGCGGTGTCTCCGGCCGGAGGACGAGCCGTGAAGTTCGCGGCCCGGTGCAGCGCGAGGGCCTTTCGGGCCGCTTCGACATGCGCGGTCCGCGTTGCCAGATTGTGCAGACGTTTGAGTTCCGTATTCACTCGCTTCAGCGCCGCGGCGAAGACCTGCTTGCGCTCCGAAGCTTGCTTGGCGGTTCCCGGAAAGCTTGCCCCGCGCGCCTCGGCCTTGCCGCGGCTCTCGCGCTGCTTGTGACGGCCGACCGTTCGTTCCTTGTCGCGCATCTTGCGCAAGCGTGGGCGCATGGCTTCGAGCTCGGCCGCCTCGACGCTGTAGATCGCGGGATGGTGCGTCAGGCGGATTGTCTCTTGCTCTTCGTGGCTGAGAAGGCTGCGCTCGAACTTGCAGGCGACCGACATGACCATTCCTCCGTTTGATTGCTTGAATCTTGGGTAGAAGGAGACGTTCAGTTCCGGCGGATCATAGCGCCGACGCCGCTGGATTGCTAATCCGCCACTGTGCAATCTCGGCTGGCGCCTCGATCGCTTTGCCATAGCGGCAAAGCACAGTGGTTCCTACTTGTCTGCGTCGTCGTCCTTGAGCCGAATTCCCTCGGCGCGCAGAGCCGTAAAGAGAGCCGCGACATCATCGGACTCCATACTCTTCGGGCACAAGCCGTTCAGTTGCTCGGTCGTGATCGTGCCGCTGCTCTTGGCGATGTCTCGTGCCTTCGCCATGATCTTCTGAAGGTCCATCTGCGATCCTCCGCGAGGTGGGCATTCTAGCAAACGGGACGCAATCGTGGCGACGGATATGGCGAGGGGCCCGGCGTGTTGCGCCGAGCCCCTCATACTCCAAAATATCAGCCGGCCTGTAAGCCGGGTTCTGTAGGGCACCATTCTTGCGAATGGTACGCGACGGCCATTCCTCTGGGACAAGGTTTGCACCTTGCCTCGGGCAACCTACCCGGACAGCGGGCCTGACATCGCCCTGCGGTGTTATCGCGCATGCGCGAACTAACCGCGTTGCCGTCCCTATTCGGTTTTGCTCCCGGTGTGGTTTGCCATGCCGTCTCCGTTGCCGGAAACGCGGTGCGCTCTTACCGCACCTTTTCACCCTTACTTCCTCCGAGGAGGGAGCGGTTCGTTCTCTGTGGCACTTTCCCTGGGGTCGCCCCCGCCGGATGTTATCCGGCACCGCATGTCGATGGAGCCCGGACTTTCCTCCCCCGCGGCCTTTCGGCGCTTGCGGGAGCGGCCGTCCGGCCGACTGACGCCCATGGCATGGGCGTTTAGGTCGGTCCCGTCAAGCGGATAACGCCCGCCAAAGCGGCCAAAATAAATTATCCTGAAGATGTCGTTTGGCCTGTCGCCCGTTCGACTGGGTGTCGGCGATCCAGCCGATCAAGAGGAGAGATGAGATGCAATATTTGCTGCTGATCTACCGGAGCGATGCTGAATATGGCCGCATGACTGCTGACGACCGCAAGGCGGTGACGGCGGAGTACGGGGCCTACACCCAGTCCATCATCCAGAGCGGGCACTTCAAGGCCGGCGATGGCCTGCAGCCGGTGTCGACGGCGACCACCGTGCGGGTCCGTGACGGCAAGACGATGACGACCGACGGGCCGTTCGCGGAAACCCGCGAACAGCTCGGCGGCTACTATCTGGTCGACGCCAAGGATCTCGACACCGCGCTCGGCCTCGCGGCGCGGATTCCCGGCGCCAAGACCGGCTCGATCGAAGTCAGGCCGGTGATGATCTACGATAATCCGCGCTAGCGCCGTCATCTCCCGATGGACACAGCGGTCGCGTCGCCGGGCGCGGCCGCTGAGCAACGATCGATGGTCATGACCCCGAGCCAGATCGAAAAAGTGTTTCGCGACGAGGCGGGCCGGGCGCTCGCAACGCTGATCCGCCTCGTCGGCGATTTCGATCTCGCCGAGGATTCGCTTCAGGATGCCTTCGCGGTGGCGCTGCAACGCTGGCCGATCGGTGAGTTTCCCGCCAATCCGCGTGCCTGGCTGGTCAATGTCGGCCGCAACAAGGCGATCGACCGGGTCCGCCGCGCCGTCAGCTTTCGCGGCAAGCAGCAGGAATTGACGCATCAATTGCTGCTCGATGCGGAGAGCTCGCCCGAGCCGGCCGATGCGATGCTCGACGACGACATGCTGCGGCTGATCTTCACCTGCTGCCATCCGTCGTTTGCGCCGGAGGTGCAAGTCGCGCTGACCTTGCGCACGGTGTGCGGCTTGACGACCGTCGAGGTCGCGCGCGCATTCCTGGTGAGCGAGGATGCGATGGCGCAGCGGCTGTTGCGCGCCAAGCAGAAGATCAAGCTTGCCGGCATTCCCTATCAGGTGCCGGAGCGCGAGGCGCTGGAGCCGCGGCTGTCGGGCGTGCTCGCGGTAATCTATCTCGTCTTCACCGAAGGCTATGCCGCGACCGCCGGCGAGGATCTGATGCGGCCCGATCTTGCGCGCGAGGCGATCCGGCTGGCGCGGCTGCTTGACGTGTTGATTCCGGCGCGCGGCGAGAGCAAGGGCCTGCTGGCGTTGATGCTGCTGCACGATGCGCGCCGCGCCGGCCGCCAGACCGCCGGCGGCGATATCGTGCTGCTCGAGGAGCAGGACCGCTCGCTGTGGGATTTTGATCAGATCGCCGAAGGCGTGAGGCTGGTCGAGGAGGTGCTGCGGATGCCGGGCCGGCCGCAATCCTACGCGGTGCAGGCCGCGATCGCTGCGCTGCATGCGCGGGCGCCGAGCTATCATGACACCGACTGGCCGCAGATCGCCGGTCTCTATGAGGTACTGCTCCGCATCAGCCCGTCGCCGGTGATCGAGCTCAACCACGCCGCCGCGGTGTCGATGGTCGACGGCCCGGCGCGCGCACTCGATCTGATCGACGCGCTGGATGCGCGCGGGACCTTGAAGGGATACGATCAGCTGCCCGCGGTGCGCGCCGATCTGCTGCGCCGTCTCGGCCGCAAGGCCGAAGCGCGACAGGCGTATCTTGCCGCAACCGCCGCGACGCAACTCGAGCCGCTGCGGAGGCTCTACGCGCGCCGCATCGCCGAGATGGGGTGACGTCACCTCATCTCGTGCGTGGCCTATGACGGCGCGCCTCTCACATCAACCAATCTCAGCGTGCCGAGCCGAGTACAGCGTGCTCAGTAACCAGTCTTTGCCTTGGCGCCGCCGGTCGATTGCCCGGTCGTTGTTCCACTCGACATGCCGGTGGTGGTGCCGGGGGCCATCTTCTTCTGCGCATGGTGCATTTTGTGGGTCTTGTGCATGGTCGACGTGGTCTTGCCCTGGGTCGACATGGCGCCTGCGGCTGCCGGAGCGACAATGAGGCCGATAGCGGCAGCTCCTGCGATGAGTGCTTTGAACATGGACGAATCTCCACTCAGACCGCCCCAAATAAGAAGACGGCAGGTGGTGAATGGTTCCTGTGGTGCATGCGCATTTGGCAGAAGGGGGAACAGGCGGTGGGCCGATCCCATCCGTCATTGCGAGGAGCGAAGCGACGAAGCAATCCATCTGTCCGCTTAGGTGCAGGGATGGATTGCTTCGCGGAGCCTGTCATCGGGCGCGCGTTCGCGTGACCCGTTGGCTCGCAATGACGATGGAGAGGCTATTGTTTCGCCGCGACCGCCTTCGCCGCATCCGGCGGCAGGCTTTCGAGCAGCGCGTGCAGCGTCGCCATGGTGGAGCGGTCGGCGATCCCGTCGACGCGCTCGGGGCGGAAGTGACGCTGGAAGGCGGTGACGACCTCCATGGTCGGGCCGTCGAACTTGCCGTTGGTCGGGACGTTGTAGCCGTAGCGCCGGAACGCGGCCTGCATGTTGGAGACGCTGTCGCTGATCGCGCCGAGCTGCAGCGCGTCGCCACGTATGATCGGTGCCGGCTGCACCCAGTGCCCGACGCCGGAATTGGCTAGCGAGTGCCACGGGAATTTCTCCCCGGGATCCTTCTTGCGCCCCGGCGCGACGTCGGAATGGCCGAGCACGCGATGCGAGACCACCTTGCGGCGAAGCATGATGCCGCGGCATAGCGCGATCACAGCCGCGATCTGGCGCAGCGGGAAGTCTGGATAGCCCCAATCGTGCCCGCGGTTGACGATCTCGACGCCGATCGAGCAGGAATTGATGTCGTCTTCGCCGGCCCAGGCGGACACGCCGGCGTGCCAGGCGCGCTTGCTCTCAGGCACGCACTGCACGATGCGGCCGTCCTCGAGCACGATGTAGTGCGCCGAGACCTCGGTGCCGGCAGTGCAGAGCTGGGCGATCGCCCCCTCGACGTCGGGCATGCCGGTGTAGTGCAGCAGGATCATGTCCGGCTGCCGGCCATCGGCACGATCGCCAAAATTCACCGACGGGATCACGTCGGAAGCGATCGAGGAATCCGGCGTGAACGTCTTCACGTCGGCCACGCCCTTCGGAACAGGAAGGACGCGCTGACGCTTCGAATCAGCGTTGCCGGACGAGGACGAACCAGAAGCCATACGAATCACTCAAACCCGAACCAGAAGAAAGCATTTTGACATATGGATAAACAAATAGGCGTTTACTATTCCTTTACCGTGCGGGCCGCGCAATCGGCCCTGCCGGTTCCCGAGCGCGCAATGATGCCCGGAGCGCGGGCCGAGTGGATGCCGGGAGGATGCCGAGGGTATCACTCGAATGCGGACTAAAGTCGCGCGATTCCGCTAACCCTTCATCAACGTTTTCTTAACGTTAAGTGCCGTTACTGAGAGGTGAAGTGCCGAACCGGTTTCGGGGGACGGCCCAACGACGCTGAGCCCCGCTGTTGCGCGAAATCCCATGGAAACCCTCCCAATTCCGGTCGGATATCAGGATTTGCGGCCGAGGACGGGAGTTGGCGCTGGAATTGCGCAGCGGCTTCTTCGGAACGGTCGGGCAAGGCGCGAGGATTCGAGACGCAATGAGTCGGCGCGCAGCCAGCTTGCATGCCAGTTACGCCGCCCTGTCCGGGGACGGCGCATGAGCGAGCGTGCGCCGCGTCACATTTCGGTGCTGGGCCGCGAGGCGGTCGCCTATCTCGATCCGCGCGCCGGCGGCATCTATGTCGATGCGACCTTCGGCGCCGGCGGCTACAGCCGCATGCTCCTCGACGTCGCCGGCACGCGTGTCATCGGCATCGACCGCGACCGCACTGCGATCACAGGCGGTTTCGACCTGGTCGACGGCGCGGGCGGCCGCCTGACGCTGGTCGAAAGCCGCTTCTCCGATCTTGCCGAGGTCTGCGCATCGCAGGGGGTGGAGAAGGTCGATGGCGTCGTGATGGATGTCGGCGTCTCCTCGATGCAGCTCGATCAGGCCGAGCGCGGATTCTCTTTCCGCCTGGGAGGCCCGCTCGACATGCGGATGGCCCAGAGCGGCCCCTCCGCGGCCGATGTGGTCGCAACCGCTTCCGAGAAACAGCTCGCCGACATCATCTATGTCTTCGGCGAGGAGCGCCATTCGCGCGGCGTTGCCCGCGCCATCGTCGCCGCGCGCAAGGACGCACCGATCACGACGACAGAGGCGCTGGCCGAGATCGTCGCGAAGGTCGTGCGCGCCAAGCCGAACGAAATCCATCCGGCGACGCGGACCTTTCAGGCGCTGCGTATCTTCGTCAATGAAGAGCTCGATGAGCTGCATCAGGCGCTGGCTGCGGCCGAGCGCGTGCTGAAGCCGGGCGGCCGGCTCGCCGTGGTCTCGTTCCATTCGCTGGAAGACCGCATCGTCAAGAACTTCCTCACTGAGCGCGGCAAGGTCGCCGGCGGCTCCCGGCATCTGCCCGAGGTCGCGCAGTCAGCGCCGAGCTTCCAGATCCTGACCAAGCGCCCGGTTGTGCCCTCCGATGCGGAGATCGCGGCGAATCCGCGCGCGCGTTCCGCAAAACTGCGTGCGGCCGAACGCACCACGGCGCCGGTGCATGCGGACGACGAGCTGCCGGCCTGGCCGCGGCTGTCAGACCTGAAGCGGGGAGGCTGACGATGCGCCTTCTCCATCTCCTCGTCATCGGCATGCTGATCTTCGCGGCATCCTATGTCTACCGCATCAAGATGGAATCGACCGCGCGCGTCGAACGCGTGCTGCAGCTCAATGCCGAGATCCACGAGCAGCGCAACGCGATCGCCACCTTGCGCGCGCAGTGGGCCAAGCTCGACGCACCGTTGCGGCTGCAGGGCCTCGCCGAGCGTCATCTGCCGCTGAAGCCGGTCAACGCCAACCAGTACGATTCCCTGAAGAACCTGCCGGAGCGGCCGCCGAACTTCACGCGGCCCGGTTCGCGCGATCCGATCGGCGCGATGATCGACACCATCGAGGCCGCCGCCGCGCCCGACAGCACGACCGGATCGATCGACAAGCCGGCGACCGACCAGCCCGCGCCCACCGAGGATTCCGAGCAGGGCGGGGGAGACCAGCAATGACGGGACCAGCCATGACCGATCCGGCACCCGCCAACAAGCCGGCTGAACCCTGGCGCGCGCGGCTGATCCGCACGCTGCTGTACGGCAACAATGTCGACCGTGCCGCCAAGGCGCGCGCGCGCGTTGGCCTTGCCATTCTCGCTTTCGCCGCGGTCTATTGCGTGCTGGCCGGACGGCTGGTGCTGTTCGCCGTCGGCGCCGACAGCCACGGCGCGCGCCGCACCGCCTCGCAGGACGCGATCGCAACCGCCAGGCCCGACATCACCGACCGCAACGGCGAAATCCTCGCCACCGACGTCAAGGCGCCGAGCCTGTTCGCCGAGCCGCGCCGCCTCATCGACAAGGACGAGGCGATCGAGCTCTTGACCGCGGCCTTGCCCGATCTCGACACCAGCGAAGTGCGCGACCGCCTGTCGTCGCGCAAGGGTTTTGTTTGGCTCAAGCGCGAGATCACGCCGAAGCAGCAGCTCGACATCCATCGCCTCGGCCTTCCCGGCGTCGGCTTCCTGCGCGAGAATAAGCGCGTCTATCCGACCGGCAACGAGGTCGCCCATCTGATCGGCCTGGTCAACATCGATAACCAGGGCATCGCCGGCATGGAGAAGTGGCTGGACAATAACGGTCTGGCCGATCTGCATCGCGCGGGCTTCGCCACCGACCGGCTGCAGAAGCCGGTCGAATTGTCGATCGACCTGCGCGTCGAGCATGCGCTGCGCGACGAACTGATCAAGGCGAAGGAGAAGTTCAAGGCCAAGGCCGCCTCCGGCCTCGTCTCCAACGTGCGCACCGGCGAGATCGTGGCGATGGTGTCGCTGCCGGATTTCGATCCGAACAATCCGAAGGAAGCGCACGATCCTGATCGCATCAACCGCCTGACCACCGGCGTCTACGAGATGGGCTCGACCTTCAAGGCGTTCACGCTGGCGATGGCGCTGGATAGCGGCAAGATCAATCTGAACTCGATGTGGGATGCGCGCGGGAACCTGCACTACGGCAAGTTCACGATCCATGACAGCCACACGCTCGGACGTTTCATCAACACCAAGGAAGTGTTCACCTACTCGTCCAATATCGGCGCCGCGCGGATCGCGCTCGGCCAGGGCGTCGAGGCGCACAGGGCCTTCCTGGCCAAGATGGGCCAGTTGACCCGGCTGCGCACCGAGTTGCCGGAGAGCGCGGCCCCGTTGGTGCCGCGCCGCTGGGGCGAACTGAACACGGTGACCATCGCGTTCGGCCAGGGCCTGTCGGTGGCGCCCCTGCAGGCGGTGATGGGCATCAACGCGCTGGTCAACGGCGGCTATTTGATTCCGCCGACCTTTATGAAGCGCACCGAGCAAGAAGCGATGGCGCTGGCGAAGCGGGTCATCAAGCCCGAGACCTCGGACAAGATGCGCTATCTGATGCGGCTCAACGCCGAGATCGGCACCGCCAAGACCGCCGACGTCAAGGGCTACTATGTCGGCGGCAAGACCGGCACGTCAGAGAAGGTGATCAACGGCCGCTATGCCAAGAAGCGGGTGCTCAACTCCTTCACCGCGATCATGCCGGCCGACGATCCGAAGTACCAGATTCTGATTATGCTGGACGAGCCGCAGACGACGCCGGAAACACACGGTTTCATCACCTCGGGCTGGAATGCGGTGCCGACCGGCGGCAACGTGATCGCCCGAATTGCGCCGCTTTTAGGCGTTGAACCGCGTTTCGACCTGCCGCCGTCCGACCGCCTTATTCTTGCGGCATCCAGAACAACCCAGTAAGGCGTATCATCACGCGGCGCCAGAACGGCGCCGGCCAGACTGGAAGATCATGAGACTTCGCGACCTCTTCAGCGCCGATGCCACGATCGATCCAAAGGGCGATCCGAGCGCCGACGCGATCGTTGTCGGAGGGCTTGCGGTCGACAGCCGTGCGGTGAAGCCGGGCGACCTGTTCTTCGCGCTGGCCGGCAGCAGGACCGACGGCGCGCGCTTCGTCGATGCGGCGATTGCCGCCGGCGCGGTCGCTGTTGCCGGCGACCATCCGCCGCAGGCGGCCCTCCGCGTGCCGTTTGTGACGACGCCCAATCCGCGCCGCGCACTGGCGCTCGCCGCCGCCAAATTCTATCCGCGCCAGCCCGCGACGATCGCTGCGGTGACCGGCACCAGCGGCAAGACTTCGGTCGCGGCGTTCACGCGCCAGATATGGCAGCAGCTCGGTCACTCCTCCGCGAGCATCGGCACCATCGGCCTCGTCTCCGACAAGCGCACCGTCTATGGCTCGCTGACCACGCCCGATCCGATCGCGCTGCATCGCCAACTCGACGAGATCGCAAGTGATGGCGTCACCCATCTCGCCTTTGAGGCGTCGTCGCACGGCCTCGACCAGTATCGGCTCGACGGCGTGCGCATCGCCGCCGGCGGCTTCACCAATCTGTCGCGCGACCACATGGACTATCATCCTGATGTCGCGCACTACCTGAACGCCAAGCTCAGGCTGTTTCGCGATCTGGTCGCCGACGGCGGCACGGCGGTGATCTCGGCCGATCATGATTGCTCGACTGAGGTGATCGATGCGGCGCGCGCACGTGGCCTGCGCATCATCACGGTCGGCCGCAACGCCGATGCCACCGAAGGCGTCAGGCTCACGGACGCTGCAATCGAAGGCTTTGCCCAGAAGCTCGTGATCGAACATCATAGCCGCAGGCACGCGATCCGGCTGCCGCTGGTCGGCGAATTCCAGATCGAGAACGCGCTGGTCGCGGCGGGTCTCGCGATTGGCACCGGCAGTGCGGCCGAAGACGTGTTCGGCTGCCTCGAGCATCTCGAAGGCGCCAAAGGCCGGCTGGAATTCGTCGGCGAGCACAATGGCGCGCCGATCTTCGTCGACTACGCCCACAAGCCCGATGCGCTCGCCAAGGCGCTGCAGGCGCTGCGGCCCTATGCCAAGCGCAAGCTGGTCGTGATCTTTGGTGCCGGCGGCGATCGCGACGCCGGCAAGCGTCCGATCATGGGCGCGATCGCGGCCGAGAATGCCGATCACATCATCGTCACCGACGACAATCCGCGCAGCGAGAAGCCCGAGGCGATCCGCGCTGCGATCATGGCAACCGCAAAGGGCGCGCGCGAGATCGGCGACCGCGCCGCCGCGATCCGTGCCGGCATTGCGGCTCTCGAGCCGGGCGATGCGCTGGTCGTGGCCGGCAAGGGCCACGAGGTCGGGCAGATCGTAGGTGGCACGACGCTGCCGTTCAGCGATCATGAGGCGGTTGCTGCCGCTTTGGCTGCGGAGGGCGCATGAGCACGCTGTTATGGACGTCTGATGCGATGGCGACGGCGATGCGCGCCGCGACGCAAGGCACGCTGCCGGACGGTGTCACCGGGCTCTCGATCGACAGCCGTACCGTCGCGCCGGGCGAGGCGTATTTCGCGATCAAGGGCGACGTCCATGACGGTCACGCCTTCGTCGAGACGGCGCTGAAGGCCGGCGCCGGGCTTGCGGTGGTCGAGGCCGCGCAGCGCGCAAGATTTCCCGCCGACGCACCGCTGCTGGTGGTCGACGATGTGCTCGCAGGGCTCGTCGAGCTTGCGCACGCCTCGCGTGCGCGGCTCAACGCGCAGATCATTGCGGTGACCGGTTCGGTCGGCAAGACCTCGACCAAGGAGGCGCTGCGGCGTGTGCTGTCGGCGCAGGGCGAGACCCACGCGTCGGTGGCGTCGTTCAACAATCATTGGGGCGTGCCGCTGTCGCTGGCGCGCTGTCCGGCGAGCACACGCTTTGCGGTGTTCGAGATCGGCATGAACCATGCCGGCGAGATCACGCCGCTGGTCAAGTTGGTGCGGCCGCATGTTGCCGTCATCACCACGATCGAGCCGGTGCACCTGGAATTCTTCGCCGGCATCGAGGCGATTGCCGACGCCAAGGCGGAGATTTTTTCAGGCGTCGAACCTGGCGGCGCGGTCGTGCTCAACCGCGACAATGGACAGTTCGCGCGGTTGCAGAAGCAGGCCAAGAAGGCCGGCATCTCGCGCATCGTCTCGTTCGGCACCGACAAGCGCGCCGAGGCACGGCTGCTCGACCTCTCGCTGCACGCGACCTGCTCGGCGGTGCATGCGGATATCCTGGACCACGACATCACCTACAAGATCGGCATGCCCGGCCGCCACATGGCGATGAACTCGCTCGCGGTGCTCGCAGGCGCCTCGCTGCTCGGCGCCGACATCGCGCGCGCGGCGCTGTCGCTGTCGCAGCTCGAGGCGCCGACCGGTCGCGGTCTCCGCCGTACCGTCGAGGTCGGCCATGGCGAGGCGACGCTGATCGACGAGAGCTACAACGCCAATCCGGCCTCGATGGGCGCAGCCCTCAACGTGCTCGGCCAGGCCAAGGTCGGACCGCATGGCCGGCGCATTGCCGTGCTCGGTGACATGCTCGAACTCGGGCCGACCGGGCCCGACCTGCACCGCGGCCTCGCCGAGGCCGTCGCGGCCAACCGCGTCGACCTCGTATATTGTTGTGGTCCGCTGATGCGGAATTTGTGGGATGCCCTTTCCACCGGCAAGCGGGGAGGCTATGCCGAGAGTTCGGCGGCGCTCGAAGCGCAGGCGGTCGCAGCGGTCCGTGCCGGTGACGTGATCATGGTGAAGGGCTCGCTGGGATCGAAGATGAAGGTCATTGTCAGCGCGCTGGAAAAACGCTTCCCCGACAAGGCCGCGCACGAAGAAGCGGTATAGGACTTTTTGAATGTTCTACTGGTTGATCGAACTGTCCAACACCGTTCCGGGGTTTGGGGCATTCCGCAGCGCGCTGAACGTGTTCCGCTACATCACGTTCCGCACCGGCGGAGCGATGGTGACCGGCGCGCTGTTCGTATTCCTGTTCGGGCCCTGGATCATCGATCATTTGCGGTTGCGGCAGGGCAAGGGCCAGCCGATCCGCACCGACGGGCCGCAGTCGCATCTGATCTCCAAGAAGGGCACGCCCACCATGGGCGGGCTGATGATCCTGTCCGGGCTCGTGGTGTCGACGCTGCTCTGGGCCAATCCGCTCAATCCCTATGTCTGGATCGTGCTGGCGGTGACGCTCGGCTTCGGCTTCGTCGGCTTCTATGACGATTATCTGAAGGTCACAAAGCAGTCACACAGTGGCTTCGCCGGCAAGCTGCGGCTCTTGATCGAAGCCGCGATCGGGCTTGCCGCCACCTACGCGCTGGTCCGGCTCGGCCGCGACGTGTCCTCGACCTCGCTGGTGATTCCGTTCTTCAAGGACCTCGTGATCAATTTCGGCTGGTTCTTCGTGATCTTCGGCGCCTTCGTCATGGTCGGCGCCGGCAACGCGGTGAACCTTACCGACGGCCTCGACGGCCTTGCCATCGTGCCGGTCATGATCGCGGCCGCGAGCTTCGGCATGATCTCGTACCTCACCGGCAACGCGGTGTTCGCCGAATACCTGCAGATCAATTACGTCGCCGGCACCGGCGAACTGGCGGTGCTATGCGGCGCAGTGTTGGGCGCAGGCCTGGGCTTCCTCTGGTTCAACGCGCCGCCGGCCTCGATCTTCATGGGCGATACCGGCTCGCTCGCGCTCGGCGGCATGCTGGGCGCCACCGCAGTTGCGGTGAAGCACGAGATCGTGCTGGCCGTGATCGGCGGCCTGTTCGTGCTCGAGGCTGTCTCGGTCATCGTCCAGGTCACCTCGTTCAAGCTCACCGGCAAGCGCGTGTTCCGGATGGCGCCGCTGCATCATCATTTCGAGCAGAAGGGCTGGACCGAGCCGCAGATCGTGATCCGGTTCTGGATCATCTCGGTGATGCTGGCGCTCGCCGGCCTCTCGACGTTGAAGTTGCGATGATGATTGCGCCGCCGAACCACCGTCGTTCCGGGGCTCGCGTAGCGAGAACCCGGAACCTCGAGATTCCGGGTTCGATGCTGTCGCATCGCCCCGGAATGACAGCGAGGCAACCATGATCCCGGTCACCTCCTTCTCGGGCAAGACGGTCGCGGTGTTCGGGCTTGGCGGCTCCGGGCTCGCGAGCTGCGAGGCGCTGAAGGCGGGTGGCGCGGAGGTGATCGCGGCCGACGACAATGCCGACAATGTCGCCCGG
>NZ_JACMYO010000155.1 GCF_020889685.1 Bradyrhizobium oropedii
CGGTGGGCTTCGTCGCCAACCAGCCGATGGTGCTGGCGGGCGTGCTCGACAGCGACGCCTCGCGCAAGGCCGCGCGCTTCGTGCGGTTCTGCGATGCCTTCAACATCCCGATCGTGACCTTCGTCGACGTGCCGGGCTTCCTGCCGGGCACCGCGCAGGAATATGGCGGGCTGATCAAGCACGGCGCGAAACTGCTGTTCGCCTATTCGCAGTGCACGGTGCCGCTCGTCACCATCATCACCCGCAAGGCCTATGGCGGCGCGTTCGACGTCATGGCGTCGAAGGAAATCGGCGCCGACATGAACTACGCCTGGCCGACCGCCCAGATCGCCGTGATGGGCGCCAAGGGTGCGGTGGAGATCATCTTCCGCAGTGACATCGGCGACTCCGACAAGATCGCCGCGCGAACCAAGGAATACGAAGACCGCTTCCTGTCACCCTTCATCGCCGCCGAGCGCGGCTACATCGACGACGTCATCATGCCGCATTCGACACGGCGCCGGATCGCGCGGGCGCTCGCGATGCTCAGGGATAAGAAGGTCGAGATCCCGGCGAAGAAACACGACAATCTGCCGCTGTGAGGGATGGAGACGACCGTGGCAATGTGGCGTCGACGATCGAGGCTGTGGCAGAGCGCCGATCGATCGTGCGACCTGATATTAGGTGTGGTGTCCGCAATACTTGCGATGGACGTAGCGTGCTTCGCGCAAGATACCGAGATGATGGTTACCGCCCGGACGTCAGAAGAGGCCGTTATCAATGGCTACGCATTTGCCGACAAGACATGCGCGCCGATCGAGCTCCCAGAGCTCTTGCTCATAAAGCCGCCCAAATATGGGGCTGTTTGTTACCGTATCGAGGATTTCGAGGTGGCAGGCGACTCGGGACTGGATCGAGCCTGCATCGGGCGCTGGGTCCGCGGCATAAGCGTTTTTTATCGGGCCCGATCTGGTTACAGCGGACCGGATAGTCTCCGATACGAAGCGATCGACCATCGAGGACGGGAGCGAGTGTTTGTTCGTGTCAAGGTCTTGCCCGGCCATTCAAACGCATCGGCCAGCGTTGACGGTTCTTCGCGCGAGTCGGCGATGTCGGCTGGGCCTATCCCCGCGTGCGTTGTGCCGGTGTCCTAAGAGCGTGGGGCGGGTTAGCGAACTTACCCGCCGCCTTCGCTCCGTGCGATCCGTGGCGGGTTGCGGCTTCGCCTAACCCACCCTACGAAGTCGCAATCCGGCAAAGGCCGCGAGTTCGGCACTGCCGGTAAAGCTCAGCCACTCGACGTCGGTGATGCCGAGTGGTGCGAACAACTTTTCCCGGGCATAGACATGAATGCTTTGGCCGACGCTTTTTGCAAGGGCCGCAGCCAGCAGGCTGGTGGCGCCGCCGCTATGGTTGAACAGGACGCCGGGCGGCAGTGCCATCCGCTGTTGCAGAACGTAGCGGTAGGGATCGTTCGCTTCGAGCAGATGCCGTTCGTTGTTCGCCTGACTCTTCCAACCCCGCGCTTCGTCCCAGCGCAGGCCGCGCGACATGGTGAGCAGGTGGTGGAACGTGATGCGCGCGTTCTTGGCCGTGCGAAGGTCGCATATTCCGGCGATCGATCACAGCGGAATCGAGTGGCGGAAATCGTCTGTCGCTCACGGCGAGGCCGATCAGCAGGGAGGTCACGCTCTTCGTGATGGAGCGAATGTCGTGCCTCGTTTCCGGCGAAAATTGACCGGTGCCGACCACTCCATCCACCGGCGCTCCCGGCCGGAGAAATAGCGCTCGAACACAAGCTTGCCGCGCCGGACGATGACAACGGCGTGAATGTTGCGCTTGGGCCAATGTTTGAGAAACGCGTCGAGCCGGGAGAGCCGGTCGGCATCGAGGCCGACCTCGGCGGGAGCCGCAACGGCCCATCCGTCGTCAAGCGTTGAACAGGCTAACATTTGAGTCCGAATTGGATGACCAAGAGCCGGCACGCGCGTGTAGCGTAGCGATTCCTTGCGAAAATGAACACGGCGGGTTACGGCTTCCGCCTTCGCTCGCTGAGCTACGGCGGACGCAGTCGCCTGACCCGCCTCACAGGTTCGAACCCGATGACCGAAGACGAGCTGACCGACGAGATTTCCGAGATCGAGGCGCAGATCGAGGAGTTGGCCGACAGCGCCGAACGATCCCGGCGGATCATTCTCGGCTCGAAAGTCGCGATAGCAGGTGCGGTCGCGCTGTTGCTGATCGCGCTGCTCGGCCTGTTCGGGGCCGGGCAGACTGCGGCGCTCGGATCGATTGCGCTGGTGCTCGGCGGCATCGTGTCGCTCGGATCGAATGTCAGCACCTTGCGGCAGACCGAGGCCGCCATCAGCACCGCCGAGGCGCGCCGCGCGCGGCTGATCGGTAACATCGAACTTCGGCTGGTGCACGATGCGCCGCTGAAGTTGATGTGACGGAGGTCGCGCGCTCCCGTTGGCTCATCCGGGTTGCGCGACTGCGCGCTCTGATCTCGGAGCGGCGGAACGAAATGCAAGGTTCGGTCGAATGCGCAGCGACAATGTGGACGCTTATCCGCGTCGCTGTTTGAGATGTGAATCGGGATCTCACCCCGCGTCGTCCCGGGCAAGCCAACGGGTCGCGCGAACGCGCGCCCGATGACAGGCTCCGCGCGACCCGGGACCCATCACCACAGCTCGATCTAATTGTGCGACGCTGGGGCCACAGCGTGCTCAACAACGCAACGCTGTGGTTATGGGTCCCTGCTTTCGCAGGGACGACGGAGGAGAGAGTGTCACACGCCTTACTTCCCCGCCAGCGGCACGAAGTCGTATTCGCCGACGCCTTGCAGGATCAGGAAGGTCAGCGAAGTCGTGCCGGCATTGGTGACGAGGTGAGGGCGGGTCGGGCGAACCGCGTAGACTTCGCCCACCTTGAGGTTCACTTCCTCCTTCGGTTCTTGCAGGAACAGCCGCATCTGGCCTTCCAGCACATAGAACGTGTCGGAGATGTTGCTGTGGGTGTGCCACGGCACTTTCTGGGTCGGCGAGAGTTGTAGCTCCATGATGCGGAAGCCGGGGCGGGCGGCGTGCTGGGCGCGGCGCTCGACTTCATAGAGGTGGCTGGCATCCTTGATCGGTTGTCCTGGCTTCACGGCGGGCCTCCCGGAGATGTTCTTGTGGCGCGATGCTAGTCCTGTTCGGTCGCCCATGAAACGGTCGGAACGGGCATGCCCGATGGGCGCGGACGAGGCCGTCGCGTCGTGGTGAGTGTGTGATGTCACAACGTTGCGGACGCAGCCGTGCGGCGTCGAGTTCCGCGAAACGTGAACGCGCGGTTCAGCGAGGGTTCAGGTCGGGACGAGAAAACTTAGGGGTCCAGTTGGTCCAACTCAGCAACAAAGGGAAACTCTCATGGAACGCCGGGATTTTCTGAAGCTGGCCTTCGGTGTCGCCGCCGGAGCAGCCACGTTCGCAGCAACGGCCCAGGCGGCGCCGCTCGCGCCGCTTCCCCTCAACCCGGATGGACGCTCGCCGGCGACCAACGATGCGCATCCGGCCGTGACCACGGGCGATGAGGTCGATCGCCTGAAGCCCGAGCAGGTGCGTTGGCATCACGGTTGGTATCATCGGCGTTGGCACCACAGGCATTGGGGTTGGCGCCGCCGTCATTGGCGCCGTCATCACTGGCGCCGCTGGTGATATCGACCCCAGGTCGAAAAAGAAAAACCCCGCGCGAGGCGGGGTTTTGTTTGTACGGAATGCGCCGCGATCAGATCGGGCGGCAACGGCCGTAGCGCCACATGAATCCGTAGGGGCAGGCGCGGACGCGCGGCGCCACCACGACAGGGCGCTCGACCACGACCGGCGGGCGAACGACGACGGCGCCCGGCGCGACGACAACGGCGCCACGATTTCTGACGCAGCCACCATACGGGCCGCGGTGCCAACCGGGGCCGCAGCCACCGGCAGCATCAGCGGCGCTGATGCCGGCGAAAGCGGTCGTCACCAAAACTGCTGCTGCAAAAAGATACTTCATGACTTCTCCTTTTTAGTGGGCCGCGCGCTGCGGCACCGCAACAAACTTGAGATTACCGATTCGCCCGGCCGGATCATTGCAGAAGCCGTACCTGATGTCGTCGACCATAATGTTGCGGGCTGAATGCGACATGAATGTTGCAGGTCACACCTGCGTCAGCGCGCCGCAAGCAAGCTCAATATCATTTCAAAATATTTCGCGGGCGCGAGCAGGACGAAGCACACGGTGGCGAGCGCGCGAAATGTGTCGGAGTGCGAGATAAGCGAGACCCAAGGCTTCGCGAATGACCGAGCCGAAGTTGACTTGAGCGCGATCTTACTCGCCCGCGCCGAACAGCGCTGCGAACCGCTTCTCGCCGGTTCGCGAGAAATTGACCACGCGGCTGCCCGGCGTCGCGTCGCGCGCGGCCCATTTCAGCTCCGTGAAGCGGTCCATCATGGCAGCGCCGAGCGTGCCGGCGAGATGGTGGCGCCGCTCGCTCCAGTCGAGACAGGCCTTGCACACCGGACGGCGCGGATGCGTCAGCGCGTCGGCGTCGATCTGCAACTCCTCGGCCATGAAGCGCTTGCCTTCGCCGGTGAGCTCGATTGCCTGCTTGCTTTGGCGCACCAGCTTCTGCCGCCTCATGCTGTCGAGCATCTGCACGCCGAGATCGCCGGCGAGATGGTCGTAGCAGATGCGGGCGCGGCGCAGCGCCGGATCCTTCGGTCCGGTGCGCACGCGCATGTGGCCGGCGCGGGCGGCAATGCCCTGCAGGCCTTCCAGCACGTCGGCGACGTCGGGATCAGAGAGGCGATAGTAGCGGTGGCGGCCCTGCTTCTCGGGCTCGATCAGCCCGCCGGCCTCGAGCTTGGCGAGATGCGAGCTCGCCGTCTGCGGCGTGATGCCGGCCTCCTGCGCCAGCTCGCTCGCAGTCAGCGCGCGGCCGGTCATCAGCGCGGTCAGCATGTTGCAGCGTGCCGGATCACCGACCAAAGCGGCGATCCGGGAGATATCGGGTCCTGCTTTCATAGTTCGATGATAGCCGAAGCATCGAGGTGGAGCAAGCTGGTAGTGTCCACCTTGCCGTCGTTGCGAGGCGCGGAGCGCCGAAGCAATCCATGGTCCCGCATATGCGGAGCGATGGATTGCTTCGCTGACGCTCGCAATGACGGAATACATTCATCGGAGGCCATCAATGACCGTCACCGTCTTCATCCGCTACCAGCTCGATCCGTTCAAGCGTGCGATGTTCGAGGAGTATTCGAGCAATTGGCTCTCGATCATCCCGCGCTGCGGTGGCGATCTGCTCGGCTACTGGATGCCGCACGAGGGAACCAACAACATCGGCTTCGCGCTGATCTCGTTTGAAAGCCTCGCCGCCTACGAGGCCTATCGCGCGCGGCTGCGCCAGGACAAAGAGGGCATGGCGAACTTCCACTTCGCGGAAGAAAACCGCTTCATCCTCGCCGAAGAGCGGACATTTCTGCGCAAGGTCGAGCTATAGTCGCTCCACATCAGAAATGCGGAGACGCCCATGATCGCCGTGATCTTCGAAGTCTGGCCGAAGCCGGAGCACCGGCAGCAATATTTCGACCTTGCCGCCGAGCTGAAGCCGATCCTGCAGGAGATCGACGGCTTCATCTCGGTCGAGCGGTTCGAGAGCATCACCGAGCAGGGCAAGTTCGTGTCGCTGTCATTCTTCCGCGACGAGGCCGCGGTGGAAGCCTGGCGCAACACGGTCGAGCACCGGCGCACCCAGGCCAAGGGCCGCGCGCGGATCTTCGAGAATTATCGGCTACGGGTGGCGAGCGTCATGCGCGACTACGGCTTGAACGAACGCGACGAGGCGCCGAAGGACAGCCGCACGGTGCACGAGCCGAAGCTCTAGCGCCCGCGGATGCGCGTGCCTATGTGTGCGCGGCCAACGACATCAGGGAGCGACCAATGCCACTGCCAACTGCTGACAAACGTACAGCCTTCAAGAAGCTGCATGAGAGCGGATGCTTCATCATCCCGAACCCGTTCGATGTCGGCAGCGCCCGCGCATTGCAACATCTCGGCTTCAAGGCGCTGGCCTCGACCAGCGCGGGCTTCGCCTGGACCATCGCCAAGGCCGACAACCGCGTCACCGTCGACGACGTCTGCGATCACCTGACCGCGATCTGCGCAGGGGTCGATATTCCCGTCAATGCGGATTTCGAGGGCGGCTTTGCCGTCGAGCCCGACAAGGTTGCGGTCAATGTCGCGCGCGGCGTCAAGACCGGCGTTGCCGGGCTCTCGATCGAGGACTCCACCGGTGACGCTGTCAATCCGCTGTTCGAACACAAGCTGGCGGTCGAGCGCATCAGGGCAGCGCGCAAGGCGATCGATGCCGACAACAGCGGCGTATTGCTCACCGGCCGCTGCGAGGCGTTTCTGTGGGGCAAGCAGGACCTCAATCTGGTGATCGAGCGGTTGCAGGCCTATTCGGACGCGGGCGCCGACGTGCTCTACGCGCCCGGCATCAAGACCAAGGAGGAGATCTCGGCGGTGGTGAAGGCGGTGGCGCCGAAGCCGGTCAATCTCCTGATCGGCGGCGTGTCGGAGCTGACGCTGCAGGCGGTCGCCGATCTCGGCGTGCGCCGGATCAGCGTCGGCGGCGCGCTGGCGCGGATGGCCTGGACCGGCGTCATGAAGGCGGCGAAGGAGATGGCCGAGAAGGGCACCTTCACCGAATTCGCCAACGGCTATCCCGGTGGCGAGCTCAACAAGATGTTCAAATAGACCTCACGCGCCAAAAGCAGCGGGCCGCTTGGGCCCGCCGCTCGCGCCTGGTCAGTGTCGTCACGCGTTATTTCGAAGCCCCGGCCGGTGGGGCCGCCGGCTTGTTCATGTCCGACTTGTTCATGTCAGACGGCGGGTTCGCCGGGTTGGCCGGCGCCGCGCCCGTTGTCGTGCCGGGCTGGCTGTTCGGCTTCGGCGTCACGTCGCGCATGCCCGGAGGCGGCGCGGCGGGGTTGACGGGCTGGGTCTGCGCGGTCTGCGTCGACGGCGTCGTCCCGGCCTCGTGCACCGACGTATTGTTCAAGCCGTAGAACAGCGCGCCGAGCACCACGGCCACCGCGACTGCGAACATCGCGACCTTGGTGGTGCTGGCCGGTCCCTCCTGGAGTTCCGGATCCGGCTGCAGCTCGTTGTCCAGGCTGTTGAAGCGCGCCTGACGGCGGATTTCGTCTTCGGTCAGGTTGGCGCGATACGGATCGTCAGGTTGGTAAGCCATTGCAAAGTTCCTCCGTTAGCACCTCTAAGCTAAACGCAGGGGACAATGGCTGGCGCGTGAGGATGTTCCGCGCCAATGTTGCAACCCGTTCATGCAGGAACCGGCGATTCCTTGGGTTCCGAACCTGTTCCATGAGGCCATTTCAATGTGGACCATGCCGCCCACCGATTCGGTGCTGCACGTGCTCTCGTTCATCGCCGTTGCAGCGCAGTCGATGACGGCGGCGCTGGCGGCCGGCCGGCGCAGCATGGATTGGGCCGGCGTCTGCATGTTAGGGGCGATCACCGCGCTCGGCGGCGGCACCATCCGCGACGTGCTGCTCGGGCATTATCCGTTGCTCTGGGTCAAGCACCCGATCTACCTCGCAATCGCGGCGGCCGGCGCCTTCGCCACCATCCTGCTGGCGCGGCTGGTGCACCGGCTCAATCTCGCATTCCTGGTGCTCGATGCGATCGGGCTTGTGGTGTTCACCATGGCCGGCTGCGACGTGGCCTGGCAGGTCGATGCCTCGCTGCCGATCGTGATCGTCGCCGGCATGATCACCGGCTGCGCCGGCGGTGTGCTGCGCGACATCCTCTGCAACGAGGTGCCGCTGCTGTTTCGCAGCGAACTCTACGCCAGCGTCTCCGTGGTGACGGGGCTGTTCTACGCCACCGCGTTCGGACTGAACCTCAACCCGCAGGCCTGGACCTTGCTGACCTTCGCGCTCGGCCTGAGCTTCCGGTTGCTCGCGATCCGCTACAAATGGGAGATGCCGAAATTCGTGTTCAGCGGCGAGGAGCGGTGAGCTGCTGTTTCGCCATGCGCGCCTTCATTTCGCTGTCCGCGCCTTGGCGACCTCATCGGCCGTCACGGCCGGTGCCGCATTGCCCCAGGAATTGCGGATATAGGTCGCGACGTCGGCGACCTCCTGGTCGGTGAGTTTAGGATAGGCCGGCATCGAGCCTGCGTTCGGCGCGCGCGGCGTGGTGATGGTCTGTGCGCCGTCGAGGATGACGCGCAGCGTGCTCGCCGGGTTGGCCGATTGCAGATTGGCGTTGCCGGGCAGCGGCGGATAGATCCGCGGCGCGCCGGAGCCGTCGAGCTCATGGCAGGCGACGCAGGCGCCGCGATAGATGCGCTCGCCGTCGCTCATCTGCGCCGGCGAGGGCGGCGTGACCGCAGGCTCCGGCGCGCCGCCGGGCAGGCTCTTCAGATAAACCGCGATCGCGCGCACATCGGCGTCGCTCATCTTCGAGGTCGAGTTGACCACCACCTCGGACATCAGCGGACCGGCATGGCTGTGCCCGTTGCGGCCGCTCTGCAGATATTCGGCGATGTCGTCCGCGCTCCAGGACTTCAGCCCGCTGCGCGCGGCGCCGTCGAGCCGTGGCGCGAACATACCCTGGACCATGCTGCCATTGAGCGCCTGGTCGCGCTTGTCGGCGCCGAATGCGTTCTTCGGCGTGTGGCAGGCGCCGCAATGGGCGAGGGCCTCGACCAGATAGCGGCCGCGATTCCATTCGGCACCCTTGCTCTGGTCCGGCTGGATGATGCCCGGCGTGAAGAACAGCGCATTCCAGGCCCGCATTAGGACGCGGTAGCATAGCGGCCAGCGCAGCTGCGGCGGCGGCGCTCTGTTGCTGACCGGCGCAAGCGTCGCGAGGTAGGCGCGGATCGCCAGGATGTCGTCGCGGATCAGCTTTGTGAAGTAAGGGTACGGGAAGGCCGGGTAATAATGCTTCCCGTTCGGCGAGACGCCGCTCCGCAGCGCGCGGAGGAAATCGTCGTCGCTCCAGCCGCCGATGCCGGTATCGCGGTCGGGCGTCAGGTTCGGCGAAAACACCGCACCGAACGGCGTGTCGATCCGCTTGCCCCCGGCGAAGGGCCTGGCCGGGTCGGCGGTGTGGCAGCTGGCGCAGTCGCCGGCGATCGTGAGCGCCTTGCCGCGGGCGACGATGTCGTCGGTCGTCGCAGCGGCGCATTCGCCGGCCGCGAACGCACCGCACAACAGCGCTGTGACCAGAATCGCACCGGCCGTTCGATGTCGTCGCCGCATCCATTCACCTTCCGCACCTTCCGGTCCACAAGACGCGTTACGCCATTTCGCCGAGGGCCTGTCCTGCGACAGAAACCGAAACGGCGCTCCGATATTCCCGGCACGAAATTGCGATTTTTGAGCGACGGGCCTGGTCGCCCAGAATTGTGTCGCGCAGGCCGGAAAATCCGACATAGACTGGTTCTAACAAGCTCGGATGACTAGCTAAAACGCAGCCGTCGCGACCAGCGCAAAGAGGGCTAAATGGGAATCAACCAAGGGCCTATCAGCCTCGACCAGAAATACACCCAAGGCACCGGCCACGTCTTCATGACCGGCATTCAGGCGCTGGTCCGCCTGCCCATGGCGCAGATCAGACGGGACCGCGCCGCAGGCCTCAACACGGCAGGCTTCATCTCCGGCTATCGCGGTTCCCCGCTCGGTGGCTACGACCAGCAGCTGTTCGCCGCGCGCAAGCATCTCGAGCAGTACAACATCAAATTTCAGCCCGGCGTGAACGAGGACCTGGCGGCCACCGCGATCTGGGGCTCGCAGCAGCTTGGCCTGTCGTCCGGCGCCAAATATGATGGCGCGGTCGGCATCTGGTACGGCAAGGGCCCCGGCGTCGACCGCTGCGGCGACGTCTTCCGCCACGGCAATGCGGCAGGCTCCGCCAAGCACGGCGGCGTGCTCTGCCTTGCCGGCGACGACCACGGCGCAAAGTCCTCCACCGTCCCGCATCAGTCCGACCACGCCTTCATATCCGCGCTGATGCCCTACCTCTATCCCTCCAGCATCCACGAAATGATCGAGATGGGCCTCCTGGGTATCGCGATGTCGCGCTACTCCGGCTGCTGGGTCGGCATGAAGGTGATCACCGAGACGGTCGAGACCACGGCCGAGATCGACCTCACCGACGAGATGACGCCGTTCATCATCCCGGCCGATTTTGAATTGCCGCCTGATGGCCTCAACATCCGCTGGCCTGACGACCGTTTCGAGCAGGACCGCCGGCTGCAGGATTACAAGGGCTTTGCCGCGATCGCCTTTGCCCGCGCCAACAAGGTCAACCGCATCACCATGGATTCGCCGAACGCGCGCTACGGCATCATGGCCTCGGGCAAGAGCTACGAGGACATCCGCCAGGCGCTGCGCGAACTCGGCATCACGCCCGAGATCGCCGCCAAGATCGGCATCCGCCTCTACAAGATCGGCATGCCCTGGCCGCTGGAGCCGGAAGGCGTGCGCAACTTCGCCGTCGGGCTCGAGGAGATCTTCATCGTCGAGGAACGCCGCGAGATCGTCGAGAACCAGGTCAAGCAGGAGCTGTTCAACTGGCGCGACGACGTGCGTCCGCGCATCGTCGGCAAGATGGACGATCACGACAAGCGCTTCCTGACCTTCGCCGCCGAGCTCAGCGTTGCCTCGCTTGCGAGCTCGCTCACCGAACGGCTGCTTCGACTTAATCTCAACCCTGAAATCGCCGAGATGCTGCGCGCCAAGGCCGACTGGTTCAACGGCCGCCAGTCGAGCCAGATGCAGGCGACGGCGCCGGTCAGCCGCACGCCGTATTTCTGTTCGGGCTGCCCGCACAACACCTCGACCAAGGTGCCGGAAGGCAGCCGCGCGCTCGGCGGCATCGGCTGCCACTTCATGGCGCTGTGGATGAACCGCTCGACCGAGACCTTTACCCACATGGGCGGCGAGGGCGTGCCGTGGGTTGGCATCGCGCCGTTCACCAACGAGAACCACATCTTCGCCAACCTCGGCGACGGGACTTACTTCCACTCCGGCATTCTCGCGATCCGCCAGTCGATCGCCTCCAAGGCCAACATCACCTACAAGATCCTCTACAACGACGCCGTCGCCATGACCGGCGGCCAGCACCACGACGGCGACCTGTCGCCGCAGAAGATCACCTTCCAGCTCCACGCCGAAGGCATCCGCGAGATCTACCTGGTCTCGGAAAATCCGGGTTCTTATCCGGCTGATACCATCGCGCCGGGCGTCAAGCTGTTCCATCGCGACGAGCTCGAGAACGTCCAGAAGATGTGTCGCGACACCAAGGGCACCTCGGCGATCGTGTTCGTGCAGACCTGCGCCGCCGAAAAGCGCCGCCGTCGCAAGCGCGGTCTGATGGAGGATCCGGCCCGCCGCGTGCTGATCAATCCGGCGGTCTGCGAAGGCTGCGGCGACTGCTCGGTGCAGTCGAACTGCATCTCGGTCGAGCCGCTGGAAACCGAATTGGGGCGCAAGCGCACCATCAACCAGTCGACCTGCAACAAGGACTATTCCTGCGTGAAGGGTTTTTGCCCGTCCTTCGTCACGGTCGACGGCGGCACGCTCAAGCGTCGCGCGCCGACTGAACTCGGCGATATCGGCGCCTTGCCGGAGCCGGCCTCGAAGCCCGCGCTCGACCGGCCCTACAACATCGCGGTCGGCGGCGTCGGCGGCACCGGCGTCTTGACGATCGGCGCGCTGCTCGGCATGGCCGCGCATATCGAGGGCAAGGCCTCGATGATCCTCGACATGTCCGGCCTCGCGCAGAAGGGCGGCGCGGTGCTCAGTCACGTCCGGCTCTCCGAGCACACCGCTGATGTGACCTGTTCGCGTATCGTGACCGGCACGGCCGATCTCGTCCTCGCCGCCGACGAGGTCGTGGCGGTGTCGAAGGACACCATCTCGCTGTGCGAGGCGAGCCGCACCGTCGGCATCATCAACAGCCACATCATCCCGACCGCAGATTTCATCCTCAACCGCGACTTCAATTTCCAGAGCCGCAAGGTCAACAGCGTGCTGGAGACCGAGCTGCGCAAGGACTCCGCGTTCTTCGACTTCACCAAGCCGGCCGAAGCGCTGCTCGGCGATAGCATCGCCACCAACATCATGATGATGGGCTATGCCTATCAGCGCGGGCTGCTGCCGCTGTCGGCGGAAGCGATCCAGCAGGCGATCGAGGTCAACGGCGTCTCGATCAAGATGAACACCCAGGCATTCCAGCTCGGGCGCCTCGCTGCCGCGGATCCGGCGCGGCTCGCCGCGATGATGAAGGGGCAGGATGGCGACGCAGCCCCGGTCAAGTCACTGGATGCGATGTCGCTCGACGAGATCATCACCCATCGCATGGCGCTCTTGACCGACTACCAGAACGCGCGGCTCGCCAAGCGTTACCGCAAGCTGGTCGACCATGTGCGCGATGCCGCCACCAAGGGCGGCTATGGAGAGGCGCTGCCGCGCGCGGTCGCGATCAATTACGCAAAACTGCTCGCCTACAAGGACGAGTATGAGGTGGCGCGGCTGTTCACCGATGGCCGCTTCGAGAAGCAGCTGCGCGACCAGTTCGAGGGCGAGTTCAAGTTCAACTTCAATCTCGCGCCGCCGATCCTCGGCGGCGGGCTGGATGCACAGGGCCGCCCGAAGAAGCGCGCCTTCGGTTCGTGGATGATGTCGGCCTTCAAGGTGATGGCGCGATTCCGCTTCCTGCGCGGCACGCCGCTCGACATCTTCGGCTACAACGCCGACCGCAAGCTCGAGCGCGATCTGATCGCGGGCTACGAGAAGGATGTCGCGACGGTGCTGAACCTGCTGTCGCCGCTCAATCACGACATCGCGGTCGAACTGCTGTCGCTGCCCGACCGCATCCGCGGCTACGGCCCGGTGAAGGACAAGGCGATCAAGGAGGCGAAGGTTCGCTACGCGCAACTCGCCGCCGACCTCGCCAACCCGCCGCCGGCGCCGCGGCAGATGGCGGCGGAGTAAGGTAGCCACACAACCGATGTCGTCCCGGGCAAGCGAAGCGCGACCCGGGACCCATAACCACCGCAGTTCGTCGTTGCGCGATGCTGGGGCCACAGCTGATCGAACAACGCAATCCTGTGGTTATGGGTCCCTGCTTTCGCAGGGACGCAAATGAGTTCGCGGACACAGTCTCGCCTGACGGAATATTTCCGCGCTTGCCAAGGTCGCGTCGTCGGTTCAGAAAAACGCTGGAGATGAAAAACGCCAGCGGAGAGCGATTTGACCATCAAGGGCAAGGCCTACATTGCCGGGATCTACGAACATCCCACCCGGCACGCACCGGATAAATCAACAGCACAGCTTCACGCCGAGGTCGCCAAGGGCGCGATCGAGGATGCCGGGCTCACCAAGGACGACATCGACGGCTATTTCTGCGCCGGCGACGCGCCGGGCGGCTTGTGGCCGATGGTCGATTACCTCGGCCTCAACACCAAGAAGCTGCGTCACATCGACTCCACCGAGACCGGTGGCTGTTCCTATCTGATCCATCTCGGCCACGCTGCCGAGGCGATCGCCGCGGGCAAATGCTCGGTCGCGCTGGTCACGCTGGCGGGCAAGCCGCGCACCGGTCCGATGCCGCCGCGCGCGTCCGGTGCCGAGGCCGATTTCGAATTGGCCTACGGGGCTACCACGCACAATGCCTACGGCATGTGTGCCATGCGCCATATGCACGACTACGGCACGACCTCCGAGCAACTCGCCTGGATCAAGGTCGCGGCCTCGCACCATGCGCAATACAATCCGCATGCGATGCTGAAGGAGGTCGTCACCGTCGAGGACGTGCTGAATTCGCCGATGATCTCCGATCCGCTGCACCGGATGGATTGCTGTGTCGTCACCGACGGCGGCGGCGCGATGATCGTCACCACGCCGGAAATCGCGAAGAGCCTGAAGAAGCCGCTGGTGCGCCTGATCGGTCACGGCGAGGCGGCGAAGGGTCCGCGCGGCGGCAAGGATCTCGATCTGACTTACTCCGCCGGTGTGTGGTCTGGCCCGCGCGCCTTCGAGGAAGCGGGCGTGACGCCGAAGGATATCAAGTACGCCTCGATCTATGACAGCTTCACCATCACGGTGCTGATGCAGCTCGAGGATCTCGGCTTCTGCAAGAAGGGCGAGGGCGGCAAGTTCGTCGCCGACGGCAATCTGATCTCGGGTGTCGGCAAGCTGCCGTTCAACACCGATGGCGGCGGCCTGTGCAGCAACCATCCGGTCAATCGCGGCGGCATGACCAAGATCCTCGAGGCTGTGCGCCAGTTGCGCGGCGAGGCGCATCCGAAGGTGCAGGTGAAGAACTGCGACCTCGCGATCGCCCACGGCACCGGCGGTCTGCTCGGCGTTCGCCACGCCGCCTCAACC
Source organism: Bradyrhizobium oropedii (assembly GCF_020889685.1). Classification (GTDB taxonomy): domain Bacteria; phylum Pseudomonadota; class Alphaproteobacteria; order Rhizobiales; family Xanthobacteraceae; genus Bradyrhizobium; species Bradyrhizobium oropedii. Next base: position 14,424 of record NZ_JACMYO010000155.1, read on the forward strand.
TGCATTCTGGAGCGTGCGTGATGTCTGAAGCCAAGAAGTACAATGCCCCGGTGACCAATCCGGAGAGCGCGCCGTTCTGGGAAGCGGCGGAGGCGGGCAAGTTCATGATCAAGCGCTGCACCACCTGCGGGGAAGCGCATTACTTCCCGCGCGCGATCTGCCCGTTCTGCTTCTCAGACAAGACGGTGTGGGAAGAGTCGAGCGGCGAGGCGACGGTCTATACCTACAGCCTGATGCGGAAGTCGCCGACCGGTCCCTATGCGATCGCCTATGTGACGCTGAAGGAAGGTCCGTCCCTGCAGACCAACATCGTCGATTGCGATCTCGAGACGGTGAAGATCGGTCAGAAGGTCAAGGTGGTGTGGAAGCCGACCGACGGCGCTCCGCTGCCGTTCTTCACACCGGCCTGATTTTAACCCTCTCCCCTTGTGGGAGAGGGGGCCTTCGCTGAAAGCGAAGGCGGGTGAGGGGTCTCTCTCCGCGAAACGAGTTTCTCTGCGGCACGAACCCCTCACCGAAGCGAGATTGTGACGACTGCCGGTGTAGCCCTCTCCCGCAAGGGGAGAGGGCACATCAATTGGCAGCGAAGAGCGAAAAGGTTCGGGGAGAAAACGACAATGCCGATCGTGTACGAACAGCTGATGGCCCTGAAGAATCTCGGCCAGAAATACAGCTACGCCGACCGCGACGTGATGCTCTACGCCTATGGTATCGGCCTCGGCGCCGATCCGATGGACGAGAAGGAGCTCGCCTTCGTCAATGAGGGCGTGCTGACGCCGCGTCCGCTCAGGGTGGTGCCGACATTCGCGTCGGTCGCAGCCTGGGGCGCCGGTCCCGGCGAGATGAACCTCAACCGCGTGATGGTGGTCGACGGCGAGCGCGACATCAGCTTCCACAAGCCGTTTGCGACCGCGGCCCACATCACCGCGGACTCGACCGTGCTTGACGTGTTCGACAAGGGCAAGGACAAGGGCGCGGTGATCCGCCACCAGACAGTGCTCAGGGATGAGAAGGGCGAGAAGCTCGCAACGCTTGTGGCCTCGCGCTTCGCCCGCGGCGACGGCGGCTTCGGCGGACCATCGGACGGCCAGCCCGAGTCGCACAAGGTGCCGGAGCGGGCGCCGGACAAGGTGGTCGACATCACGACGCGGCCCGACCAGGCGCTGATCTACCGTCTCTGCGGCGACCGCAATCCGCTGCACTCAGATCCGGAGTTCGCGAAAAAGGCCGGCTTCCCGCGGCCGATCCTGCACGGCATGTGCACTTACGGCATCACTTGCCGCGGCGTGCTGCAGACCTATGCCGACTACGATCCTTCAGCCTTCAAGCAGCACGCAGCGCGGTTCTCTTCGCCGGTGTTTCCCGGCGAGACCGTGACCATGGAGCTGTGGAAGGACGGCAATGTGGTGTCGTTCGAGGCCAAGGTGAAATCGCGCGGCGTCACCGTGATCAAGAGCGGCAAGACAGTGCTGGCGTAGCTTTCCGTCATTCCGGGGCGGTGCGAAGCATCGAACCCGGAATCTCGATCGACGACCTCTGGATTCCGGGTTCGCGTTGCGCGCGCCCCGGAATGACGGCAATCAACAATAAACGGAGAAACAACCATGGGATTACTCGACGGCAAGGTGGCGCTGATCACGGGCGCCGGCGGCGGGCTCGGTGAAGCCTACGCAAAACTGTTTGCGCGCGAGGGCGCGGCCGTGGTGGTCAACGATCTCGGCGGCCCGCGCGACGGCTCGGGCTCCGACAAGTCGATGGCCGACAAGGTGGTCGACGCGATCAAGGCCGAGGGCGGCCGTGCGGTCGCCAACGGCGCCGACATCTCGACCCTGGCCGGCGGCCAGTCGGTGTTCGACGACGCCATCAAGCATTTCGGCCGCGCCGACATCCTGGTCAATAACGCCGGCATCCTGCTCGACGAGACCTTCCACAAGGCCAAGGAAGCCAACTGGGACAGGGTGATGAAGGTGCATCTCAAAGGCACCTTCTGCTGCACCCAGCCGGTGTTCAAATGGATGCGCGACAATGGCGGTGGCGTCATCGTCAACACGTCGTCGACCTCGGGCCTGATCGGCAATTTCGGCCAGACCAATTACGGCGCGGCCAAGGGTGGCATCTGGGGCCTCTCCAACGTGCTGGCGATCGAGGGCCGCAAGTACAACATCCGGATCTGGACGCTGGCGCCGGGCGCCTTGACCCGGATGACCGCAGACCTGCCGCGCTACAAGGAGAACCCGGGTGCGGCGCTCGGTCCCGATGGCATCGCGCCGGCCGTGCTCTACATGGTCAGCGACCTGTCGGGTGACCAGACCGGCAAGGTGCTCGGCGTCTCGGGTCCGCGCGGCGTCCGCGAGATGCGGATGATGGAAATGGAAGGCTGGACGCCGCCATTCACCGGGTGGAAGGCTGAGGATATCGTCACCCACGCCAACGAGATCTTCTTCTCGGAGGACGAGATCAAGAAGTCGGCGCGGCGGTTCAAGTAAGGACAGACAGATGCCACTCCGGCGCGATGCGCGGCATCGGGCCGGAATGGATGACCCGCGACCGGGGGTAGGGAGGGGCTTCCGGATGCGCAATGGCGCAGCCGGAAATGAGGCTGTATAGAGGGCGGAAACAGACGAGGCACCCATGACCAAACTCACCGCCCAGGCCGCAGGAACCTTTGCGATCGCGCCGACCCCGTTCCACGACGACGGCCGCATCGACGAGGCATCGATCGATCGGCTGACCGATTTCTACACCGAGGTCGGCTGCGAGGGCGTCACGGTGCTGGGCATCCTGGGCGAGGCGCCGAAGCTCGATGCCGCGGAGGCGGAGCAGGTCGCGCTGCGCTTCGTCAAGCGCGCCAAGAAGCTGCAGGTGATCGTCGGCGTCTCGGCGCCGGGCTTTGCCACGATGCGCTCGCTGGCGAAGAAGTCGATGGATGCGGGCGCCGCCGGCGTCATGATCGCGCCGCCGCCGCATCTGCGCACCGACGACCAGATCATTGGCTATTTCAAGCAGGCGCAGGAAGCGATCGGCGACGATATTCCCTGGGTGCTGCAGGACTACCCACTGACGCTGACCGTTGTGTTCACGCCCGCCGTGATCCGCAAGATCGTGATGGATTCGCCGTCCTGCGTGATGCTCAAGCACGAGGACTGGCCGGGGCTGGAGAAGATCTCCACCTTGCGCAATTTCCAGAAGGACGGCTCGCTGCGGCCGCTGTCGATCCTGGTCGGCAATGGCGGCCTGTTCCTCGATTTCGAGATGGAGCGCGGCGCCGACGGCGCGATGACGGGCTATGCTTTCCCGGAGCTGCTGATCGACGTGGTCAATCTCTCCAAGGCCGGCAAGCGTGATGCCGCGCATGATCTGTTCGACGCGCATCTGCCGCTGATCCGCTACGAGCAGCAGCCCGGCGTTGGCCTCACCGTGCGCAAATACGTGCTGCAGAAGCGCGGCATCATTTCCTCCAGCGCCCAGCGCAAGCCCGGTGCCGTCATCACGCCGCAGGCGAAGGCCGAGGTCGACTATCTGCTCTCCCGCGTGGCGCGCGTTGACCGCCGTGCCAATCTGCAACCACAATCCAGCGCCGCAGGCTAAATAATGACCGAGATCGTTGCTCCGCGCCTTGCCTCAACTGTGCTCTTGCTGCGCGACGGCGCCTCGTCACGCGAGATCGAAGTCTTCATGATGGTTCGCCATCACCAGATCGAGTTCAACTCGGGGGCGCTGGTATTTCCGGGCGGCAGCGTCGACAAGAACGACAAGGAGATCGCCGCCGATCCTGCGCTCTATTCAGGCGGGGAAGGGCTCGACGGTGACGCGCTCGGTTTTCGCATCGCGGCGATCCGCGAAACCTTCGAGGAAAGCGGCATCCTGCTGGCGCGGCCGCAGGGCTCGAAGGATCTGGTCGACGCCGGGCGTGCGAACGAGATCGCCACCGCGCATCGTGCGGCGTTGAACGAAGGCAAGATCACCTTCCTCAAGGTGCTGACCGACAACGGCATGGTGCTCGCGCTCGACGAGCTCGTGCCCTATGCGCACTGGATCACGCCGGAGGGCATGCCGAAGCGCTTCGACACCTGGTTCTTCCTGGCCGCAGCGCCGCCCGAGCAGCTCGGTGCGCATGACGGCAAGGAATCGACCGATTCGATCTGGGTGTCGACGCGCGAAGCGCTGGAAGGCGGCGAGACCGGCCGCTTCAAGCTACCATTCCCGACCACGCGCAACCTGATCAAGCTCGGCAAGCAGCCGAACGTCGGCGCCGCGCTCGCCGACAGCAAGGGCAAATCGATCGTCGCCGTGATGCCGGTGATGACCAAGACCGCTACCGGCCGCCAGCTCCGCATCCCCAAGGAAGCCGGCTACGACGGCGAGGTGTTCGACGTCGGTGCGATGGGCTGAGCCCGGCAGTTACCGCTACCAGACTTCGGCGAGCATCGAAGTATCGCGACCAGAAGCGCCGATATAATCACGTAAGGTCACCGCGCCGGGCCAACCGCCCGGCGCATAAGGAGCCAACGTGGCAATATCCCCTGACGTCCCAACATCTCGCGAATTCCATCTGACGCTGCCCGGCAGCGACGACACGCTGCTGGTGCGGCACTGGCCGGGTGCCGGCGATCCCGTGCTTTACGTTCACGGCGCGACGTTCCCGTCGGCGCTGTCGGTCGGCTACCGCTTTGGCAGGCGGTCCTGGGCGGACGATCTCAATGCCGGCGGCTTCGACGTCTGGGGTTTCGATTTCGTCGGCTTCGGCGGCTCGAGCAGACCGCGGCAGATGTCGATGCCCGCGAGCGGGATCGCACCGCTCGGCCGTGCGGCGGAAGCTGCCATTCAGGTCGGTGTGGTGGTGGATCACATCCGCAAGCAACGTGCCGGCGCGCCGGTTCATATCGTCGCGCATTCGTGGGGCACGATGGCTGCCGGCCTCTTTGCCGGGCATCATCCGGATGCGGTCGGCCGCCTCGTGCTATTCGGGCCGATCGTCCGGCGGGAGTTGGAGGGGTTGCCACTCCCCGAGAGCATCGGCGCATGGCGCGAGGTGACCATCGCGGATCAGTTGAAGCGGTTTGTCGAAGACGTCCCGCCGTCGCATCCGCCGGTGCTGATCGAGCCCGAGCTCGCCGAGTGGGGGCCGGCCTATCTGGCAAGCGAAGCCGGCGCGACCGGACGCACCCCGCCGGCGGTCCGGATTCCAAATGGGCCGCAGGCCGACATCATCGCCGTAATGTCCGGGCAGCTCGCCTACGACCCGCGCCGTGTCGTGGCTCCGACGCTGATCGTGGGCGGTGAATGGGACAACCTTTGTCTGGATGCTGACGCAGCCTGGCTGACACATGCATTGGGCGCCACCAAGAAGGCCGATGTCGTCGTGCCCAAGGCGACGCATCTGATGCATCTCGAGCACGGGCGTGACGGCTTGTTTGCGGCAACCACCGGCTGGCTTGCAGGGAGCGCGTCGTGACCGGCTCCACGCCTAGCGACGCGCGCCAGCCCCATATGGGTTTCGAGCTGTCGCTGCTGCTCGCGCTCGCCACGCTCTGGGGCGGCTCCTACACTTTCATCAAGCTCGGCGTCGCGACCATCCCGCCGATCACGCTGATCGCGGCGCGCACCGCGATCGCGGGGGTCTTGCTGCTCGTCATCATGCGGATGCGCGGCGTGACGATGCCGACCGATTGCGCGACCCGGCGGCGCTTCATCTTCCAGGCCTGTCTCAACAGCGTGATCCCGTGGACGCTGATCGCCTGGGGCGAACGCTTCGTCGATGCCGGGCTCGCCACCATCCTCAATTCGGCCTCGCCGATCTTCACCTTTCTGTTCACCGTCGCGATTACCCGCCACGAGGCCGCGAGCCCGCGGAAGCTGTTTGGGGTGATCGCCGGTATGACGGGGATCTGCCTGATCGTGGGCGTCGACGCATTCCGCGATCTAGGGGAGGGGATCGTGGCCGAGGTCGCGATCGTCGCCGCTACCATCTGTTACGCCTGCGCCGCGATCTTCAGCCGGGGCTTCAAGGGGCTCGATCCGATGGCGCCGGCCGCCGGCTCGCTGATCGCGGGCGCTGCGATGCTGATTCCCCTCAGCCTTGCCGTCGAACGGCCCTGGACGCTAGCGCCGTCGGCGAGCTCGCTCGCCGCATTGCTGGCACTTGCGGTGTTCTCGACCGCGATCGCCTTCGTGATCTACTTCCGCCTGATCCAGACCCTCGGGTCAGTCGGCACCACCGCACAGGCCTATCTGCGGGGGCCGATCGGGGTTGCGCTCAGCGTCGCTTTTCTGGGCGAGCGGCTGAGCCCGACCGCGTGGATCGGGCTCGCTTGCGTCGTGATCGGCGTCGCCGCGATGACGATTCCGGCGCGACGGGTCGCCGCCGCCTGAGGTCATCGCTGCGATGACGATTCCGGCG
>NZ_JACMYO010000156.1 GCF_020889685.1 Bradyrhizobium oropedii
GCCCTGGCCGGCGGGCAGCACGTTGCCCATGAACACCTCGTCGATGCGCTCAGGCGCGAGTTTTGCGCGCTCCAGCGCCGCGCCGATCACGTGTGAGCCGAGCTTGTGCGCCGCGAGCGGCGTGAGTTCGCCCATGAAGCGGCCGAGCGGGGTGCGGGCGGCGGAAAGGATGACGACGGGATCGGCGCTGGATGCCATGGCGGAACTCCGTTCAATGCTGGAATCTGATTGAATTATATCCATCATATGATGCAGCGCAAAAAATGCAACTCCGCCGGTCATGACAAAATGTCGTGTTCGCATGAGCTGAGAGCGTGGTGTGAGGTCTCACCCAAACCCGTTGTCGTCCCCAAGGCCGGGACCCACAACCACCGCATTTCATTTTGAACGAGGTTGTGGACCCAACGTCGCGCAACAATTGAGATTTGACATCGCCGCGCGGGTCCTGTCCGGCTGATGCCACGGAAGCGCATGACGTACTCACTGACGGTGCGCCCCCCATTGCGAAAAACGGATTCGGTCGGATACCCGTCCGCGGGACGGTGATGGAACCTGCTCTTCGCGTCCATCCTTCGGGGGTGTGCCTTCGATGCCGAACGTTGTGGCGAGCTCTCTAACGCCAACAGGAGTCACGACGAGCGCGCGGCTATCCCGGACATGCTCGACCCAATCATGCTCAAGAGCGTGATGAAGAATGGCAGCGCCGACCGCCCCGGCCAGATGCGGCCGGCGTTCGCTCCAGTCGAGACAAGGGCGACAGAACACCCGGCGCTTGGAGGCGAGGCGAAGATCAACGCCCAACTCATCGAAGAATGACCGACCGGCATCGGTCAGCTGTCCGCCATCCTCATCGAGCAGAACAAACGACTGTTGGACCATCCGGTCGGCGATTGCGACGGCGATGCGGCCGGCCATGTGGTCATAGCACGTGCGCGCGTGTCGAAGCGTCTCTCCGCCGCGCCAGAGATTGCGCTGCCGGGCGGGGCCTTCCTGTGCAACGACCATGAGACCCTCCAGCATGCGCGCGACGAGCGGAGAGGCCAGGCGGAAATATCGTCGTCGGCCCTGTTTTTCGAGCGCGAGCAATCCGGCGTCGCCGAGTTTCGCAAGATGGCCACTCGCTGTCTGCGGCGCCACGCCAGCCACATAGGCGAGCTCCGTGGCGGTCAACGTTCGGCCGTCCATCAGCGCGCTGAGCATGTTGGCGCGCGCCGGATCGCCGACGAGTGCCGCGACTTGGGCGATTTTGGGTCCCGGATCCATGTTTTTTCCTACGCCGACGCGGACGTGGTGCCAAACACAAACACTTCGGCCAAGACGGTAGTGGTTCCACGAGACCGGTTCGATCACCGGACATAGGGTTGCCTGGACACCAATAAGCCCGGCGAAAGCAAGTGCCGCGATGGGCGAAAGATATCATCCCCGCGGCTCCGAATATTCGATTGGCATCGAATGATCATCGCAAGCCGGGCCTCATCTGAGCCGTCAAACTCTCACAGACAACTGAGTGTGATCAATGCAAACAACTTCCCTCAACACCAGGCAGCCGGAACCAGCCCGCTTCGACGACACGTCATCCCGTTCGCCTCTCGCGATGGCGCTGGCGCTTGCCGCCACGAGCCTCGGCCTTGGCGTGGTGCAGCTCGATATCACCATCGTCAATACCGCGCTCAGCAGTATCGGCACCTCGCTCGGCGGCAGCGTCGCCGAGCTGCAATGGGTGGTGACCGCCTATACCATCGCGTTCGCCGCCTTCATTCTGACCGCCGGCGCACTCGGTGACCGCGTTGGCGCCAAACGGATCTTCATAGGGGGCTTTGCAATCTTCACGTTGGCTTCGCTCGCCTGCGCACTGGCCCCGTCGGCGACGGTTCTGATCGCCGCGCGCTCCGTGCAGGGCCTCGCGGCGGCGATCCTGGTGCCGAACTCGCTGACGCTGCTCAATCACGCGTATACCGATCCGAAGGCGCGGGGCCGGGCGGTCGGCTTCTGGGCCGCAGGCGCGAGCGTCGCACTGACTTCGGGGCCGTTCGTCGGCGGCGCGCTGATCGCGTTGGTCGGCTGGCGCGCGATCTTTCTCGTCAACCTGCCGATCGGCGCCGCCGGCCTCTGGCTCGCCTGGCGTTATGCCGAGGAGACGCCGCGGCTCGTGCAGCGCGAGATCGATCTGCCGGGACAGATCGCGGCGATTGCAACCCTTGGCACGCTGGCCGGCGCCCTGATCGAGGGCGGCGCCCTCGGCTGGAGCCATCCGCTCGTCATGACGGGCTTCGCGGGCGCGGCCGTACTCGGAATCCTGTTCGTATGGCGCGAGGCGCGCGCGCCGCAACCGATGCTGCCGCTATCGCTGTTCCGCCATCGCATGTTCGCGCTGACCGCCCTGGTCGGGCTCCTCTTCAACATCGCCTTCTACGGCCTGATCTTCGTGCTCAGTCTCTACTTCCAGAGCGTCAACGGCTGGTCGCCGTTCGCAACGGGCCTCGCCTTCGTGCCCATGATGGCCATGGTGCTGCCCACCAACCTCGTCGCCGCTTCGGTCAGCGAGCGCCTCGGCGCACCGCAAACCATTGCGCTGGCTTGTGTGATCACCGCAACGGGCTGCGTTGCGCTGCTGCATATGGCCTCAGGCACGAGCTACGGGGCGATCTGCGCTCAGCTCATGGTGCTCGGGGGCGGGCTCGGCCTGCTCGTGCCGTCCCTGACCTCGACGCTGCTCGGCAGTGTCGAGAAATCGCGATCCGGCATCGCCGCGGGCGTATTGAACGCGACGCGGCAGACCGGCAGCGTGCTTGGCGTTGCCTTGTTCGGCTCGTTGGTCGGAGGTAACAACGCGTTCATGATTGGCGCGCATGCCTCGCTCGCGATATCGGCCGCTGTGTTGCTCGCAGGTGCGGTCGCAATCTTGCAGGGCCGAACAAAGGAGGGACGATAAAGCGGGGCAGGCAGGTACCTCCGGGGGGCGCAGACCCGGGCGTCGAACAGTTCGAAGAGCTTCAACGAGTCGTGGCGACTCGTTGAAGCTCGCGTTTTTGACCAGGCCGGGACGACCATGAGGATGGTGCTCTATTCGAGTTACACCACGCGGTGTCATCACCAGCGAAAGCGGGTGATCCAGTATTCCAGAGGCGCTTGTGCTTGAGCCGAGAGGCCGCGGCGTAGGCGATGGCCCGGTCGAGCCGGGCGATGACAGGTGAGGATGAGGACGCAACTGCGCGTTCTCGCGACATGACGCGCCCGCGTTTTGGATTTCGTAGTCGATGGGACTCGCTTCGCTCTACCTATCCTACAGTCTGAGGCCTAGTCCTTCCGCCAGGCGCCGAGCAAGAATCGTCGCTTCGGCGCGGAGCCAGCCTGCTTCTGCACCTCGGGCAGATCGACGGCGTAACGCTTCATCAATAGCTTGACTGCGATCCCGATGATCACAAAGGGCGTCACATAGATCGCGAAAACTTCGAAGGCTGTCATGTCGTCCTCCGGTGTTTCGGAGTGGGCATGCTAGCACGATCCCTGCTGTGGGCGGAGGGGATAGCCGGCGGCAGGCACTGGACGAGACGGGGCGGGCGGTGCAGCAACGCTGCCGCTGATGCCGTCACGCATGGCCGCATGCGGCGGCTTCGATTGACACCGACCGCCTCGGCGGTACCCTGCCGGAACAAGGACGTTTTCCCAAGAGAATCAAGACTCCGAATCAACATCCGGAATCGAGACCCAGAAGAACCAAGAAAAGGGCAGGACACGCCGTGACACGCGTCATCGCGTCTTGAGCGGGACCACGCGGACCTCCGCGCTCGCACCATTTCGCATCCGCAGCTATCGCTTTCAATGGCCGTCCGACCTGCTCACCTCGTGGGCGTTCGAGGTCGAGACACTGGTGCTCGGCTGGTACATCATGGTCGAGACCGGTTCGGTCTTGCTGCTGACCGTGATGGCTTCGCTGCAATATGTCGGCACCCTGGTCGCGCCTGTCGTCGGCATGATCGGCGATCGCATGGGACATCGCGATCTGCTGGCCGTCATGCGCTTTGCTTATACGGCGCTCGCCGGGACCATCATGACGCTGGCGCTGACCGGACATCTCGCCCCGCTGAATGTCATGATCATTGTCGCGCTGATGGGGGTGATCCGCCCGTCGGATCTCGGTGTGCGCGGCGCGCTGCTCGCCGACATCATGCCGCCCCAGCAACTGGTCGGCGCCATCAGCCTGGCGCGTACCACGCAGGACTCGGCACGCATCGCCGGCGCATTGACCGGGGCGGGATTGTTCGCGGCGCTCGGCATCGGCTATGTCTATGTCGGGATCGCCTGCTTCTACTTCGTCGCCGCCATCCTGATGCTCTGCATGGGCCGTCCGGCCAAGTCGCACAGCGCCGCCGATCTCGCGGCCGGCGATGTGCCGGGCTCGAAGCTGCTGCGCGACCTCAAGGAAGGCATTGTTTACGCCTGGAGCGGCCCGGGCATGCGCGCCGCGCTTTGCGTCGCGTTCCTCGCCAATCTCACGGCGTTTCCGCTCACCAACGGCTTGCTGCCTTTCGTGGCGCGCGACATCTTCCACACCGACCAGACCGGCCTCGGCTATCTTTCGGCGAGTTTTGCGGTCGGCTCGCTGATCGGCTCGATCACGCTCAGCATGGCCGGTGGTGTGCGCATCGCGCGGCTCCTGATCGGCGCGACGCTCGCATGGTATGCGATGCTGCTGGTATTCGTCGAACTCAGGACCATGCCGGTGGCGATGGCCTGCCTGGTGCTGGCCGGCATCGCGCAGAGCATGTCGATGATCTCGGCGGCCGTGATGCTGATGCGCAATGCCAGCGCGCATCTGCGCGGCCGGGTGATGGGCGTGCGCATGATGGTGATCTACGGCCTGCCGCTCGGCCTGCTCGCGGCCGGCAGCCTGATCGACCTGATCGGCTACACCGCAACCGGCACGCTGCTCGCCGCCGCCGGCTTCATCGCGATGCTGGCGATCGCGCTGCACTGGCGCGCCGATCTCTGGCCGGTGCACGCACCGGCGAACGCCAGGTAACGACGGGCACGGCGACGCGTCCGCGGCCGCAGCTGTGGATACGCGGTTTGCCCGCTCGCGGCTCGAACAGCGAAGCCCGCGCGGATTGGCTGTGGAGGACATCCAGCCGTCACATGTCTGTCGGAGGCCGGTGTTAGGTGTCGATCCGGCTTGCAACGCTCCGGATATTTCCGGGGCGCCCTCCGCATTGCCTTGATCTATCGAATTGCCCCCCTGATGAAAAGGCTCAGCTCCATGACGCGCTTGCTCTTTGGCACTGCCGCCGCCGGTGTCTTGCTCGCGGCCGCATCGACCGCCCATGCCGGCTCCACATTCTCATTCGTTCCCGACAGCCTGACGGAATCCGTGATCGAGCACGGGCCGTGGACGCTGCATCAGTCCGGACGACATTTTCATCATGATGCGTCCGGCATCGTGCCGCCCGGCAGCCTCACGCCGCCCTACAATCCGGCCCTCTACGGGACGCCCTATGCTGACTATTGCTCGGCGAGCGGAGAAACCACGATCAATCACGGCAAGAGCGTGATGCAGCCCTATTACTTTCCGTTCGTTCGCCGGCGCGGGGCCGTTCTCGAAGGCCTGTTCGACTACCGCCCGCGAAACGAGCAGGAGGCGACGGTCGCGGCGATTTCGACGGACTGGGGAGCGACCTGGCAGTTCAGGGGCAAGGCCCTGGCGCTCAACTCATACTGCCCGTGGGATGCGACCGACCCGGACAATCTGAACGTGAACGTCAATGGCGTGAAGACGGCATATGGCTCGTCGAGCGCGAACGCTGGCGACAACGGGCTCGGACACGCCTTCGTGCTGTCCGTGAAGGGCAAGCAACGGATCTATCACCTCAACCGTGCCGACGGTCACATCGACAGCGATCAGCTCGTGGTCCATCCGCTTCACCGCGGCGAGGAGGATTTCTCGTTGTTCGGACTTCCGGAATTCGGATATGTCAGTCCGCTTGCGTCCGGCGGTTATCCCAAGCTCGAAGCCACGGTGACCGCGACCACCGGTCTGACGGACCCCGATGCCATCCTGGGCTCCGTGCACGTGGGCGAGAAGACGGCCGTCGTCTACGTCTCCAAGAATCTCACCCCCGGCGACAAGAACTTCCCGGCAACCCAGGTGTGCCCGGCGACGCCGGCCTTTGCGCTGACCAACCTCGTCAACAAGAAGCCGAGGAAGACCAACCACGACGTGATCACGATCCGTGTCGCAACGACCTCGGACGGCGTGAACTTTACCGACGTCGGCGCGGCGACTGGCCTCAACGACCAGACCACGATCGCGCTGAACGGCATTCGCTGGCTCGGCAGCGGCAGCATCCTGCGTATCCATGACGGACGCTTCGGCATGTTCTTCGGCGCCGGAAATTGCTTGGACAACGATTCCGACGGCTTCCACTTCGTCGGCTATGCCGAAACCGACAATCCGGTTCGCGCCGCCGGCGATCTCCTGAAGTGGCACGTGGTCAACGGCTTCGACAGCCCGATCCTGTCCACGGATACGGTGGTTGATCCAGCGGGCCCGCGCTCATATCCGTTGAACGCGCCGCTCGTGAACGTCCAGGGCGCCGACAGGCTGACGGCCGCGCAGGTCGCGCCGTTCGTGCCGCCGGGGAAGGGCTACACCACGAACTTCTTCAGCGGCCGGGTCTACGATCCGCAGGCGGTGTTGACCGACGAGCGGACCGTGACGATCGTGTTCGCCGGCTACAACACGCCGCAGCCGAGCAGCAATCTCGCTGACTACCGATCGATCGGCCGATTCCAGCTTGGCGTCCAGGCCGGCTATTTCAGGCCGCCCTTCGTCGAATCCGAAGACTAGAGCGTTTTCGAGCGAAGTGGATACCGGTTCGCGCTAAGAAAACGCGTCAAACAAAAGTCTGGAGCCCTTTCCGATCCAATCGGAACGGGGCTCCAGGAATACGCTGAAGCCGCAGCAATCCGACATGGACGCGGAGCGAGGTTGAACGCCTCGATCCGCGTCGACTCTTTTTGCTGCGATCGAAAGATCGATGCTACGAGAGGATTGCGTTCACACCGCCTGGGCGGCGCGGCGGATGTGGACAGGCACCGATTTGTACGACGGCGTGCCGCTTTCCTTGTCCTGATAGTCGAGCGGCACGAGGCCGTTCGCCTCCGGATAGTAAGCGGCGACCGAGCCGCGGGCGATGTCGTAGACGATCGCGGTCAGCGTGAGGCGCCGCGGCTCGCCCGAGAGCAGCGCGGTCTCGATCTCGACCAGATCGCCATGGGCGAGGCCGCGTGCGGTCAAGTCCGCCTCGTTGGCGAACAGCACGTCGCGGCGTCCGAACACGCCGCGATAGCGGTCGTTCAAGCCATAGATCGTGGTGTTGTACTGATCGTGGCTGCGGATGGTGGCGAGCTTGAGGACTGACTTGTCCGACAGCACCGGGTCCTCTTCGAGGCCGTCGAAGATCAGGAATTCGGCCTTGCCGGACGCCGTGGTCCATTTGCGCTCGGTCGGCGGCAGCGGCAGGCGGAAGCCGCCGGGAATCCGGATCCGCGCGTTGTAATCCTTGAAGTCGGGGAAAACGCCCTCGATGGCGTCCCGGATGCGGTCGTAATCGGCGATCAAATCGGTCCACGGCACCTTGCTCGCCGGCAAGGTTGCCATCGCCATGCCGGCAACGATCGCCGATTCCGAGAGCAGATTTTCGGAGGCCGGGGTCAGCTTGCCGCGCGAGGCGTGCACCATCGACATCGAATCCTCGACTGTGACGACCTGCGGCCCGGAGGCCTGGATGTCGCGCTCGGTGCGGCCCAGCACCGGCAGGATGATCGACTGCTTGCCGACCAGAAGATGCGAGCGGTTGAGCTTGGTGCCGAGATGGACGGCGAGATCGAGCTTGCGCATGGCGGCGGTGCAGCGCTCGGGATCGGGCAGCGCGATGGCAAAATTGCCGCCGAGGCAGACCAGCACTTTGGATCGTCCGTCGTCGATCGCCTCCATCGCCGCGACCGCGTCGTGGCCGTGATGGCTCGGCGGCTTGAAGCCGAAGGTACGCTCGATGCCCTCGAACATCGGGATGTTGGGCTTCTCGGTAATGCCGACCGTGCGGTTGCCCTGCACGTTGGAGTGGCCGCGCAGCGGGCAGATGCCGGCGCCGGGCTTGCCGTAGTTGCCCTTCAGCAGCAGCAGGTTTGCGATCTGCTGGACGTTGTCGGTGCCGCGCATGTGCTGGGTGATGCCCATGCCGTAGGTGACGATGGTGGCGTTGGACTTGGCGTAGGCGGCCGCGACCTCGCCGAGCTGGGCGCGGCTGAAGCCGGAGACGGTCTCGATCTTGTCCCACGGCGTCGCGCGCAGATCGGCGGCGAACGCCGCAAAGCCGTTGGTGTGCTCGGCGATGAAGGCATGGTCGAGCACGTCGTGCGTCGCGTCGTCCTTCTCGATCAGCGCCTTCATGACGCCCTTCAGCACCGCGGCGTCGGCGCCGACCTTCGGCTGATAATAGGTCGAGGCAATGCGGGTCGAGCCCAGCGTCGCCATCTCGATCGGATCCTGCGGATCGGCAAAGCGCTCCAGCGCGCGCTCGCGCAGCGGATTGAACACGATGATCGGCACGCCGCGGCGCGAGACCTCCCACAAGGCGCCCATCATGCGCGGGTGGTTGGTGCCGGGGTTGTGGCCCATCGCGATGATCAGCTCGCAATGGTCGAAATCGTCCAGCGATACCGTGCCCTTGCCGATGCCGATCGATTGCGGCAGCCCGACGCTGGTCGCCTCGTGGCACATGTTCGAGCAGTCGGGGAAATTGTTGGTGCCGTATTCGCGCGCGAAGATCTGGAACAGGAAGGCGGCCTCGTTCGAGGCGCGGCCGGAGGTATAGAACTCGGCCATGTCTGGATTGGGCAGGCTGCGGAGCGTTTCGCCGATCCGCGCGAAGGCGTTATCCCATGTGATCGGCTGGTAGGTATCGCTCGCGGCGTCATAGGCGAGGGGTTCGGTCAGGCGGCCCTCGTTCTCGAGATGGAAGTCGGTCCAGCCGAGCAATTCGGTGACGGTGTGGCAGGCAAAGAATTCGCCGGTGACGCGCTTGCTGGTCGCCTCCCAGGTCACGGCCTTGGCGCCGTTCTCGCAGAACTGGAAGGTGGAGGTGTGCTCCTTGTCCGGCCAGGCGCAGCCCGGACAATCGAAGCCGTCGGGCTTGTTGGTGCGGAGCAGCGTGATCGGCGCCTCGACCAGATCCATCTGGTCGCGCACCGCGATCGCGGTGGCCTTGAGGGCGCCCCAGCCGCCGGCCGGAGCATCATAGGGTCGGATACCGGGAACGTCGCGCTTCTGGACCATATGTCCTCCTGCAACTGTTGAAGTGTGCCCCGTGCGTTGGTCCCGAATTGATTGTTTTGTTGGCCGCGTGCGCGGCAGTTCGCGAGAGCTGTGGGTTGTGATCGACGTTCTCGATCTGGAACACCTCGCTCGTGATGGACCCTAGACTAGTCGGCTCGCGTTCGCGGTCAACTGTCCGTCAAATGTGCGTAGCCCGGATGGGCCAACAGGTCGCGCGAACGCGCACCCGATCACAGGTTCCGCGTAATCCGGGACAACTCGTTCCGCGGATGACGCACCCCGGATTTCGCTGCGCTCCATCCGGGCTACAGGCTTCTGCGGCTACCGCTTCCGATCCAGGAACCCCTGCAGCAGGCGCTGCGGTTCGCCGGTCTGGAACGATTGTCCGAACACGCCGACGCTGAGGTTGACCGACTCCGTCAGCGGCAGTTCTTCCCACTGACGCAGCAGGTCCTTCTGGATGCGCAGCGCTTCGGGGCCGCATTCCAAGAGCGCCTTCACGGTGTGCTCGACGGCCTCGTCCAGGCCGCCGGGTTTTGCCACGGTGTCGACCAGGCCCCAGGCGAGCGCGGTTTGGGCGTCGATGTTTTCCGCGGTCATCATCAGCCAGCGGGCACGGCCCCAGCCGATCAGGCGCGGCAGCAGCGCGGCATGGATAACTGAGGGGATGCCGACGCGCACCTCGGGCATGCCGAACATCGCATCATGCGCGGCGACGCGGACGTCGCAGGCGGCGGCGACCTCGAGGCCGCCGCCGAGGCACCAGCCGGGCAGGCGGGCAATCACCGGCGCCGGGAATTTGCGCACGGCCTCGCAGAGATCGCGCAGGCGGCTGATGAATGCTTCGGCGGATTTCTGGTCGAGCGTCGCCATCTCCTTGATGTCGGCGCCGCCGATCATGCTGCGCTCGCTTTCGCCGGCGAGGATCACCGCGCGGATGGTGCGGTCGGCAGCCAGATGTTCAAGGCCTTCGCGCACGCCGTTGGTCACGGCGGAACTGACGATGTTCAGCTTGCCGGCGTTGCAGATCGTGAGGCGGACGACGCCTCTTTCGTCGCGGTCGATGCCGCAGTGGGGATTGAGCATGTCCATGGAAAAAGTCCCGGCGCAGGAATTGATCGCGCCATGTCCCGGACAAAGCACGTCTCTGTCAAGCACGGTGCGACAGTTGCGCCGCACGGCGCGGATAGATAGAATTATCTTCATCATATAAATGGAGCCGTCATGACCGCCGCCGAGACCACCGATCTTCATTCGCCCGATCTGAAGCGCGTACGCGTGGTGGAATGGCAGGCGCCCGGGCCGGTCGCCAAGGCGGCGCTGCCGATGTCCGGCATCGAGGCGATGCGCGCGATCCGCGACGGCCGGTTGCCGCCGCCGCCGATGGCCAAGCTGATCGGTTTTCGCGTCGCCGTGGTCGAGGAGGGGCGCATCGTCATGGAACTCGAGCCGCATGAGAGCCTCGAGAACACCATCGGCCTGCTGCACGGCGCGACCGCGGCGGCGTTGCTCGATACCGCGATGGGCTGTGCGATCTCGACCATGCTGCCGGCGGGGCAGACCTCGGTGACCCTGGACCTCAAGCTGACCTATCTGCGCCCGCTGTCGGCGCGCTCCGGAACCATCTCGGCCGAGGGCAAGGTGATCAAGCTCGGCCGGCAGACCAGCTACACCGAGGGCTTCGTCCGCGACGGAAGGGGCAATCTTGCAGTGCACGCGACTGCGACATTTTCGATGCTCGGAGGGGAACCGAAAGCGAAATAACTGCAGCATTCCCGGCGCAAATCTGCTATTATATGATTAGAAACATTCCATGAGAGCGGCATGCGCTATTCGAAAGAACACAAGCAGGAGACCCACGCGCGGATCGTGAAGAAGGCCGCGACGCGGCTGCGCGAGAAGGGCGCCCATGGCATCGGCGTCGCCGACCTGATGAAGGACGCCGGCCTGACCCATGGCGGCTTCTACGCACATTTCGATTCGCGCGAGGCGCTGGTGATCGAGGCCTTCAACTACGCCATGGATCGCGCCAACGAGCGCTGGCGCAAGGTCACGGCGGAGGTGCCGCCGGAGAAGCGGCTTGCGACCATGGTCGACGGCTATCTTTCGGCGGTGCATCGCGACGACCCGGGCCAGGGCTGCGCGGTGCCGGCGCTCGGTGCCGAGATCGCCCGCGAGAGCCCGAAGACCCGCAAGGCGTTTGCCCTCAAGCTCGACCAGATGATCGACATGATGGCCGACCAGATCCCGGACCTGCCGCGCAAGGCCGCGCGCAAGCAGGCGATGGCCGCGCTCGCGACCATGATGGGCACCATCGTGATGTCGCGGATCGCGGGCAATGGCGAAATGTCCGATGAGATCCTGTCGGCCGGGCGTGAGGCGGTGCTCGGCCGCGCGACAGCGGCGAAGAAGCCGCGTGCCAGAGCGAACTAGGGCAGTTCCTGCGACGAGCCCGCTGATGGTCTGAATGGAGGTTTCGTCCGCAACGAAGACACGGGGCGCCCCTTGGAAGACTTCAGCCCTGCTGGGCTTTCCGAATGATGGCCCACCGCATGCTTCTTCCTGCTTTGGTGGCCGAGCTGGCAATCAATAACGACCACCATCGCGCTTTTGTTGCGTGAGCCATTCCGACAGCGTCCGTGTTTTTGACGGTGGATCGCCCGACGACCCTCGTCTGATGCTCGTGCCGGAACGAGGTGACCGAAGCTCGGCTGATGCAGTTTCCTTGGCCGCCGTCGCGGAAGCTTCCTTTTCGAGGCGCAGCTTCTTCAGTCGCGCCATCTTGTCCCGCTCTGCCTCGGCTTCAGCTCCGTCGGACAACAGCGCCTTGTGGTGAGCAGTCTCTGCTGAACCCCGGACTCCGAGAATAGTCGTCTCGCCGAGCGCCTTGCAGGCCTCGAGCCGATGTAATCCCTCGAGCAAAACGAGCCGGCCATCATCAGGCCGAACGAGAATGGGCATCTGTTGCCCAACCTCCAGAATACTCGCCGCGATTTCTTGAACCAGCTCAGGCCTGAGGGTTTTCCTCTTCTTAACGGGAACGTAAATCTGGTCGATTGCAAGACTTTCCGGGTCGGGCACAGTGTTACTCCCTCCTCTGGATCCGTCCAAAATACGGTTTAAGGATGAAGCTCCGTGCCGCCAAGGCATTTCTCAAGCTCTGCTCGACGGGTCGCGCTGGTCAGGCCGGCCCGCTGAACAGCGTGCGCTCGGCTTCCACGGTCTCGTAAATGTAGTCGGCCACCGCGCGGATGCGGGCGAGGTCCTTGCTGTCGGCGTGCATCAGCAGCCAGAACGTGCGCGAGATCCGCACCTCGTCCCGCAACACCGGCTGCAACTCGGGGTGGGCGGTCGCCATGAAGTGCGGCAGCACGGCGATGCCGAAGCCGGCGATGGTGGCGTTGAGCTGCGCGATCAGATTGGCGCTGCGGAACTTCGCCGAGATCTTCGGCGAGACCTGCGGCAGGTAGTCGAGCTCCGGCGTGAACAAGAGCTCCTCGATGTAGCCGACGAAGCGGTGCCGGGGCAGGTCGGCGCGGGCGGCAATGGTCGGCGCCTGCGCGAGATAGCGGGGTGCGGCATAAAGCCCGAGCGTGTAGTCGAGCAGCTTGCGGCCGACGATGCGGCCTTCCTTCGGCATGGTCAGGCTGATCGCGATGTCGGCCTCGCGCTTGGAGAGCGAGAACAGCCGCGCGGTGGCGACAAGTTGCAGATCGAGATCGGGGTACCGCTCGGTGAACTTGACCAGCCGCGAGGCCAAAAAGTGGCTGCCGAAGCCGTCGGGCGCGCCGATCCGCACCGTGCCGGTGAGATGCGCGCGCGAGCCGCCGACCGCCTCCTGGTTGGCGACGATGGTGGATTCCATCGCTTCCGCGCTGTCGGCGACACGCTGGCCGGCCTCGGTCAGCAGATAGCCGGTCTTGCGGCGATCAAACAGTTTTGCGGAGAGGTGGCCTTCCAGCCGGTCGACACGCCGGATCACTGTGGCATGATCAACGCCGAGCTGCTTGGCGGCAGCCGAAACCGACCCGCCGCGCACGATGGCAAGCACGAAGCGGAAGTCATCCCAGTCGATTGTGCCGCCGCCTTGATCCAGCATTTCCGCACATCTATGGTGCAATTTATCGGACTTGAATCCTATAAAATGCAGGGTCAATAGGGTTTGTAAAGTGATCCCGCCGGCCGGCTGGTGATTCAGGTCCTTCAGGGAGGTTTATCCATGCGCTCAATCGGACATTTCATCGGTGGCAAGGAGGTCAAGGGCACGTCGGGCCGTACGGCTGATGTCTTCGAGCCGATGACCGGCGAGGTTCAGGGCAAGGTGGCGCTGGCCTCCAAGGCCGAGCTCCGCGCCGCGGTCGAGAACGCCAAGGCCGCGCAGCCGGAATGGGCCGCGACCAACCCGCAGCGCCGCGCCCGCGTCATGATGAAGTTCGTCGAGCTGGTGCAGCGCGACTACGACAAGCTCGCCGAGCTGCTGGCGCGTGAGCACGGCAAGACGGTTCCCGATGCCAAGGGCGACATCCAGCGCGGCCTCGAAGTCGCCGAGTTCGCCTGCGGCATCCCGCATCTGATGAAGGGCGAGTACACCGAGGGCGCCGGCCCCGGCATCGACATCTATTCGATGCGTCAGCCGCTCGGAGTGGTCGCCGGCATCACGCCGTTCAACTTCCCGGCGATGATCCCGATGTGGAAGTTCGCGCCCGCGATCGCCTGCGGCAACGCCTTCATCCTGAAGCCGTCCGAGCGCGATCCCGGCGTACCGATGGCGCTGGCCCAGCTGATGATCGAGGCAGGGCTTCCGGCCGGCATCCTCAACGTCGTCAACGGCGACAAGGAAGCGGTCGACGCCATCCTCGACGACCCCGATATCAAGGCGATCGGCTTCGTCGGCTCGACGCCCATTGCACAGTATATCTATGAACGCGCCGCGCAGACCGGCAAGCGCTGCCAGTGCTTCGGCGGCGCCAAGAACCACGCCATCATCATGCCCGACGCCGACATGGACCAGACCGTCGACGCGCTGATCGGCGCGGGCTACGGCTCGGCCGGCGAGCGCTGCATGGCGGTGTCGGTTGCGGTGCCGGTCGGCAAGACCACCGCCGATCGCCTGATGGAAAAGCTGATCCCGCGCGTCGAGTCGCTCAAGATCGGTACCTCGGTCGATCCGTCGGCCGATTACGGCCCGCTGGTGACCCGCGAGGCGGTCGAGAAGGTCAAGAGCTACATCGACATCGGCATCAAGGAAGGCGCCAAGCTCGCCGTCGACGGCCGTGGCTTCAAGATGCAGGGGTACGAGAAGGGCTTCTATCTCGGTGGTTCGTTGTTCGACAACGTCACCAAGGACATGCGGATCTACAAGGAAGAGATCTTCGGCCCGGTGCTCTCGGTGGTGCGCGCCCACGACTACCACGAGGCGCTCGCGCTGCCGTCCGACCATGATTACGGCAACGGTGTCGCGATCTTCACCCGCGACGGTGACGCGGCGCGCGACTTCGCGGCCAAGGTCAATGTCGGCATGGTCGGCATCAACGTGCCGATCCCGGTGCCGATCGCGTACTACACCTTCGGCGGCTGGAAGAAGTCAGGCTTCGGCGATCTCAACCAGCACGGTCCGGACTCGATCCGCTTCTACACCAAGACCAAGACGGTGACCTCGCGCTGGCCGTCCGGCGTCAAGGACGGTGCGGAGTTCTCGATCCCGACGATGAAGTGATGGTGTAGCCTAGGCCGTCATTGCGAGCGCAGCGAAGCAATCCATCTATCCCCGACCTGGAAGAATGGATTGCTTCGTCGCTTCGCTCCTCGCAATGACGACAACAATGAGCAGCCAGAATGCAGTTCGCTCTCAACGAGGACCAGATCGCGGTTCGCGACATGGCGCGGGCGTTTGCGGCTTCGAGGATCGCGCCGCACGCGCTCGAATGGGACGAGAAGAAGCACTTTCCGGTCGACGTGATGCGCGAGGCCGCCGGCCTCGGCATCGGCGGCATCTATATCAAGGATGATGTCGGCGGCTCGGCGATGACGCGGTTCGACGCGGCGTTGATCTTCGAGGCTCTGGCGACGGGCTGCCCGACCACGTCGGCCTTCATCTCGATCCACAACATGGCGTCCTGGATGATCGATGCCTATGGCAACGACGCCCAGCGCCACAAATGGCTGCCGAAGCTCTGCACCATGGAGCTGATCGCCAGCTACTGCCTGACCGAACCGGGCGCCGGCTCCGACGCTGCCGCGCTTCGCACCCGTGCGGTGCGCGACGGCGATCATTATGTGCTTAACGGCCAGAAGCAGTTCATCTCGGGTGCCGGCAGCACCGATCTCCTGGTCGCGATGGTGCGCACCGGAGGCGAAGGCCCTAGTGGCGTCTCGACGGTCGTGATCGACGGCAAGACGCCGGGCGTGTCGTTCGGCGCCAATGAGCGCAAGATGGGCTGGAATGCGCAGCCGACCCGCGCTGTCGTGTTCGAGAACGCGCGCGTGCCGGTCGCAAACCGGCTCGGCGAGGAGGGTATCGGCTTCAAGATCGCGATGGCCGGCCTCGACGGCGGCCGGCTCAACATCGCGGCGTGCTCGCTCGGCGGCGCGCAGACGGCGCTCGACAAGGCGCTGGCCTATATGAAGGACCGCAAGGCCTTCGGCAAACGGCTCGACGAATTCCAGGCGTTGCAGTTCAAGATCGCCGACATGGCGACGGAGCTCGAAGCCGCACGCACCTTCCTGTGGCGCGCCGCCGCGGCGCTCGACCGCAAGGATGCGGACGCCTCGATGCTGTGCGCCATGGCCAAGCGGTTCGGTACCGATGTCGGCTTCGAGGTCGCCAACCAGGCGCTGCAACTGCACGGCGGCTACGGCTATCTCAGCGAATACGGCGTCGAGAAGATCGTGCGCGATCTGCGCGTGCACCAGATCCTCGAAGGCACCAATGAAATCATGCGGCTGATCGTGTCGCGCAAGTTGATCGAGGGCGCACGATGAATGATGCGGCCGCTGCCGAAGGCGACCTGATCGCGCGCAAGGAAGGGGCGGCCGGCATCATCCGGCTCAACCGGCCGAAGGCGATCAATGCCGTGACGCTGGAGATGTTCCACGACATCGACAAGGCGCTCGACGTGTTCGAAGCCGATCCTGATGTCGCGGTCATCGTGCTGGAGGGGGCCGGCGAGCGTGGCCTGTGCGCCGGTGGCGACATCCGCGCGCTCTGGGAAAGCTCCAAGGTCAAGGGCGATCTCGGCAAGATCCTGTGGCGTGACGAGTACATTCTCAACGCGCGGATCAAGAAATTCCCGAAACCCTATGTCGCCTTCATGGACGGCATCGTGATGGGCGGCGGCGTCGGGCTGTCGGCGCACAGCAGCCACCGGGTGGTGACCGAGCGAACCAAACTCGCGATGCCCGAGGTCGGGCTCGGCTTCTTCCCCGATGTCGGCGGCACCTATCTGTTGTCGCGCTCGCCGGGCGAAATCGGGACTTACTTTGGTCTTACTGGTCAGCCCATGAGCTGTATGGACGCGATCCATGCCAGGTTCGCTGATACCATAGTCCCAGCGACCGACTTGCCGGAGCTACGAGAGGCGCTGACAAGAGTGCGTCGGGGAGCGACCGCTGTCGACGTCACCAACGTTATCAACGGCTTTGCGGTGGCTCATGCCGGGGTTCCCTTGGCGGGGGAGCGGCCGACGATCAACGCCCTGTTCGGCTTCGACCGAATGGAAGACATCGTCGCTGCGCTTAAGCGCGACGGCTCGGAGTTCGCGCAGGCCACGCTGAAGACGCTCGATGAGAAATCGCCGCGCGGCATGGTGGTGACGCTGAAGCTGCTGCGGCTGGCGCGGGCGACCGAGACGTTGGAAGAGTGCTTGGTGCGGGAATATCGCGCAGCGCTAGAGGTGTTCGCCAGCGACGATTTCCGCGAGGGTGTGCGCGCCGCCGTGATCGACAAGGACCGCAATCCGAAGTGGCAGCCGAGCCGGATCGAAGACGTGACGCCCGAAATGCTGGCGCCTTACTTCGCCGAGATCGGGGCCGATGAATTGAAATTTCCTGACGGCAAATAGAAACGTCGCAAGCGGAGGACTTCCCATGGCAAACGTCGCATTCATCGGGCTCGGCAATATGGGCGGGCCGATGGCGGCCAATCTGGTCAAGGCCGGCCACAAGGTGACCGCGTTCGATCTGGTCGCGGCATCTCGCGATCAGGCCAAAAGCGACGGTGCCGCGATCGCCGAGAGCAGCGTCAGTGCGGTGAAGGGCGCCGACGCGGTCATCACCATGCTGCCGGCCGGCAAGCATGTGCTCGGCGTCTGGAGCGAAGTGCTCCCGGCGATGGGCAGGGGCGCGCTGATCATCGACTGCTCGACCATCGACGTCGAAAGCGCCAAGCAGGCGCACGCGCTTGCGGCCACGCATGGCATGGCGTCAGTCGACGCGCCGGTCTCCGGCGGCACCGGCGGCGCCAAGGGCGCGACGCTGACTTTCATGTGCGGCGGTGAGGCGAAGGCGTTTGCGGCGGCCCAGCCGATGCTGGCCAACATGGGCAAGAAGATCGTGCATTGCGGCGCCGGCGGCGCGGGACAGGCGGCCAAGATCTGCAACAACATGATCCTCGGCATTTCCATGATCGCGGTCGGCGAAGCCTTCGTGCTGGCCGAAAAGCTCGGCCTGTCGCACCAGGCGCTGTTCGACGTCGCCTCGACCTCGTCGGGCCAGTGCTGGTCGCTCACCACTTATTGCCCGGTTCCCGGGCCGGTGCCGACGTCGCCGGCCAACAACGACTACAAGCCGGGTTTCGCCTCCAACCTGATGGTGAAGGACCTGACGCTGGCGCAGGACGCCGCCAATGCCGCCGGTGCGGTGACGCCGCTCGGCAAGCACGCGCAGGAGCTCTATAAGACCTTCGACGCGTCGGGCCATGGCGGGGTCGACTTTTCCGGAATTATCCAGCACGTTCGCAGCCTCGCTGGGAAGTAATGTTGGTTGCGTCATCCCCGCGAAACGCGCAGCGTTATCGCTGGAGGTGCGAGCGCCAGCGAGCCTAGAAGGATGCGGTGCCTGTGGCCCATCCTTCGAGACGCCGCTGCGCGGCTCCTCAGGATGACGCTAGAACACGTGGTGAAGCCGGATGACCACATTTCAGGACGCACGCGCCTTTCTGCTCAAGCACCGCACCGACTACGACGCTGCGGTGAAGGGATTTCGCTGGCCGGATCCGGTGCCGTTCAACTGGGCGCTGGACTGGTTCGACGCCGAGCTGGCGCACAAAGCCGACAGCCGCGACAGGCCTGCGCTGTGGATCGTCGATGCCGCGAGCGGCAATGAGACGAAACTCTCCTTCGCCGAGCTGTCGCGCCGCTCCAATCGAGTGGCAAATTTCCTGCGCGGGCAGGGGCTGAAGCGCGGCGATCATCTGTTGCTGCTGCTCGGCAATGTCGTGCCGCTGTGGGAGACCATGCTGGCGGCGATGAAGCTTGGCGTCGTCGTGATCCCCGCGACCACGCTCTTGACCGCGGATGAACTCCGCGACCGGCTCGATCGCGGCAAGGCGAAGGCGGTGGTCGCCACGCAGGATCAGGTCGCGAAGTTCGCAGGGCTCGGCAGTGACCAACTGGTCCGCATCGTGGTCGGCGCTGCGCAGGCGCAGGACGGCTGGCTGCCGTTCGAGGATGCCGCGAAGGCGTCGGAGGCTTTCACACCTGACGGCCCGACCAAGGCCGACGATCCGATGCTGCTCTATTTCACCTCGGGGACCACGGCAAAGCCGAAGCTGGTGCGGCACAGCCAGCGCAGCTACCCGGTCGGCCATCTCTCGACCATGTACTGGATCGGCCTGCAACCCGGCGACATCCATCTCAACATCTCTTCGCCCGGCTGGGCCAAGCATGCCTGGAGCTGTTTCTTTGCGCCGTGGAATGCCGGCGCAACGATCTTCATCGCCAACCAGCCACGTTTTGAGGCGAAGGGGCTGCTCTCGATCATCGGTCGCTGCGGCGTCACCACACTGTGCGCGCCGCCGACGGTGTGGCGGATGTTCATTCAGGAAGACCTCGCGAGCTTCAAGGTCTCGCTGCGTGAAGTCTGCGGCGCCGGCGAGCCGCTCAACCCTGAAATCATCGACCAGGTCAAATCGGCCTGGGGCCTGACCATCCGCGACGGCTACGGCCAGACCGAGACCACGGCGCTGGTCGGCAACTCGCCGGGGCAGAAGGTGAAGGTCGGCTCGATGGGCCGGCCGCTGCCGGGCTATCGCGTGCAGGTCACGGACAATGACGGCCATGCCGCGAAGGAGGGCGAGGTGACGCTGTTGCTCGGCGCCGACCGGCCGGCGGGCCTGATGCAGGGCTATCAGGGCGACGACGGCAGGCTGATCGGCACCGACGGCGAGATCTATCGCAGCGGCGACGTCGTATTCACTGATGACGATGGCTATCTGACCTTCGTCGGCCGGACCGACGACGTGTTCAAATCTTCCGACTACCGCATCTCGCCGTTCGAGCTCGAAAGCGTGCTGCTCGAGCATGATGCGGTGGCGGAAGCGGCCGTGGTGCCGAGCCCGGATCCGATCCGGCTGGCAGTTCCCAAGGCCTATGTGCTGCTGGTCTCCGGTGTCGAGCGCAGCCCGGAGACGGCGCTGTCGATCTTCAAACATTTGCACACGCGGCTCGCACCGTTTAAACGCATCCGCAAGATCGAGCTGGTCACCGAACTGCCCAAGACGATTTCTGGAAAAATCCGTCGGGTGCAGTTGCGCCGGCTCGAACATGACGATGTCAGAAGCGATGCGTTGCGCGGAGCCGAGTTCCGCGAGGAAGAATTTCCGGAGCTGCAGAAGGTGCGGACCTCCGGTTAGCGGAGGTTAGCCAAATGAACGAAGTCTGGAAGAAGCCGCCGGTGTCGCTGGAAACCTACCAGGGCATGGTCGGCAAGGAGATCGGTGTGTCCTCGTGGCACCTGCTGGATCAGGGCCGCATCGACACCTATGCCGACGTGATCGAGGATCACCAGTTCATCCATGTCGATCCCGAGCGTGCCAAGAAAGAGACCGCGTTCGGTACCACGATCGCTCATGGCTTCCTCACGATGTCGCTGCTGTCGATCATGTCCTACGAGGTGATGCCGGTGCTCGAGGGCACTGCGATGGGCGTCAATTACGGCTTCGACAAGCTGCGCTTCATCTCGCCGGTGCGCTCGGGCAAGCGCGTGCGCGGCCGTTTCGTGCTGGCGGAAGCCACGCTGCGCAAGCCGAAGGAACTGCTGTCGCGCACCAACGTCACGGTCGAGATCGAAGGCGAGGACAAGCCCGCGCTGGTCGCCGACTGGCTCGGCCTGATCTATTTCAGCTAGAGCGTTTTCCAGCGAAGCGGGCACCGGTTCGCGTGAAGAAAACGCTCCGAACAAGAATCTGGAGCCCCGTTCCGATTCAATCGGAACGGAAAAGGCTCTAGCA
>NZ_JACMYO010000157.1 GCF_020889685.1 Bradyrhizobium oropedii
CGCCGGCGCCTTGGTTTTGGCGCGCGCGTCCGCCGCCATGCCGTGATTGGACTGCCAGACCGCATCGGCCTTGGCCTTGCCGTTTCCCTTCGCGTTTCGCTTGGCCAGCATGAACGGCTTCGGCGCCCGGCCCTTTCCGGCTGCGATCTGCGCCATCGAGCGGCCGGAGGCGACCGAGCGATCCTCATCGAGGATCGCTTCGCCGTTACTGTCAACGGCGTATTCGTCACGGTGCTTGATCAGGAGCCAGTTGGTGCGCTTGCCGCCAAAGCGGTCGTTCTTCATCCGTACCAGCACCCAGCTGCCATGCAGCTTGTCGCCATGCAGCGTAAACTTGAGGTCGCCCTTCCTGAAACCGCGCTCGGGATCATCGGATTCCCAGGTGCCGCGATCCCAGAGCTGCACCGTGCCCCCGCCATATTGCCCCTCGGGAATGGTGCCTTCGAAATCGCCGTAGTCGAGCGGATGATCCTCGACCTCGACCGCCAGCCGCTTGTCATGCGGATCGAGCGAGGGCCCGCGCGTCACCGCCCAGGATTTGAAGACACCGTCGAACTCCAGCCTGAAATCATAGTGCAGCCGCGTCGCGTCATGCTTCTGGATCACGAAGCGCCGCTGCTTGCCGGGCGCGACCTGGACCTCGCCCGACGGTTCATTGGTCTTCTCGAAGTCGCGTTTCTTGCGATAGGTGGTGAGGTTTCTCAGCGACACGTGATTTCTCAGCGACACATCCAGGCCTCGGCGCAAACCCCGGCCGCCACCCAGATGCGGCCATCAGGAACCAAAACCTACGGTATCCGTTCAAGTTCCAAACTCAAGCTGTTTGGAGACGATCATGGCCGCTCCCCGCGCCTACTGGAAAGGCACGCTCAAACTCTCGCTGGTGTCGTGCCCCGTGGCGCTCTACCCGGCCTCGACCACAGTCGAGAAGACCCGCTTCCACATGATCAACCGGGAGACCGGCAACCGGCTGAAGCAGCAGATGGTCGATGGCGAGACCGGCGATGTCGTCGAGGGCGACCAGAAGGGCCGCGGCTACGAGGTGAGCAAGGGCAAATATGTCGAGATCGAGAAGGACGAGCTCGAGGCCGTGCAGATCGAGAGCAACCACACGATCGATATCGACAGTTTCGTGCCCGAAGGCGAGATCGACAAGCGCTATCTCGACCATCCCTATTACATCAGGCCCGACGGCAAGGCCGGCGTCGACGCGTTCGCGGTGATCCGCGACGCCATGAAGGATCAGGACCGGGTCGCGCTGGCGCGGATCGTGCTGACCAATCGCGAGCACGTGATCGCGATCGAGCCGCTCGACAAGGGCATGCTCGGCACCACCCTGCGCTACCCCTATGAGGTGCGCGATGCCGATGATTATTTCGACGACATCAAGAGCCCGAAAGTGACCAAGGACATGATCGAGCTTGCCGGTCACATCCTGGACAGCAAGGCCGGGCATTTCGACCCGTCGAAATTCAAGGACGAGTACGAGACCGCGCTGCGGGCACTGGTGCGCCGCAAGGCCGCCGGAAAGCCGATCAAGGCCGCCGAGCGCGAGGAGAAGCCGGGCAACGTGGTGAACCTGATGGACGCGCTGCAGCAGAGCCTGAAGAGCGGAAAGAGCGGCGCAAGGCGAACGGGCTCCACTGCGCGACGACCGACTGCGCAACGTCGTGCCGCCAAAAAGGCCCATCGGTCGACTGCGCGGTCTCGCAAGGCGGGGTGAGGTCACTCAGCGTCATTGCGAGGAGCGAAGCGACGAAGCAATCCATCGTTCCGCATATGTGGAGAGATGGATTGCTTCGCGGAGCCTGTCATCCGGCGGCGCTACGCGCCGACCGGGTGGCTCGCAATGACGGCAGGATAGATCTCGATGCCCTATCGCTTCTTCGCCGCCTTCCGCTTCTTGGCTGTCTTGCGCTTCTTCGCGGCCTTACGTTTCTTCGCCGTCTTCCTGGCGGCGTTCTTCGGCACTTTCCGTCCCTTGGCGCGCGCTTCGGACAGGCCGATCGCGATCGCCTGCTTGCGGCTCTTGACCTTCTTCTTGGAGCGGCCGCTGCGCAGCGTGCCGGCCTTGCGCTTCTTCATCACGCGCTCGACATCGCTTGATGCCTTCCGCGAGTATTTTCTTGCCATGGCTTCTCTCCCGGTAAGGCAGAACAAGCCTCGATGGAAGCGAAGGTTCCGAAGCTAATCCGCCGCGCGCAGCCGATAGCCGATGCCGGTCTCGGTCAGCACGAATTGCGGGCGCTCTGGATCGGCTTCGATCTTCTGGCGGAGCTGGCGCACATAGACACGCAGATATTGCGCGTCAGTCAGCTCATCCCACAACTCCTTCAGCAGGAAGCGGTGGGTCAGCACCTTGCCGGCGTGCTGAACCAGCACGCGCAGCAGGTCATATTCCTTCGGCGACAGCTTGATCTCCCTGTCGCCGACCTTGACGATCCGCCGCACCAGATCGACCGCGAGATCGCCGGAGCGGAACACCGGCCGCTCGCCCTGCACCTGCAACTGGTGGCGCAGCGCCGCGCGCAGCCGCGCCAGCAATTCGTCCATGCCGAACGGTTTTGTCAGATAGTCGTCGGCGCCGAGATCGAGCGCCTGCACCTTGCCGGCCTCGTCGCCGCGGCTCGACAGCACCACCACCGGAACGCTCTCGTTGCGGCCGCGGATCATGCGCAGGAGGTCGTGGCCCTGGATATCGGGCAGTCCGAGATCGAGGATGATCAGTGCCGGCCCCTCGGCCAGCATCTCCAGGGCGATCTTGCCGTTGGAGGCTTCGAGGATGTCGTAGCCCTGCGTGCTCAGCCCCATCCGCAGCAGCTTGCGGATCGGCGGCTCGTCGTCGATGACCAGGATCTTGATGGGTGTCGCGTTCATGCAGCAGTGTCCAGCGCGTTGGTGTCGGCCGGGATCGGCAGGCGGATGGTAATGACGGCGCCGCTCCGGTCGGAGCGGTTGGCCGCCGCGATCGTGCCGCGCATCGCCTCGACGAAGCCGCGCGAGATCGCAAGTCCGAGGCCGGTGCCGGGGCGAACATGGTCGCCCTTCTCGGCGCGATAGAATTTGTCGAACACGCTCTCGAGCTCGGCCGCCGGAATGCCGTTGCCTTCATCGAGTATCTGCAACGCGATCGTGTCACGGTCGCGCACGCCGCGGATCGAGATCGTGGTGTCCGAGGGGGCGTATTTGGCGGCGTTGTCGAGCAGATTGAACAGCACCTGCTCGAACAGTACGGCGTCGAGCTCCAGCATCGGCAGATCGGCCGCGAGCTCCAGCGACACCCGGTGATGCACCAGGATCTTGGCGGCGCGGCGCAGCGCGCTGCCGACGATCTCGCCGACGTCGTGCCGTGCGGTGTTGGGCACGATCGCGCCTGACTCCAGCTTGGTCATGTCGAGCAGATTGGCGATGAAACGATTGAGCCGCTCCGACTCGTCGATCACGGTCGCGAGCAGGTCATGCTTCTGGGCGTCGCTCAGGTTGGCGCCGAGATCGCGCAGCGCCGAGGCCGAGCCGAGCACCGAGGCCAGCGGCGTCTTGAGGTCGTGCGAGATCGAGGTCAGGAGTGCGCCGCGCAGCCGGTCGGATTCCACCGTGCGCTTGACGCGATCCATGTCCTCGACCAGCAGCACGCGCTCGATCGCCAGCGCCCCCTGGTCGACCAGCGCATCGAGCAGCCGGCGCTGGTCCGGCGTCAGCAGCGGCCCGGTGCGGTCGTCGTCGATGCCGATCACGCCGATCGGGCCGCGACCGGTGCGCATCGGCAGGAACAGCCGCTTGCCACCGGGCAGCGTGTCCGAGCCGCGACCGGCCGGGCGGTCGTTGCCCCAGGCCCAGTTGGCGGCGGCGAGATCGGCCTGATCGAGCTGGTCCTCGGGCGGATAGCCGCTCTTGACGGTCAGCATGCCGCCCTCCGGCAGCAGCAGCACCACGCGCACCTTCAGCATCAGCGCAATCTGGTAGGCGGTCGCCCACAACACGTCGTCCAGCGTCGCGGTGCCGGCGAGCTTGCGGCTGAAGGCGTACAGCGACTCGGTGGTGCGGACGCGGCCGATCGCGGTGTCGGCCTGGGTGCGCACCCGCGCCGCGACGTTGGAGACTAGCAGCGCGATCAGCATGAAGAAGAAGAACGCCGCGACGTTGGTCGGGTCGGTGATGGTGAAGGTATAGACCGGCGGCAGGAAGAAGAAATTGTAGCACAGCGAGGCCGCGACGCTCGCCAGCAGCGACGGCCACAGCCCGTAGCGCGCCGCAGCGCCGACCACGGCGGTGATGAACACGAGGTCGACATTCTCGATGCCGAAGAACGGCTGGATCAGCTTGGCCGCGCCGAGCCCGATCGCCGTCAGCAGCAGCGCCATCAGGTAAGGCCTCGGGTTGAACGGCTCCTGCCGCTGCGCCGTCTGCACCGCCGCCTTGCCGACCGGCAGCTCGTCGCCGGCGATCACGTTGACGCTGATATTGCCGGCGCGGCGCACCAGATCGTGCACCACGGAGCCGTGCGTCAGCTCGAACCAGCGCGAACGCGTCGATTTGCCGATGATGATCTGGGTGACGTTGTTGGCTTGCGCAAAATTGATGACGTCGTCGGCGATGCGGCGGCCGACACCGGGCAGCGTCAACGCCTCGCCGCCGAGCGATTCCGCGAGCCGCATGGTGTCGGCCAGCCGGTCGCGCTGCTCGTCGCTCAGTTGCAGGCTGCGCCGCGTCTCGATGCTGACGGCGGTCCATTGCGCATGCAGCCGGTCGGCCAGGCGCTTGGTGTAGCGCACGAGGCCCGCGGCGCGCGGGTCCTCGCTCAGGCAAACAAGAATCCGCTCGCCGGCGGCCCAGGGGCCCTGGATCGCATTGGCCTGCATGTGGTTGAGCAGCTGCTCGTCGACCCGCTCGGCGGTGCGGCGCAGTGCCAGCTCACGCAGCGCGGTGAGATTGCCGGGCGAGAAATAGTGCTCCAGCGCCCGCTCGGCCTGCTTGGGCACGTAGACCTTGCCCTCCTTCAGCCGCTGGATCAGGTCGTCGGGCGTGAGGTCGATCAGCTCGATGGCATGGGCGCGATCGACCACCGAGTCGGGCACGGTCTCGCGCACCCGCACATGGGTGATCTGCGCGACGACGTCGTTGAGGCTCTCGATGTGCTGGATGTTGATCGCGGTGTAGACGTCGATGCCGTGCGACAGCAGCTCCTCGACATCGAGATAGCGCTTGGGATGCCGGCTGCCCGGTGCATTGGTGTGGGCGAGCTCGTCGACCAGCGCAAGCTGAGGGCGCCGCGCGATCACGGCATCGAGGTCCATTTCCTCGAGCGTCTGGTCGCGATAGGCCAGCCGCTTCCGCGGGATCACTTCGAGACCCCTGAGCAGCGCCTCGGTCTCCATCCGGCCGTGGGTTTCGACGACACCGACCACGACGTCGACGCCCGCCTTGAGGCGGGCGTGGGCGCTCGAGAGCATCTCGTAGGTCTTGCCGACACCGGGCGCGGCGCCGATGAAGATCTTCAGCCGCCCCGAGCGATCGGTCTCCCGGCGCGCCGCCTCCAGCAGCGCATCCGGCGAGGGTCGTTTGTGGGGGTCACGCTGATTGGCCATACCGCAATATAGTCATCCTACGAGAGCGGGCCTACTCCCCTATTTCGCCTTTGCCGCGTCGAGCGCCAGGTTGAGCGCAAGAACGTTAACGCGCGGCTCACCGATCACGCCGGCGAGGCGGCCTTGCGTGTTCTGCGTCACCAGCTCGCGCACCGCATCTTCCGCCATGCTGCGCGCCTTGGCGACCCGCGGCACCTGGAACAGCGCAGCGTCCGGCGTGATGTCGGGATCGAGGCCGCTGGCCGAGGTGGTGACGAGATCGACCGGCACGCCGGCAGAGGGATTCTCCGCCTTCAGCTTCTCGACATCCTCCTTGACCCGGTCGTTCAGCGCCTTGCTGGTCGGACCGAGGTTGGAGCCGCCGGAATTGGCCGCGTTGTACGGCGCCGGCACGGTCTTGGAGGAATCGTTCGGATCGGGCGCAACCGTCGCCGACGGCCGGCCGTGGAAGTATTTGTCCTCCTTGAACTCCTGCCCGATCAAAGCGGAGCCGATCACCGTGCCGTCCTTCTCGATCAGGCTGCCTTGCGCCTGCTTCGGAAAGATGACGCCGGCGATCGCCGTCATCGCGAGCGGATAGGCAAGGCCCGTGATCGCGGTCAGCAGGACCAGCACGAGAATGGCGGGGCGGATTTCTTTCAACATGATGTATCTCCTAGGTCTCTCTCGTCATTGCGAGCGAAGCGAAGCAATCCATGGTTCGGCATAACGGATGGGTGGATTGCTTCGTCGCTTCGCTCCTCGCAATGACGGCTACACGGTTAAGCCAGGCCCAGGGCGGCGACGATGAGGTCGATCGCCTTGATGCCGATGAACGGGATGATGATGCCGCCGAGGCCGTAGATCATCAGGTTGCGGCTGAGCAGCGCGCCGGCGCCGACGGCGCGATACTTGACGCCCTTCAGCGCCAAGGGGATCAGCGCAATGATGATCAGCGCGTTGAAGATGATCGCCGACAGGATCGCGCTCTGCGGGCTCGCGAGGTGCATCACGTTCAGCACCTGGAGCTGCGGATAGAACGCGAGGAACATCGCCGGGATGATCGCAAAATACTTCGCGACGTCGTTGGCGATCGAGAACGTGGTCAGCGCGCCGCGGGTCATCAACAGCTGCTTGCCGATCTCGACCACCTCGATCAGCTTGGTCGGGTTGGAATCGAGGTCGACCATGTTGCCGGCTTCGCGGGCGGCCTGGGTGCCGGTATTCATGGCGACCCCGACGTCGGCCTGCGCCAGCGCCGGCGCATCGTTGGTACCGTCGCCGCACATCGCGACCAGCTTGCCTTTGGATTGCTCATCGCGGATCAGCTTGAGCTTGTCCTCAGGGGTTGCCTGCGCCAGGAAGTCATCGACGCCGGCCTCGGCCGCGATCGCGGCCGCGGTCATCGGGTTGTCGCCGGTGATCATCACGGTGCGGATGCCCATCCGGCGCAATTCTGCGAATCGCTCGCGGATACCGCCCTTGACGATATCCTTGAGGTGCACGACGCCGAGCAGCTTGCCGTCCTTGGCGACCGCCAGCGGCGTGCCGCCGGCCTTGGCGATCTCGTCGGCGATCGCCTGGATCTCGCGGGCTTCCGCGCTCATCGTCGCCGCGACCGCACGGACGGTGTTGCCGGAGGCGACCGTACGGGGCGAACCGCCGTCGACATAGGCGAGGATGGCATCCACCGCACCCTTCCGGACCGACGAGGAGCCGGCATCGATGCCGCTCATGCGGGTCTGTGCCGTGAACGGCACGAAGGTTGCGGCCAGCTCGTGCATGTCGCGGCCACGGATGCCGTACTTCTCCTTGGCGAGCACCACGATCGAACGCCCTTCCGGCGTCTCGTCGGCCAGCGAAGCGAGCTGTGCCGCGTCGGCAAGGTCCTGCTCGGAGACGCCACGGATCGGGCGGAACGCGGTCGCCTGGCGATTGCCGAGGGTGATGGTGCCGGTCTTGTCCAGCAGCAGCGTATCGACGTCGCCGGCGGCTTCCACCGCGCGGCCGGACATCGCCAGCACGTTGAAGCGCACCAGGCGGTCCATGCCGGCGATACCGATCGCCGACAACAGCGCGCCGATCGTGGTCGGGATCAGCGTGACGAACAGCGCCACCAGCACCACGACCGAGATCGAGCCGCCGGCATAGGCGGCATAGCTCGGGATCGTCACCGTCGCGAACACGAAGATGATGGTGAGGCCTGCCAGCAGGATGTTGAGCGCGATCTCGTTCGGCGTCTTCTGCCGCTCGGCGCCCTCCACCAGCTTGATCATGCGGTCGATGAAGGTCGAGCCCTGGGCTGCGGTGATGCGGACGCGGATCCAGTCCGACAGCACCTGGGTGCCGCCGGTGACCGCGGAGCGATCGCCGCCCGACTCGCGGATCACTGGCGCGGATTCACCGGTAATCGCCGCTTCATTGACTGAAGCAACGCCTTCGATCACCTCGCCGTCCGACGGGATGTTGTCGCCGGCCTCGACCAGCACGATGTCGCCGACCTTCAGCGAGGTGCCGGGCACCATGCGATAGGTCCGGTCGGTGCCGGTGAGCAGCTTGGCCTGGCTCTCGGTACGGGTCTTTTTCAGGGACTCCGCCTGCGCCTTGCCGCGGCCTTCGGCAACGGCCTCGGCGAAGTTGGCGAACAGCACGGTGAACCAGAGCCAGAGAATGATCTGGAAGGTGAAGCCGAGATTGGCGTTACCAATGACGAGGTCGCGCACGAAGATCACGGTGGTAAGCGCCGCCACGACCTCGACCACGAACATCACGGGGTTCTTCGCCATCAGCCGGGGATCCAGCTTGACGAAGGCCGATTTGATCGCCGGCACCAGGATCTTCGGGTCGAGCATGGTCGACGCCGTCACCTGCTTCTGCAGTCTTGTGGTTTCCATGGATGTCACTCCGGACAATTCGATCAGAACAGGGTGTTGGCGTTCATGGCGAGGTGCTCGACGATCGGCCCGAGCGCCAGCGCCGGGAAGAAGGTGAGACCGCCGATGATCAGGATCACGCCGATGACGAGGCCGACGAACAGGCCGCCGGTGGTCGGGAAGGTGCCGGCCGAGGCCGGGATCGACTTCTTCTCGACCAGCGAACCTGCAATGGCCATCGCCGGCACGATCATGAAGAAGCGGCCGACGAACATCGCCATCGCGAGGGTCAGATTGTAGAACAGGGTGTTGCCGGTGAGGCCGGCGAACGCCGAACCGTTGTTGCCGGTTCCCGAGGTGTAGGCATAGAGCACCTCGGTGAAGCCGTGCGGGCCGGCATTGGCCATCGAGGCCACCGCCGACGGCAGCACCACGCCGACCGCGGTCCAGCCGAGATACATCAGCGGCAGCACCAGGATCGCAAGCATCGCCATCTTGACCTCGCGCGCCTCGATCTTCTTGCCGACATATTCCGGCGTACGGCCGACCATCAGGCCGGCGACGAAGATCGCCAGCACGACGAACAGCAGCATGCCGTAAAGGCCCGCACCGACGCCGCCGATGATGACTTCGCCGAGCTGCATGTTGATCAGCGGGATCATGCCGCCGAGCGCGGTGAAGCTGTCATGCATGGCATTGACCGCGCCGCAGGAGGCGGCGGTGGTGACGACGGCGAACAGCGAAGACGCCACGATGCCGAAGCGGACCTCCTTGCCCTCCATGTTGCCGCCGGTGAGACCGAGCGCCTGCAGCGCCGAGGTGCCGTTGGCTTCCGCCCAATAGGTGACGGTGACGCCGGCGACGAACAGGATGCCCATCACGGCGAAGATCGCCCAGCCCTGGCGCTCGTTGCCGACCATGCGGCCGAACACGTTGGTCATCGCCGCACCCAGCGCGAAGATCGAGATCATCTGCACGAGGTTCGACAGCGCGGTCGGGTTCTCGAACGGATGCGCGGCGTTGGCATTGAAAAAGCCGCCGCCATTGGTGCCGAGCATCTTGATCGCAACCTGCGAGGCGACCGGGCCGAGCGCGATGGTCTGCTTGCCGCCCTCCAGCGTGGTGGCATCGACATAGGCGCCGAGCGTCTGCGGCATGCCCTGCCAGACCAGGAACAGCGCATAGACGATGCAGATCGGCAGCAGCACATAGAGCGTGCAGCGCGTGACGTCGACCCAGAAATTGCCGACCGTGCGCATCGACGACCGGGTGAAGCCGCGGATCAGCGCCATCGCCAGCGCAATGCCGGTCGCGGCCGACAGGAAGTTCTGGTGGGTCAGGCCCAGCATCTGGACCAGATAGGACAGCGTGCTCTCGCCGCCGTAGTTCTGCCAGTTGGTGTTGGTGATGAAGGAGATCGCAGTGTTGAACGAGAGATCCTCGGCGACCGCGGTCTCGCCGGCCGGGTTGAACGGCAGCACCGCCTGCAACCGCATCAACCCGTAGATCAGGGCGAAGCCGCCGACATGGAACAGCAGCATGGCGACCGTATAGGTCAGCCAATGCTGCTCGCGCCGCTCGTCGACGCCGCCGACCCGGTAGATGCCGCGCTCGAGGGGGCGCAGCACGGGGGAGAGGAAGGTGCGCTCGCCGTTAAACACGCGGGTCATGTACCAGCCGAGCGGTTTGACCAGCGCGATCACGATCGCGCAAAACAGAATAATTTGAATCCAGCCGATGACGGTCATCGCGTCAAACCTTTCGAATGGGAGCGAAGCGCAGCAGCGACGCGAACATGCCGAGCAACAGCCCGGTCAGCACCGCGTCGGCCAAGAGAATCGTGCAAAGCGCGAGCATGGCGAACCGCCTAGAAGCGTTCGGGCCGCAGCAATGCGTAGGTGAGGTAGAACAAGAGGCCGAGCGAGACGAGGCCGGCGAGCGAGTAATCGAAGATCATCGCCGCCTCCGTCACAGCCGTTCGCAGGCGTAGGCGTAGCCGATGCCGGCCGCGAAGAAGCCGATCGCGAGCGCCGCCATGAGAATGTCCATCATGAGAGACTCCTATGCATCCGAGGGGCGCGGGCGACCGTATAAGCGCTCCGCACCGGATCGCCGTGAGGTGCCATCCGGGGCATAGGTTTTCGAGAGGTGGCGAATAAGGACGTTATAGGAATCGTATAAGTGCCTCAGTGCCGACAACATTCTCAGCCGTCGTCCCGGCGAAAGCCGGGACCCATAGCCACAGGGCCGAGTTTTGCGATGGCTGGAGCTCCAGCGCGACACGACAACTGAGATCGGTGGTTATGGGTCCCGGCTTTCGCCGGGACGACGCGCGGCCTTTATGGAATCCCTATATCTCCGCCCCCCGGCTCATCTCGTTTTCCAACGGCCATCGGGACCATTTTGGGCCTGCGGCCAATGCCTTGAACTACTCTTTCTTGGGCCGCACCCAGGACGAGATGACGCCATGTCCGTGCTATCCGAAAACACCTCGACCGACCTCGGCGAGCGGCTGCGCGACGCCTATGCGGTATCCGCCGAATTCATGGCCGACATCATCAGCCAGACCTGCCGGCGCTTTCCCTCGGTCGGACAGAGCGGCAAGACCGCCCGCGTCGAGCGCCTGATCCAGTCCGGCGCCTGGACCGATGCTGCGATCGCGCTGCTCGATCTCGAACTGCCGCAGTGGCAAATCCGCCGCCTGGTCTATGACGAGGGCGAGTGGCACTGCGCGCTGTCGCGCGAGCGCGAGCTGCCGGACTGGCTCGACCAGTCGATCGAGACCCGCCATATCGATCTCGCACTCGCAATCCTCAGTGGCTTCGTCGAGGCGCAGCGGATCTCGACGCCCGAGAATCGCACCAGCGTGCCGACCGTTCGTCGCGAACCACGCACGCTGTACGAGCCGCTGCTCGTCGACAATATCGGCTGACGGCGGCGCAGCCGTGAACACCAAACAATTGCCGCGGCAGCTGCTGTCGATCCAGGTCATGGTCCGGTTCGGCTTCCGGCTTGCCATCATGATCGGCTTCGCGGCGTTCGCCGGCGCCGGCTTCGGCAGGGGCCTCGTCACGCTGCTCTCGATGTCGGCCGTGATCTGCGCCTTCGCCGGGATTGCCAAACGGGAAATGCCGTTTGCCGCAAACCTCAATCACTGGGACGAGATGACCGCCTATGTCGCGCTTTGCGCGCTCGGCACCGGCATCGTCCAGCACCTCTGAACCATCCCCCAGAATCCTATGCCGCTCCTATGAAGTCGTCCGTCGCTCGTGCTCGATTTCATATCCGGCAAGACAGACATTGAACGCGTGACTTCGACTAAGGCGTTTTCGAGCGAAGTGGACACCGGTTCGCGTGAAGAAAACGCGTCAAAAGCAGAGAATAGGGACTACATCCGTGAAATTCGTCGAACCTCCCTCGTGTAGCGCAGCGTCCACCATTGTCTTCATCGGCCGCAACCACCGCGGCCAATGGGTCGCCCAGCAGCAGAACGGCCTCTATGGCGGCCTGTTCGTCAATCGCGCCCAGGCCGTCAAATACGCGCTGTTCGAGAACGGCCAGCACCCCGAAATGATCGTCGAGCTGTCGCGTGAATTCGAGCTCGATATGCGCGGCGAGACCGCAAGCCTCCCCGCAAGCCGCGTGGCCTGAGCCACCCCCATGACGTCAAATGTGACTTCGATAGCGACGTCGCGCGCGGATTCGGGCGAATGGCTGTCGGGCTTCATCCCCGATCTTCCGACCCCCTTCAATCACCGGGACGAAATCGACACCGAGGCGTTCGGCCGGCTGTGCGAGCGCCAGATCGCGGCCGGCGCCACGGCGCTGGTGGTCGGCGAGACTGCGGGTGAAAGCTCAACGCTCGAGCCCGCGGAGCGCACGCAGCTGGTCCGCATCGCAGCCCGCGTCGCGCGCAAGCGGGTCCGCATCATCGCCGGCGCCGGGTCCAACGCGACGGATCGTGCCGTCACGTTCACGGCCGCTGCGGAGGCAGCCGGCGCCGACGCCATCATGTCGGTCGTGCCCTATTACAACAAGCCGATGCCACAGGGCATGGCAGCGCATTTCCGCGCCGTCGCCGCGGCCACGACCTTGCCCGTGATCCTGCACGACATTCCGTCCCGAACAGTGAAAGGCTTGGCCGACGAGACGCTGGTCGAGTTGGCAGCTTTGCCGCAAATCATGGGCCTGCGCGACGGCAGCGGCGACATCGGCCGCCTTACGCGCCTGCGCTCACGCCTGCCGGCGACATTCCAGATGCTGACCGGCGACGACACCATTTCGCTGGCGCATCTCGCAGCTGGCGGTCATGGCTGCATTTCCACCGTGGCGAACCTTGCGCCCGATCTGTGTGTGGCCGTGGCCCGGCATCTCCGCGCCGGGCGATTGCATCAGGCGCGCGAGCTGCACCGGCGGCTGACGCCGCTTGCGACACTGCTGGAGCGCGACCATCCCGCCGCCCTGAAATTCGCGTTGGCACTATTGGGCTTCATGCAGCCGGCGACACGGCTGCCGATCGTTCAGCTGGAGGCGCAGGCGAAAGCCGAGATCGCGCAGGCGATGACCGACATCGCCGATGACTATCTGGCGGAAGCAAAATGAACGCCGCGACGCGAGCCATCGCAATGCACAATAGGGTCACGCACGGCTCCGTGACACCGCGCCATATTGAGCTTCCCTGACGGCGCCCCATATCCACGGCAAGGGAGTGCTTACCGTGCAGACCCTCAAGGCGGCTCTCGTTATGGCGACCGTCCTGGTCGCTCTGGTTTTCTCCATTCGTCCCGGCACGGCCGCGGACAACAATCGTCTTGCCCTTACCATTTCGATCGACGGCGCGATCGGCCCGGCATCGGCCAGCTACGTCAAGGACGCCTTGGCCAACGCGGCCGAACGGCACGCCGAAATCGTCATCCTGCGCCTGAATACGCCGGGCGGCCTCAGCACAAGCATGCGCGAGATCATCACCGACGTGCTGGCCTCGCCCGTTCCTGTCGTCGGCTACGTTGCGCCCTCCGGCGCCCATGCCGCGAGCGCCGGGACCTATATCCTCTATGCGACCCATCTTGCCGCGATGGCGCCGGGCACCAATATCGGCGCCGCGACCCCGGTGCAGATCGGCGGCCCGATGCCGGGCCTGCCGGGCAGCACCCCGGACAAGGGTGGCAAGGACCAGAAAGACGGCGGCAGCGCGTCCGAGACCAAGGATGCCATGACGGCGAAGGTGACGAACGATGCTGTCGCCTTCATCCGCAGCCTTGCCGAACTGCGCGGCCGCAATGCCGACTGGGCCGAGAAGGCGGTCCGCGATGCCGCCACCCTCACCACCAACGCCGCGTTGCAAGCCAATGTCATCGAGTTCACCGCGCGCGATCCGGCCGACCTGCTGAGGCAGATCGACGGCCGCACGGTGGAGCTCGCCGGCGGCAAGACACAGCGCCTCGCGACCAAGGATGCCGTGATCGAGGCGATCGATCCCAGCTGGCTCTCGCGCGCGCTGGCGGTCGTCACCGACCCCAACATCGCATTCGTCCTGCTGATGGTCGGCATCTACGGCCTGATCTTCGAGTTCATGTCGCCCGGTGCCGTGGCGCCCGGGGTCGTCGGGACGATCTGCCTGCTGCTCGGCCTCTATGCGCTCAACATGCTGCCGATCAACTATGCCGGCTTCGCCCTGATGCTGGTCGGGATCGCGCTGCTTGCGATCGAAGCGTTCAACCCGACCGTCGTGATCGGCCTCGGCGGCATCGTCGCCTTCGTGCTGGGCGCCGCCATGCTGTTTCGGATCGAGGCGCCCGGATACCACCTGTCATGGTCGGTGATCGGCATCGTCGCGGCGATGTTCGCAGGCCTCATTCTCGTCGTGCTCGGCGCGCTGCGCCGCGCGCGCAACGGCCCGATCCGCCTTGGCGCGCAAGCCATGCGCGGGCTATCGGCCGAGGTGCTCGACTGGACCGAGACGTCAGGCCATGTCTTCACCAATGGTGAGCGCTGGCAGGCACGCGGCACCGAGACATTCAGGGCCGGAGAGACGGTCGAGGTCGCCAACATCGTCGATTTGACGCTGGTGGTGCGGCGTGCGCCGGCCGCCGCCGGCCAGGGAGGTAAAGCATGATGCTTGATTATTTCACCTATGCGGCGATCGCGTTGCTGATCATCATATTCCTGACCCAGGCCGTGCGCGTGCTGCGCGAATACGAGCGTGGCGTCATCTTCACGCTCGGCCGTTTCACCGGGGTGAAGGGCCCGGGGCTCATCATCCTGATTCCGGTGGTGCAGCAGCTGGTGAAGGTCGATCTCAGGGTGGTGGTGCAGGTGGTGCCGCCGCAGGACGTGATTTCGCGCGACAACGTCTCGGTCAAGGTCAATGCCGTGCTCTACTTCCGCATCGTCGATCCCGAGCGCGCCATCATCAAGGTCAGCGACTACATGGCCGCGACCAGCCAGCTGGCCCAGACCACGCTGCGCTCGGTGCTCGGCAAGCACGAGCTCGACGAGATGCTGGCCGAACGCGACCGGCTCAACGCCGACATCCAGGAGACCCTCGACAAGCAGACCGACGTCTGGGGCATCAAGGTCAACGCGGTCGAGATCAAGGATATCGACATCAACGAGACCATGGTGCGGGCGATCGCCAAGCAGGCCGAGGCGGAACGGCTGCGGCGCGCCAAGGTGATCAACGCGATGGGCGAGCAGCAGGCCGCCGAGAAGCTGGTCGAGGCCGGCCGGATCCTCGCCCAGGAGCCGCAGGCGATGCAGCTCCGCTATTTCGCGGCGCTGCATGACATCGCCGGCGAGCGCTCCTCGACCGTGGTCTTCCCGCTGCCGATGAATTTGCTCGATCACCTGACGCGCCGAAGCGAGGCGACGTGATCGCAATTGCTAAGGCCCGTGATGCTTGGCCCGCCACGCCGGTCCGGGGCCGCGCATATAATGGGCTTCGGGCCGGTAGCCGCTGATCGGCTCCTCGCCGATCCAGGCGAGGAATTTGAGCAGCCCCTCTGCGGCGCTGCGCAGCAGGGACGCGATGAACACAACTGCGCGCATCTCAGTAATCCCATTTCTCGCCGAGCACGACCGGCGCCCGCGGATATCTCTCGGCATCGCCGCCGGGCCTGCCGACGTTGAGATGGGTCCGTGCCCAGTCCTCATGCCCGCGATGCAGCAACAGCTCGTTGCGCAGCCGGTGGATTTTTGCCGCGGCGATGGCGCGGTGAAGCGTCCCCAAGGCGAGGCCGATCCGCCGGATGGTCCGCCGCAGCGGCGCTGGTATCGCACCGGCCGGACCGTGCGGCCGGACATCGTGTACATGGAGCAAGGTCATGTCCCACCTTCCTGTTGGCGGCGCGCGAGCGCACCGCGTCACGGCAGAAGATGCTGGGTAGGCCGTAGGAATTCGAGAGGACACGCCGCGGTGCGGCATAGGAGCCGCATAAAGACAGTCACCCCGCGTTGGGATCACCCGTGCCGTCCGGCACCAACGCCCCTGCCCGTGTTGACCCACGCGCATTCAGTGCTAGCCTTTTGGCAGCCAATCGCGTCAAGCGGGTTCGATAACCGAGGGTGCAGACCATGAAC
This sequence comes from Bradyrhizobium oropedii, assembly GCF_020889685.1. Lineage (GTDB taxonomy): Bacteria > Pseudomonadota > Alphaproteobacteria > Rhizobiales > Xanthobacteraceae > Bradyrhizobium > Bradyrhizobium oropedii. The sequence continues at coordinate 16,016 of NZ_JACMYO010000157.1, forward strand.
CTCGTATCGCCAACTGCCGCAACCGCCGGGCCCGTCCACGCCGATGGCGTGATCGCGGCAGGCGTCTATGTCGAGGGACGGCGCATCGCCAATATCGCGATCGATGAGGCCGGGAGCTGGCGCACCAAGCCGGATCACGTGGTGTGGATCGGCCTGCACGAACCCGACATGACCCTGCTGAGCAGCCTGCAACGGCAATTCCAGCTGCACGACCTCGCGATCGAGGACGCCGATCACGCGCATCAGCGGCCGAAGATCGAGCAATATGGCGATGCGCTGTTCATCGTGGCGCGCACCGCGCAGCTCGAGGGCGAGAGCATCTCGTTCGGCGAGACGCATCTGTTCGTCGGCGAGGGCTACATCGTCTCGGTCCGCCACGGCGCCTCGACGTCCTATACGCCGGTCAGGGAGCGCTGCGAGAGCTGCCCGCGCGCGCTTGCCCGCGGCGAGGACTACATCCTCTATGCCATTCTCGATTTCATCGTCGACAACTATTCACCGGTGCTCGAGACCATCCAGGACGAGGTCGAGGCGATGGAGGCGGAGGTGCTGGCGAGCGCGATGACCCGGGCGCAGATCGAGCGGCTCTATCTGCTGCGGCGGGACCTGCTGCGGCTGCGCAACGCGGTCGGGCCGCTGGTGGAGGTCTGCCGCAGGCTCGAGCGCGACGATCTGCCGATGGTGCGCGTCGCGATGCGCCCGCTGTTCCGCGACGTCACGGATCATGTCCGCACCATTCAGGAACGGATCGACTCGCTGCGTGAGGTGCTTGCCTTTGCGTTTGAAGCAAGCCTGCTGGTCGGTCAGGCGCAGGAAACGGCGATCTCCAAGAAGCTCGCCTCATGGCTGGCGATTGTCGCGGTGCCGACCGCCGTCGCCGGCATCTACGGTATGAATTTCAAGTACATCCCGGAGCTGCAATGGGAGTACAGCTATTTCGTCGTGATGGGCCTGATGCTGGCCGCATGCGGCGTGCTGTTCTGGCGGTTCAGGCGCTCCGGCTGGTTGTAGGCGGCGATCCGAACATCGGGCCATTCCGGCCCGTGCCGAGCGCAACGGCGCAGCGCGACCAAGTGCAAATCGCCAACAATTTGGACAATTTTTCCCGCGAACGGCCCCGCTTGGGGCCGGTTTACGGTGGACTGCAAGACCGGTAACGTTGCCCTCCAAATGCGACGTGGAGAGTGCCGATGCGACCCAAGGATCAGAACTGGATGCTGACGGATGCGATCGAGGCGCTCGCCCGCGCCGAACGGTTGCACCAGAGCTTCCTCCATTTGCACCCGCGCGGGGAAACCAGCGAGCCGAGTTGGGAACCGCCGATGGACGTGATCGAGACCGAGGAGGAGATCCTGATCCTGGTCGCGCTGCCGGGGGTCGATCCCGACGGGGTCAAGGCCGCGCTCGACGGCGGCACGCTGGTGATCTCCGGCCGCCGCACCCTGCCCGCTGAACTGCGCAACGCCCGCATCCTGCGCCTCGAGCTGCCGCAGGGGCGCTTCGAGCGCCGCATCACGCTGCCGACCGGCCGCTACACCATCAGCCGCTTTGCCGCGCATGGCTGCGTCGGCCTGCGGCTCGGAAAATCGAGCTGAGGGATTTCGACATGGCTGCATCCGACATTTCAAATCCGGCGAGCTCGACACCAATCCCGAGCGACGCGACGATCATCGTCCCGGTGCGCAACACCGTGCTGTTTCCGGACGTCATCATCCCGATCACGATCGCGCGCGCGACCTCGATCGCCGCAGCCCAGCAGGCGGTGCGCGAGCAGCGGCCGATCGGCATCCTGCTGCAACGCGATCCCGAGACCAACGATCCCGGCCCGGACGGGCTTTATCGTGTCGGCACCGTCGCCAACATCGTGCGCTACATCACCGGCGCCGACGACACCCACCATCTGGTCTGCCAGGGGGTGCAGCGCATGCGCGTGCTCGACTACCTGCCCGGCACGCCGTTCCTCGCCGCGCGCGTGCTGCAGATTCCCGAACCGACCAACACCTCGCCCGAGATCGAAGCGCGCTTCCTCAATCTGCAGCGCCAGGCGCTGGAGGCCGCGCAATTGCTGCCGCAGACGCCGCCCGAGTTGATCGCCGCGCTGCAGGGTACGACGTCGCCGGCGACGCTGGCCGACCTTGCGACCTCCTACATGGACATCAAGCCGGCGGAGAAGCAGGACATCCTGGAAACCATCGATCTCGTGGCGCGGATGGACAAGGTGTCACGACATCTTGCCGAGCGCATCGAGGTGCTGAGGTTGAGCCAGGAGATCGGGCAGAAGACCAGGGCGGTGTTCGACGAACGGCAGCGCGAGGCGATCCTGCGCGAGCAGATGGCGACCATCCAGCGCCAGCTCGGTGAAGGCGACGGCAAGGCCGCCGAGGTCGCCGAGCTGACCAAGGCGATCCTCGAGGCCAAGATGCCGCCGGAGGCCGAGAGCCAGGCGCAGAAGGAGCTGCGCCGCTACGAGCGGATGCCGGAGGCTGCGGCCGAGTCCGGCATGGTGCGCAGCTATCTTGACTGGCTGATCGACCTGCCCTGGAGCATTCCGGAGGAGAAGCCGATCGACATCGCGGAAGCGCGCAAGATTCTCGACCAGGACCATTACGGTCTGGAGAAGATCAAGAGCCGCATCATCGAATATCTCGCGGTGCGCAAGCTCGCGCCCGGCGGCAAGGCGCCGATCCTCTGCTTCCTCGGACCGCCCGGCGTCGGCAAGACCTCGCTCGGGCAATCGATCGCGCGCGCGATGTCGCGGCCGTTCGTTCGGGTCAGCCTTGGTGGCGTGCATGACGAGGCCGAGATCCGCGGCCATCGCCGCACCTATATCGGCGCGCTGCCCGGCAACATCATCCAGGCCATCAAAAAGGCCGGCGCGCGCAACTGCGTGATGATGCTGGACGAGATCGACAAGATGGGGCGCGGCATCCAGGGCGATCCGTCGGCCGCGATGTTGGAGGTGCTCGACCCCGAGCAAAACAGCACCTTCCGCGACAATTATCTCGGCGTGCCGTTCGACCTCTCGCGCGTCGTCTTCATCGCCACCGCCAACATGCTCGACGGCGTCCCGGGCCCGCTGCTCGACCGCATGGAGCTGATCAGCCTTGCCGGCTACACCGAGGATGAGAAGCTCGAGATCGCCAAGCGCTATCTGGTGCGCCGCCAGCTCGAGGCCAACGGCATCAAGGCCGAGCAGGTCGAGATCGAGCCGGATGCGCTGCGGCTCATCATCAAGAGCTACACCCGCGAGGCAGGCGTCCGCAATCTCGAGCGCGAGATCGGTAAGGTGCTGCGCAACGTCGCGGTGCAGATCGCCGAGGGCAGCACCAGCCACGTCACGATCACGCCGAAAGACATCGTGTCGCTGCTCGGTCAGCCGCGGTTCGAGAACGAGATCGCGCAGCGCACCAGCATCCCGGGCGTGGCCACCGGGCTTGCCTGGACCCCGGTCGGCGGCGACATCCTGTTCATCGAGGCCTCGCGCACGCCGGGCCGCGGTGCGTTGATGATCACCGGCCAGCTCGGCGACGTGATGCGCGAAAGCGTGCAGGCCGCGATGACGCTGGTCAAAAGCCGCGCCGCCCAGCTCGGCATCGACCCCGCCGTGTTCGAGAAGAGCGACATCCACGTCCACGTTCCCGCCGGCGCCACGCCGAAGGACGGCCCGAGCGCAGGCGTTGCGATGTTCACCGCCCTCACCTCGCTCCTGACCGACCGCACGGTGCGCAGCGATACCGCGATGACCGGCGAAATCTCGCTGCGCGGCCTCGTGCTGCCGGTCGGCGGCATCAAGGAGAAGGTGGTCGCCGCCGCGGCCGCGGGCCTGACCCGGGTGATGCTGCCGGCGCGCAACAAGCGCGACTACGACGACATCCCCGCCGGCGCCCGCGCCAAGCTGGAGTTCATCTGGCTCGAACGGGTCGACGAGGCGATCGCCGCCGCCCTCGAGCCCGCCAAGGCAACGCCTGCGGCTGCGGAGTGAGCGCTTCGCAGCGATCATCACGCCCCGGGCTCCCCAACCCTCCCCGCCGCAAGGCGGGCTGCGCGACTTGCGCGAAGTTACGACGCGCAACCGGGGGCGACCCCGGTTGCCGAGCGTCAGGGAGGCACCGGCGGCATGATTTCGGAATATTGGAAAAATATCCGTGAGTTGCCCGACGTGTCAAGTAGCGCGGCCGAGCACTGCCGGCTACTTTGCATGGGGTTGTTTTCGATATTTTGGCAACGCGCCTCCCCCGCGAGTGACCCTTGCCGGGGAGGATTAGGGAGAGGGGTGCCGCGCGGCGCGCGCTCTCCACTCAATGTTCAACGCATTCAGAACTGCCTAGGTCTTGGCCATGCAGTCCGAGATATAGAACCAGCGGTCGTCGCCGGTCAGTCCCTTCTGCTTCACCTCTTTGCGGCAGGCCTTGAGCTTGGGCTTGTTGGCGCGCCACTGCGCCTTCACGGCCTTCAGTTTCTCCATCGTCAGCTTGATCTTCGACGGCTTGGCCGTGGTGGTGGCGGCTGGTGCCGGCGCGGTCGGCGCGGTCGGCGCGTCGGCG
>NZ_JACMYO010000158.1 GCF_020889685.1 Bradyrhizobium oropedii
CTGTCGGGCCCAGCCTGGCGCAGCCTGCGCGGCGGCGAGATCGACGCACGGATCGAGCTCGACGTCCGGCTGCGGCACAGCCAGCAAGGCGGGCTGGCGCTGAACGCCGCGGGCGAAGCGTTCGGCATGGCCGTGCTCGGTCCGCGCCGCGTGCTGACAATTCCTGCCGCCACCATCGAGCGGGTCGCAGCCCAGCTCGAGAAGAGCGGCCGCATCGCGCGCGGATATCTCGGCGTCGGGCTGCAGCCGGTCCGTCTCGACGACGGCATCGGCGCGATGGTGATGAACATCGACAAGGCCGGCCCGTCGGCCAGTGCCGGCATCCGCCAGGGCGACGTGATCATTGCGGTCAACGGCGAGAAACTGTCGGGCGTGCGGGCGCTGTCGCGCGGCCTCGGACCGCAGAGCGTCGGCAGCGTCGTCGACCTCACGGTCCATCGCGGCGGCGAGCCGTTGAGCTTCAAGGTGACAGTCGGCGAGAGGCCTGAAACGTGAGTGATGAGCCTGCCCCCGACATCGTCATCGCACTCGAGATCGACGATCCCGTGCTCGCCGACCGGCTGGCGACGTTGCTTGGCAGCGTCGCCGGCCTGCGGCTTGCCGCGCCGGGCGAGCAGGCGGCGGCTGCGATCGTCGCACGCAACCGGGAGGCCGCAGCTGCCGGCGATTTCGAGCTGACGCCGCGCGAGCTCGACGTGCTGGCGCTGCTCGCCGAGGGCGCATCCAACAAGATGATCGCGCAGCGGCTCGGAATTTCCGTCCACACCGCCAAGTTTCATGTCGGCTCCCTGCTCGACAAGCTCGACGCCACCGGCCGCACCGACGCCGTCGCACATGCGGCGCGACGCGGGGTGATCAATTTGTGAGGGGTGGGCTGCCGGCCGTCGAGGTTTCTCCTCGCGTCGTCCCTGCGAAAGCAGGGTCCCATAACCACCGCCTTGTGTAACGGAATTCGCTGCGGCCACGGCGTTGCACAATAACTGCACCCTGTGGTTATGGGTCCCGGGTCGCGCTGCGCTTGCCCGGGACGACAGTGAGTGTTTGGCCATCTGTGAGTCACAGCTCGCATTTTCGCGGCATGATCTGCCCGGGCTTTGCGAGAATTCCGCCATACGAACCGGCGTTAGACCAAATGCGTAAGTAATCGTCCGGATACAGACGCCGCTTCGATCTGGCTATGCAATCGTCAGCCACCAAAAAGAAACGGCATGAAGAAGCTGATCGATCGTCATCGGAATATTCAATACACGCTCACCAACACCGAACCCGACCTCTGGAGCTGGTCATTCGAAATAAACGGAAACGTCAAGCGCGGTACCACACGCGCCAGGCTCGGCCTGCTGGCGCAGCGCCGGGTCTGTACGCTGATCGATCGCGAGCTGAAGAGTGCCGAGCGGACGAAGCCGCAAGAACCTGACTAGGGTTTCGTCGCCCCCGCCTTCGTTCAAGCCGAAGCGATGACGGACGCAGCGACGTCGAGCCGTTGCCCGGCATAGCGCTTGTCCTCGGGCCCGCCCTCGCCGTGGCCGACGCACCAATTGGCCGGCCAAGACAACCGCTCGAGCCCGGTCGCCGATATCGCCGTGAACGAAGTCCAGCGCGCATCGCCGCTGCGTCGCCACAGCACGCCGCCCGGTCCCATATCCGGATAGAGCGCGATGTCGAGGTCGAAATCGCTGCCAGCGCCGAGATCGGGACCGACCCAGTAATGCGGACTGCGCCCGCGCTCACGCCCGAGGATCAAGGTGAGCGTCTGGTTCGGCCCGCGCAGTCCAAGCCAGAGCGGTGCGATCACGTCAGGCGCAGGCGTGCAGAGCAGGGTTTGCGGCGCGGCGGTTCCCGCAGCCGTCCGGCCCGACAATTTCAGGGCGACGACCGTCCCGGATGCCGGCGTCCCCGACAATGGCGCAAGGCTGATCCCACGCGGCAATGGCGCCCACGCGGTGGGGTCGAGGGCCGGCAACGGCCATGCCAGTTGCTCGCGCACGACGCCTTCGGTATCGAGCACCTGATAGCGGAGGCCGTGCTGATCGAGCGCGGCCTGCACGCAATGCAGATACTCGACGCCGTCGGGCATCCGATGCGCAGTGCCGGCGCCCGCCGTACAGATCTGCAGCACGCCGCGATGGACCTGAACGTCGAATGCGAGGATGTGGCTGCACAGATAGGCGGTGACATCGGCACGGACCAGGATATCCCAGAACCGCGCGCTGTATTCGTGGCCGATCTCGCGCTGATAGCTGCCGCTGAAGCCGTTGATGGGGTAGACGGGATGATGGCCGAGCACGAGCTTGTGCCTGGCGTCCTTGTGCTGTTCGAGCACCGCTTGCAGCCAGTCGGTCTCGACATGCCCCTCGCCGCCGAGGCCGCTCCACAACGTGTGCACGAACACCAACACGAGATCGTCGCGGCGAACCCAGTAGGACAGGCCTTGCTGACCGGGCGGCCCGTTGTGCGGCAGCTTCAGCACCTCGCGAAACACCGCCTCGCTCATCTCGTCATAGGTGGTGTGGTTGCCGGTCGTGTGCCACAGCGGCACCACGCGCCGGTCGAGCCAGGCCATCTCGACCTCGAACCAATGCCGCCACTGGGCGCGCAGCGCGTCGGCGTCGGTGGTGAGGCCGATGATCTCGTCGCCGGGGAAGAGGATGAATTCGGGCGCAGGATGCAGCCGGCGCACCACATTGTTCACCGAGGCGAAGGTTCGCTCATGCAGCGCGTCGGGCACACCCGAGCAGGCGTCGGCATAGACCACAAACTGATGGCCCGGATTCGCCGGCAAGAGAGACGGGATTCGATCATTCATGGCCGGATCGTATCGTGAGGGGGCGCGTCATGCGACGACCATGCCACAATCGAGAGCAAACCACACCAAGACGTGACTTTCGGAAACGCTGGTCTGCCGGCACGCGCTAGGCGGCAGCGTGCCAAGCTGCTAGCCTTTTGCGCTTCAGATTGCCTTACTCGAGGATCGGAGCAAATGGACAACCGTAGTGATGTTTGGCGCGGCGTCGACACGATCAAGCCGCGTTTCATCGAATTGAGCGACCGGGTCTGGGCAATGCCCGAGGTCTGCTACACCGAGGCGCGCTCATCCGCCGAACATCTGGCCGAGCTGCGCCACCAGGGTTTCCGCATCACCGAGAACCTCGCCGACATTCCGACCGCGGTGATGGGCGAATGGGGCGAAGGCGGACCCGTAATCGCCTTCCTCGGCGAATATGACGCCCTGCCCGGTCTCAGCCAGGAGGCGGGCATCGCCGAACATCGTCCCGTCGAGACCGGCGGCCACGGCCATGGCTGCGGCCACAATCTGCTCGGCTCGTCAGCCCTGCTTGCCGCCACCGCGGTGAAGGACTGGCTCGCCGCCAACAAGGTGCCGGGCCGGGTGCGCTATTACGGCTGCCCCGCCGAGGAAGGCGGCGCGGCAAAGGCGTTCATGGTGCGTTGTGGCGCCTTCGAGGATGCCGACATCGCCATCACCTGGCATCCGCACAGTTTCTGGGAAGTGGCGGTGACGCCGTCGCTCGCCAACACCCGCGCCGATTTCATCTTCACCGGGCGGACCTCGCATGCGGCGGCCTCGCCGCATCTCGGCCGCAGCGCACTCGACGCGGTCGAATTGATGAATGTCGGCGTCAACTACATGCGTGAGCACATGCCGAGCGATGCGCGCGTGCATTACGCGCTGCTCGACACCGGCGGCATCGCGCCCAACGTGGTGCAGGCCCATGCCCGCGTGCGCTATTCGATCCGCGCCCGCGATCTCCCCGGCATGAACGAGCTGGTCGAGCGTGTGCACAAGATCGCCCAGGGTGCAGCGCTGATGACCGAGACCAAGGTGGAGATGAAGATCATCTCCGCGGTCTCCAACATCCTGCCCAACACGCCGCTCGAAGAGACGCTGCACCGGATCATGGAAGATCTCGGCCCGCCGCATTTCGACGATGCCGACAAGGACTTTGCCGGCAAGATCCGCGCGACCCTGACCGACAAGGACATCGCCTCGGTCTACTACGCGATCGGCATGGAACCGACCGACCGGCCGCTGGCCGATTTCCTGGTGCCGATCGACGCCAAGCGCAACCCGCTGATCGGCTCGACCGATGTCGGCGACGTCAGCTGGGTGGTGCCGACCGTGCAGGTCCACGCACCGACGGTTGCGATCGGCACGCCGTTCCACACCTGGCAGGTGGTGGCGCAGGGCAAGACGCCGGCCGCGCACAAGGCAATGGTGCAGGCCGCCAAGGCGATGGCTGGATTGGGCGTCAAGGCGCTGATGGAGCCGGAGCTGATTGCCGCCGCCAAGGCCGACCTCAAGAAGCGCACCACCCGGACGCCCTATGTCAGTCCGCTGCCGGCGAATGTTGCACCGCCGTTGGACATGTCGGTCGCCTGAGGGGCGAGGCCACCACCTTGAAACGAAGTCCGGCCAGGGCCCCGCTCCGATTGGATCGGAACGGGGCCCTGGATTTTTGTCTGACGCGGTTTCTTCGCGCGAGCCGGCAGCCGGTTCGCTCGAAATCGTGGTTGCGTGACAAAAAAGCATCTCAGAACAAAGGATGACGAACAAATTTTCCGCACTGCGAGGCGCGCGTAGACGGACATTCGCGCCGAAATGCCGAACCGATGTGCGGCCCGGACAACTTCTGCACAAGCGATAGCCAAAAGACCTATAGGTGGAGTCAAACCGGACGTTGACCTTCGCGGTCATTCGGTGTGCCATCTGCCGCCAGAACGGCGGCCGGTTCCAAGGCCCGCCGCAATCACACGTGAGCCGGACCGAGGGGACTATGTTCGACAAGAATCTGAGAGGCATGATTGACGACGTGAAGGACGGCCGGATGGACCGCCGCGGCTTCGTCAAGCGAATGATTGCCGTCGGCCTCACCGCGCCGATGGCGAACCAGATTCTGGCGATCGGCGGCGTCGCGATGGCGCAGAGCCCGAACCCGTACAAGCCGACCAAGCGCGGCGGCGGCGGTCCGCTGAAGCTGCTGTGGTGGCAAGGCCCGACCCTGCTCAATCCGCACTTCGCCACCGGCACCAAGGACCAGGACGGCTCGCGGCTATTCTACGAACCGCTCGCAAGCTGGGACGTCGACGGCCATCTCAACCCGATCCTCGCCGCGGAAATCCCCTCGATCCAGAACGGCGGGCTCTCCGCCGATGCCAAGACGGTGGTCTGGAAACTCAAACCGGGCGTCAAATGGCACGACGGCAAACCCTTCACCGCCGACGACGTCGTGTTCAACTGGGAGTACGCCAGCGATCCCGCGACCGCAGCCGTTTCGAGCGGCACCTATTCCGGAATGACCGTGGAGAAGGTCGACGACCTCACCATCCGCATCAAGTTCAAGGATCCGACGCCGTTCTGGGCCAACGCCTTCGTCGGCGCCTATGGCTGCATCATCCCCAAACATCTGTTCGCCGAGTACAAGGGCAGCAAGTCGCGCGAGGCGCCGAACAACCTGAAGCCGGTCGGCACCAGCCCCTACAAGTTCGTCGAGTTCAAGCCGGGCGACTTGATCCGCGGCGAGATCAATCCCGATTACCACATGCCGAACCGGCCCTATTTCGACACGGTCGAGATGAAGGGCGGCGGCGACGCGGTGTCGGCGGCGCGCGCCGTGATCCAGACCGGCGAATATGATTTCGCCTGGAACATCCAGGTCGAGGACGAGGTGCTGCTGCGGCTCGAAAAGGGCGGCAAGGGCAAGACACTCTATGCCGTCGGCGGCGACATCGAGTTCATCGCCATCAACTTCACCGACCCGAACACCGAGGTCGACGGCGAACGCTCGTCGATCAAGACCAAGCATCCGATCCTGTCGGATCCGGCGGTGCGCAAGGCCCTAGCGCTGCTGGTCGACCGCGAGTCCGTCAAGAAGGCGATCTACGGCCGTGCCGGCCGCGCCACCGCCAACTATCTCAACGGCCCCGAGGAGTTCGTCTCCAAGAACACCAAATGGGAGTTCTCGATCGAGAAGGCGAGCGCGCTGCTTGAGCAGGCCGGCTGGAAGGCCGGCTCCGACGGCATCCGCGAGAAGGACGGCAAGAAGCTGAAGCTGCTCTACCAGACCTCGATCAACGGCCCGCGGCAGAAGACCCAGGCGATCGTCAAGCAGGCCTGTCAGAAGGCCGGCATCGACGTCGAGCTGAAATCGGTGGTGGCCTCGGTGTTCTTCTCCTCCGACGTCGCCAACCCCGACACCTATTCCAAGTTCTACGCCGACATCGAGATGTTCCAGATCCCGATGACGCAACCCGATCCGGCCCTGCACATGCGCCGCTATCATTCGCGCAACGTCGCCACCAAGGAGAACAAGTGGCAGGGGCAAAACTTCACGCGCTGGGTCAACAAGGATTTCGACGCCGCGATCGACGCCGCCGACACCGAGATCGACCCGATCAAGCGCGCGGACCTTTACATCAAGTGCAACGACCTGATGTGGCAGGACACGGTGGTGATCCCGGTGATGCATCGCCTCGCGGTGGAAGCCTGCTCCAACACGGTGCGGCCCGCGCTCTCCGGCTGGGCCAACCAAACCGACAATCTGCAAGACTGGTATCGTGAAACCTGAGACATCTTCTCCCTCTCCCCGTTCTTACGGGGTCGAGATGAGCGGAGCTCACTCCTAGAGGGCCGGGGTGAGGGGCTCTAGCCGCAATACCGTGAGAGATGCGTTCGTGGAGAGTCCCCCTCACCCGGAATTCAAGCCGTACTTGAATTCCGACCTCTCGCCGCACGCGGGGCGAGGTGAAGCTCGCCTTTCGATCGGAAGCAAAATCAACATGCTCAAGGTGCGAGCGTTAGTTAGATGATCTCTCTATGAGTCAATATATCCTGCGCCGTCTGATGATCGCGATTCCGAGCCTGCTCGGAATCTCGCTCGTCCTATTCGTCGTGCTGGCACTCGCGCCGGGCGATCCGTTCAGCGAGCTCGCGACCAATCCGAACGTGCCGCCCGAAGTACAGGCTGCGTTGCGTGCCAAGTTCGGCCTCGATGACCCGATCTATCTCCGCTACCTGCATTGGCTCGCAGCGATGGCGCAGGGCGACTGGGGCTTCTCCTTTGTCAGCCGGATCGATGTCGACACACTGATCCTGCAGCGGCTGCCGACCACGCTCTACGTGGTCGGCTCATCACAGCTGCTGGCGCTCCTGATCGCGATCCCGGTCGGCGTCTATGCCGCCACCCGGCCCTATTCGATCTTCGACCAGCTCGCCAACACCTTCGCCTTCATCGGCTTCTCGCTGCCGACCTTCTTCACCGGCATCCTGTTCATCCTGGTGTTCTCGGTGAAGCTGGATTGGCTGCCCTTCGTCTACACCGAGGTGCCGGGCAGCGGGATCAAATGGGCGCTGGAGATGATCCGGCAGGCCATCATGCCGGTGATGGTGCTCGGCCTGTTCCAGGCGGCGTCGATGACCCGCTTCGTACGCTCGGCGATGCTCGACGTGATCCGGCTCGACTATGTCACAACCGCCCGTGCCAAGGGGCTCGGGCAGGCCAAGGTGATCGTCAAGCACGTGATGCGCAATGCGATGATCCCGGTTGTCACGCTCGTTGCACTGCAAGTGCCCGCCGTGTTCGGCGGCGCCATCGTCACCGAGCAGATCTTCCGGATTCCCGGCATCGGCTCGCTGCTGATTTCCTCCATCCTCGCCAATGATACGCCGGTCGTGATGGCCGTGACCTTCGTCTTCGCGTGTCTCGTGGTGCTGTTCAACCTGATCGCAGATGTCCTCTATGGCTGGCTTGACCCTCGCATCTCCTTCCGCTGAGCGGCGCGGTTATTCGCCCCTGCGCGAAACCTGGCGGCGCTACCGCCGGCACAAGCCGGCCGTGGTCAGCGCCGTGCTGCTGCTGCTTCTGATCGCGGCCGTCGTGATCGGCCCGTTCGTCTGGCGCGTCTCGATCAGCGACATCGACGTGCTGGCGGGCATGCAGGGCCCGTCGCTGGCGCATCCGTTCGGCACCGACGATCTCGGCCAGGACCTGCTCGCCCGCATGATCTATGGCGGCCGCATCTCGCTTGCGGTGGGCCTCGCCGCGATGCTGGTCTCGGTGTTCGTCGGCACGCTGGTCGGCGCGCTCGCCGGCATGTCGCGCGGCGCACTCGGCTACGCGCTGATGTGGCTCACCGACCTGTTCCTGTCGCTGCCGCAACTGCCGCTGCTCTTGATGCTGATCTATCTGTTCCGCGACGGCCTGAAGGCCGTGTTCGGCCCGGAGGGCGGCATCTTCATCCTGATCGTGCTTGTGATCGGCGGCTTGCGCTGGATGCCGGTCGCCCGCCTGGTGCGCGCCCAGTTCCTCTCGCTGCGCGAGAAGGAATTCGTCGAGGCGGCGCGTGCGCTCGGCGCAAGCCCGGTGCGCCAGGTCGTCCGCCACATCCTGCCCAATGCACTTGGTCCGGTGATCATCGCCGGAACGATCGACGTGGCCGCCGCGATCATCGCGGAATCGACACTCTCGTTCCTCGGCCTCGGCTTCCCGCCGGATACGCCGACCTGGGGCCGCATCCTCTATGACGCCAAGGACTTTCTCGACATCGGCCCGCATTGGGCGCTGTTCCCCGGCGGCGCGATCTTCATCGCGGTGGTCGCCATCAACTTCATCGGCGACGGGCTGCGCGACGCGCTCGACGCCCGCAAGGTGATCTGATGGCGCTGCTCGACATCAAGGGCCTGAAAACCCATTTCACCACCGACGCCGGCATTCTCCAGGCCGTCGACGGCGTCGACATCAGCATCAACCGGGGCGAGACGCTGTGCGTGGTCGGCGAATCCGGCTGCGGCAAGACCGTCACCGCGATGTCGATCCTGAAGCTGATCGCGATGCCGCCGGGCAGGATCGTCGAAGGCGAGATCATGTTCGAGGGCCGCGACCTCGTGCCGCTGACCAGCCATCAGCTCGACGACATCAGGGCCAAGGAGATCGGCTTCATCTTCCAGGAGCCGATGACCTCGCTCAACCCGGTGCTGACGATCGGCGAGCAGATCGCCGAGAGCCTGCGCCGCCACGAGGCCGTGACCAAGAAGCAGGCGCTCGAGCGCACCATCGAGATGCTGAAGCTGGTGCAGATCCCCAATGCCGCGGGCCGCGTGCATCATTACCCGCACCAGTTCTCCGGCGGCATGCGCCAGCGCGTGATGATCGCGATGGCACTGGCCTGCCGGCCCAAGCTCGTGATCGCCGACGAGCCGACCACTGCGCTCGACGTCACCATCCAGGCGCAGATCCTCGACCTCTTGCAGGACATGAAAGAGCGCTTCGGCATGGCGGTGATGCTGATCACGCACGCGATGGGCGTGGTCGCGGAGACCGCGCAGCGCGTCGTCGTGATGTATGCCGGCAAGGTGGTGGAAGAGGCACCGGTCGACGAGTTGTTCGGCAACCCGCGCCATCCCTACACCCAGGGCCTGATCCGTTCGATCCCGCGCATCGATCTCGACGCCGAGCACAAGACCCGGCTGGAGGCGATCGGCGGCTCGGTGCCGATCCTGATCAATCCACCGCCCGGCTGCCGCTTCGCGCCGCGCTGCAAATTCGCCATGAGCATCTGCACCGAAAGGGAGCCGCGGCTCCGCGAGATCGCGCCCGGACATCGCATGGCCTGCCACCTCGGAGACGCGTCATGAGCGAGCCGCTGCTGCGCGTCAGCAATCTGAAGAAGCACTTTCCGGTTCTGGGCGGCCTGCTGTCGCGCGAGGTCGGCCAGGTCTATGCGGTCGATGGCGTGTCGTTCTCGGTCAACCGCGGCGAGACGCTGGGACTGGTCGGCGAATCCGGCTGCGGCAAGTCGACCACCGGCCGCTGCGTGCTGCGCCTGATCGAGCCGACCTCGGGCGAAGTCGTATTCGACGGCCAGAGCGTCACGGGCCTCGGTGGCGGCGACCTGCGCGCCATGCGGCGCAACATGCAGCTGGTGTTTCAAGACCCGTTCGCCTCGCTCAATCCGCGCATGACGGTCGGCGCGATCCTCGGCGAGCCCTTCATCATCCACAACCTCGTCAGCTCAGCCAGCGAGCGCGAGGACCGCGTCGCCAATCTCCTGGTCAAGGTCGGGCTGAAGGCCGAGCACATGCGGCGCTATCCGCATGAATTCTCCGGTGGACAGCGCCAGCGCATCGCGATCGCCCGCGCGCTGACGCTGGAGCCGAAGCTGATCGTGTGCGATGAGCCGGTCTCGGCGCTCGACGTCTCGATCCAGGCCCAGGTCATCAACCTGCTGGAAGATCTGCAGGCCGAGCTGAACCTGACCTATCTGTTCGTCGCCCACGATCTGTCGGTCGTGGAGCACATCTCCGACCGCGTCGCCGTGATGTATCTCGGCCGCATCGTCGAGCTCGCCAAGGCCAGCGACCTCTACCGCAATCCGCAGCATCCCTACACCAAGGCGCTGCTCTCGGCAGTGCCGGTGGCCGACCCCAAGGCGAAGCGCGACCGCATCCGCTTGAAAGGCGACGTGCCGAGCCCGATGAATCCGCCGCAGGGCTGCCACTTCCACACCCGCTGCCCGATCGCCGAAGAGCGCTGCCGGCAGGCCGCGCCGGAGCTGCGCGAAGGCAGCAACGGGCATTCGGTGGCGTGCCATCTGGCTTAGGGCGTACCCTGCGACGGTCGGTCTGTCGGCGCGCCCCACTCCCTCGCCGTCACCCTGAGGAGCGCGTAGCGCGTCTCGAAGGGTCGACGGCCCGCTGGTGGCCGTGCATCCTTCGAGACGCCGCTTCGCGGTCCTCAGGATGACGGTGTAAGAGAGCGCTGCTCGAAGATCAGCGCCGGCGCCTCTTCACAATCTTCGTCTTGGCATTTGCTTTAGCTGTCGGCTTGCGCCGCGCAATCGGCGCGCCCTCCACCGCCCTCGCCTCGCTCTCACTCACCTCCGCCCGCAACGTCTCAAGCAGCCAATCACGAAACGCGCGCATGCCCGGCGTCACCTCGCGCGACTTCAGCCAGGTCAGCCAATAGGAACCCGCCGGGACCTCCGCCGCGAATGGCCGCTTGAGCCGGCCGGAGGCCAGCTCGTTGTTGAACATCGCGATCGGCACCAGCCCGACGCCGACGCCGCGCGCGGCGGCCTCAGCCATCGCGACCGAACTGTCGAAGATCGGCCCCTGGATCTTTGGACACGGCGCGCCGGCCACCGCAAACCACAGCGGCCATTCCTCGGCGCGGTAGGAGCGCAGCAAAAATTCCTGCGCGAGGTCGGACGGCTTGCGCAGCCGGCCTGCGACATCGGGGCAGCACACCGGCGAGAGCGGCGCGGACAACAGATGGATCGCCTCGGTGCCGTGCCACGAGCCGTCGCCGAAGCGCAGCGCCAGATCGAGCCCGTCGCCCGCGATGTCGACGCGGTTGTTGTTGGTGAGCAGACGCAGGTCGATATAGGGATGCGCGTGCTTGAAACGGTCGACCCGTTGCAGCAGCCATCCGGTTGCAAAGGTCGTGACGCAGCCGACGGTGACGACCTCGCGCGTGCCCTTGGCCTCGATGCGGTCGATCGCGGCCCCGATCCGGTCGAGCGCATCTGACAGCACCGGTAGCAGCGCCAGCCCCTCGTCGGTGAGCACGAGCCCGCGCGGCAGACGGCGGAACAGGCTCGCACCAAGCGTATCCTCGAGCTGCTTCACCTGATGGCTGATCGCGGTCTGCGTCACGCGCAGCTCCATGCCCGCGCGGGTGAAGCTCAACAGTCGCGCGGAAGCCTCGAAGGCACGTAATGCGTTCAGCGGGAGGTGCCGGCGCACGGCGTCATGACCAAGTTTTTCTCATGCCTCACTGTATAAATGATAGTTTGTGCGCCGTCACGCCGCCCGGCAGGTTCGCGCCGCCAACGGAGACGAGACATGCTGACGAGACGGACATTTGGATTGCGCGCGCTGGGCCTTGCGGCTTCCTGCACCCTGCCGCGGCCAAGCGCCGCGGCCGACGAGAGCGCCGCTGCGGGGCCAAGCGAGGCGGCGCAACGGCTGCAGCAGGAGTTTGCGCGCATCGAGTTGGCGACCACCGGCCGGCTCGGCGTCGCCGCGCTCGACCTGGAGACGGGATTGCGCGCCAGCCGGCGCGGCGACGAACGGTTCCCGATGTGCAGCACATTCAAGGCGCTGGCCTCGGCCGCCGTGCTGCACCGGGTCGACCGCGGTGAATCCAGCCTCGACCAGCGCGTGCAGGTTGAGGCCAAGGATATCTTGGCCTACGCGCCGGTGGCCAAGCAACACGTCGGATCGAGCATGACGCTGTCCGAACTCTGCGAGGCCGCCATCACGCTGAGCGACAATACAGCCGCTAACCTGCTGCTGCGCGAGATCGGCGGGCCTGCCGGCTTCACCAGCTTCTTCCGCACCGTCGGCGACAATGTCAGCCGGCTGGATCGCTGGGAGGTGGCTCTGAATGAAGCCGTGCCGGGCGATCCGCGCGATACCACGAGCCCGGTGGCGATGCTGAAGAATCTGCAACGCGTGGTGCTCGGCGATGTCCTGCAGGCCAGTTCGCGCGAGAGGCTCGTGGACTGGATGGTCGCCAACAAGACCGGCGACGCAAGGCTGCGCGCCGGCGTGCCGCGCGACTGGCGGGTCGGCGACAAGACCGGCAGCGGCGAGCGCGGCACCTATAACGATATCGGCGTGTTCTGGCCGCCGGGCCGCAAGCCGATCGTGGTGACGGTCTACCTGACCGGGGCGAGCGCACCCATGGAGAAGTGCAACGATGTGATCGCCAATGTCGCGCGCGCCGTTGCCAATGCGAGCACCGGGCAGACCGGCTAGCCGCAGCGACAACGCCGCGCGGCACAAGATCGCCGCGCGGCGCGACCGCGTGACTTGGCAGCACCAAAGGATCATGCAACGCTCGATCCGAATGGCGATGCGCTCGGCAGGCCATCCGGAGGAGCACGTCTTGGTACGCCGCATCGCCCTCGCCGCGCTGTTTGTTGCAGGCCACATCCACGGCAGCTTTGCTGCGACCGACCCGGCGCGGTGCCGCGAACTGATCCGCAAATACGAGACCGACAAGGCCCAGCTCAGTGCGGTCGAGATCTCCCTGACCTTGTTCGCGGCCGCCAACGCCGATTGCATCAACCTCGCCACCGATCTGCTCGATCATGGCGCCTCGGTCGATGCGCGCGACCGGCTCGGCGCCAGGCCGCTGAGCCACGCCGCCCGCTCCGGCCATCTCGACATGGTCGACCTGCTGCTTGCGCGCGGTGCGCCGGTCGATGCCCGGAACCTCGCGGGATCGACCGCCCTGTATTTTGCCGCCGAGCGCGGCCATGTCGCGATCGTGCGGCGCCTGATCGACCGCGGCGCCGACGTCAATCTCACCGGGCACAGCGGCGGCTCGCCGGTTGCGGCCGCCGCCTATGCGGGCCGGGACATGGTGGTGCGCACGCTGCTGGCGCACGGCGCCGACGGCCGCAAGGCCGACGATACCGGCAAGCCGCCGGTCGTGTATGCAGCGGCCGGCGGTCAGCTCGGCATCGTCAAGCAGCTGCTGGCGCGCGATATCGACATCAACGCGCGTTACGCCAACGATCTCACGCTCTTGATGTGGGCCGCCGGCCCGGATGAGACCGTGCCGGAAGCTCAGGCGCTCGAGGTCGTCTCGTATCTGCTCGACGCAGGCGCCAGGGTCGACGAACGCGACGCCCGCGGTCGCACGGCGCTGATGATCGCCGCCGAGGGCAACCATCCGGCGATTGCCAAGGCGCTGCTCGCCCATGGCGCCGATGCGGCGCTGGCCGACAAGGCCGGCAAGCACGCCGCCGATCTCACCATCCTGTCGGCGCTGCGCGAGGAGCTGACGCCGCGCTGAAGCATGACGCGATGGACTCATTAGTTGCGGAGGGTCCGCAGGTCGGCTAAATTCTCCTCTACGAAGAGTCTCCGTGCTCATTCGTCCTATCGCGCGACTGGCGAGCTAACGTGGAATCGACCACGGTGAAGCGCGAAGGGTTCCAACGCCGATCGCCTGGGCAACCAATCTGCTGGAAAAACAGCGTGTTGAGGAGCCCGAGCATGCCGTCATTTCACAACGAACTGTCCATCAACGATCAAGAGATCGCTGCCGCCCTCGTAGGGGAAGAGCGCCGTCAACAGGACGGCGTCGAACTGATTCCGTCCGAGAATTACACCTACCCGGAGGTGCTTGAACTGCTCGGATCGGTCTTCACCAATAAATACTCCGAGGGATATCCGGGACGCAGATACTACGGCGGCCAGCAGTATACCGACAGCATCGAGAACCTCGCACGCCAGCGGGCCTGCTCGCTTTTTCGTGCCGAGCACGCCAACGTTCAGCCGCTTTCCGGATCACCGATGAATCAGGCCGTCTATCTCGGCCTATTGAAGCCCGGCGACACGATTCTCGCCATGGACCTGTCCCACGGCGGTCATCTCACCCACGGCGCGCCGGTGTCCCACATGGGGCGCTTGTTCAACTTCGTTCGCTACAAGACGGCTCCGTCAAACGGCGCGATCGATTTCGACGAATTGCGCGCGATTGCACGTGAGGCGCGTCCGAAGATGGTGTTGTGCGGCTACAGCTCCTATCCGCGCGACCTGGACTATGCGGCATTCAAGAATATCGCCGACGAAGTTGGCGCGCTCACGATGGCTGACGTGAGCCACTATGGCGGATTGGTTGCCGCGAATGTCATGCGCAATCCGCTTGATGCCGGCTTCGACATCATGACGACGACATCCCACAAGACACTGCGCGGCCCCCGCGGCGGGATCATCCTGTGCCGGAAGGAGAATGCCGGTCGGATCGATGCTTCCGTCTTTCCAGGTTTGCAGGGCGGACCTCACATGAACGTCGTGGCCGGGATTGCCGTGACGCTCAAGAAGGCGGCGACCTCGGATTTCCAGGTTTACGCGCGGCAGGTTCTGCACAACGCGAAGGTTCTTGCCGGCGCGTTGATGGAACGCGGGATGAAACTGGTGACGGACGGGACGGATAATCACATGATGGTCGTCGATACAGTAGCGTCCGTCGGATCGGACGGGCGAGCAGCCGAGGACGTGCTCGATGCCATCGCCATCGCCACAAACAAGCAGGTTATTCCAGACGATCCGCGCCCGCCGCTCAGGCCAAGCGGCATTCGCCTTGGGACACCGGCGGCGACCACGCGTGGCATGGGAGACCCCGAAATGCGCCGTATCGCCGAGTTCATTGCGGGGGCTCTGCAGGCGAACGGAGACGATGCGGTCGTCGCGCGTATCAGGTCGGAGTGCATCGAGATGTGCCGAGCCTTTCCTGTTCCAGGCGTGGTGTCCAGGTCTCGACCGAACTGATCGATTGTACGGCAACCGGAACTTGACGCGCAGATATGCAGAACGGGGTCAGGCGACGGCGCCCACCCTCGATCGCCAAAGACGCATGTGCGGTAGCCCTGCGCTCGCGTGAGGCTTCGCCTGTCCGCCGCTACAGCCCCGCCAGATAGTCCACCAGCGCGGCGAGGTCGTCGGGCGAGGTCGCCAGCATCAGGTCGGACATGCCGGGATTGTTGCCGCGCGCACGGGTGCGGAAATCGGCGATGGTCTTGGCAAGATAATCCCGCCCCATCCCGGCAAGCCGCGGCACCGTACCGTCGCCCTGGAAGCGATCGAGATGGCAGGCCGGGCAGCCGACCGAAGCGCTGGCACTGACCGCCTTTGCCGCCACGTCCTTGGGCGCGCGCGGCTGGCCGAGGTCCGGCCACGGCTTCTGCGAGAAATATTCCGCGATCGCCAGCATGTCGTCGCGCTCGAACTGCGTTGCGATCGGCTGCATGATCTCGCTCTTGCGATCGCCGCGCTTGAAATCGCGGAGCTGGATATAGAGATAGCCGGCCTGCTGGCCCCAGATCGTCGGAATGGTCTTGTCGACCGGCTTGCCGTCCTCGCCGTGGCAACCGGTGCAGGCCTGCACCTTCTCCTCGATCGTCTCCGCGCGCGCCTCGGCCGCAAACAGCAACAGGGCGGCGCCACATATCATCAGTTTACCGAACATCAGTTGATCCCGAGAGACTATGACTCCCGTCATTGCGAGGAGCTCGCGACAAAATTGCAAGGCAATTTTGCGCTGAAGCGACGAAGCAATCCATGCCTCCGTACGCGGCGCGATGGATTGCTTCGCTTCGCTCGCAATGACGCGGCTGGACTTTTCATCCGAACAAAACAGAAGCGGGACCGAACCGGTCCCGCCTCGCCGTCAATGTTTGCACGCGTGATGATGCATCCCGCTTCGGCTCAGTCGAGCGTGAAGGCGATGATGTTGTTGCCACGCTTGAAGTCGACCTGGGTGTTACCGCCTGCGCCGACCACGACATATTGCTTGCCGCCAACCATGTAGCTCGACGGCGGCGCATTGACGCCGGCGCCGGCCCGGAAGCTCCACAGCTCCCTGCCCGTGGAGGAATTATAGGCCGCGAACTTGCCATTGCCTTCACCGGTGAACACCAGACCACCGGCGGTAGCTAGAATGCCGCCGATCATGGGCTCGGGTGTCTTGACCTGCCATTTGATCTTGCCGGTGTTGTAGTTTACCGCGGTGATGTTGCCTGACTGCTGTTCACCGGGGATTGCCGTGAAGGCCCCACCCAGCCACAGCTTGCCGTTCGGATAGGGCGAGCTCTCGACACGGTAGTGCATCGGCTGGTGCAGGTTGATGGCGTAGGCCAGCTCCTGTCCCGGATCGGTCGCGATCGGCGACCATTCGACGCCGCCATTGGCGCCGGGCAACATGCGCGCACCTTCCTTGGTCGGCAGCACCCACATGTTCTCCTGCGGCACCATCGCCTCGGAGAAGCGGATCAGGCTGCAGTCCTTGCGATCGTGCACATAGATGTGCCCGGTCTTGCCGGCATGGATGACGCCGGGAATCGTCTTGCCGTCCTTGTCCTTGACGTTGACCAGCACCGTCGGGCTGACCGCGTCGAGGTCCCATACGTCATGGGCGATGTACTGGAAGTGGCAGACATACTTGCCGGTGTCGAGATCGAGCGAGACCAGCGAGTTGGTGTAGAGGTTGTCGCCGGGCCGGTTCGAGCCGTCGAGGTCGGGTGACGGATTGCCGACGACGAAGTAGATCCGGTTGGTCGCGAGATCGACCGACGGGTTCTGCCACACGCCACCGCCGAGCTTGGCATAGGGATCGCCGATCTTGGCGAGCATGTCCTTCTCGGCCTGGATATTGCGATGCATGTCGCGGCCGGTGGCGTCCTTGGTCGCCCAGACGCCGACCGAGTTCTCCGGAATGGTGTTGAAATTCCACAGCTGCTTGCCGGTCTTGGCGTCATAGGCACGCACGAAGCCGCGGATGCCGTACTCGCCGCCATTGGTGCCGATCAGCACCTTGTCCTTGACCACGGTCGGCGCCATCGTCTCGCTGTAGCCGAGCTCGGGATCGGCGATATTGGTGGTCCAGACCACCTCGCCGGTCTTGGCATTGAGCGCTATCAGCTTGGAATCCAGTGTCGCCAGATAGACCCGGTCGCCGAGCACCTGCACGCCGCGATTGTTGGGGCCGCAGCAATAGACGGTGATCGGGCCCATCTTGTGGGCGTAGTGCCAGAGCTGCTGGCCGCTCTTGGCGTCGAGCGCGTAGACATGGCTGAACGATGTCGTCACATACATCACGCCGTCGACGACGATCGGCGATGTCTCGAGCGATTCCTTGACGTCGGTCTGGAAGATCCAGGCGACGTGCAGGTTCTTCACATTGTCCCGGCCGATCTGCTTGCCCGGATAAAACCGCGTCTGGGCGTAATTGCCGTTGGTGAGCAGGAAGTCCTTGCTGTTCCTGTCAGCGGCGTTGAGCTGCTCCTGGGTCACCGGCGAAACATTGGCGTTACCAAGGACCGACTGCTTCTCCTGCTTGACTTCCTGAGCGATGGCCGCGCCCGACAACAGGCCAACGCCGACCGCGGCGGCAAATGCCGCAAGCGCTTTCACATGCATATCTTCCCCCGTTATTTCTTGGTTGCAATATTAGGGATGGCGTTTGCTACTTCCCCTTCGAGGCCCGACCGCCGCAGCGAGCGCGTACCGTTGCGTGAGTTGGTTGCGCTGCAATAGACAATTGAAAAAGGACAACGACAGGCACCGATGGACGGGTTCCATGTTAGCGCCGTCTTTCACAAAGACAATCGATGCGCTCAATGCGAAGCCGGACCTGGATGCGTTTGCGCGTCCGAAATGCAGCGATCGCGGGCGGGCAGCAATCCAAGCGATATCGGGAGCTTCCGGCGCCTTCGCGCATTGCCGGACGAATTCGCCTTCGCAAACGCAGCACGCAAAATGAGACTAGGCGTCAAGCGACGGCAACAGGCGAGGAGCAGCGCCGGCGGAGGCCGTCGACCTCCGCCGCACGCGATCAACTACTCCCAGGACCAGGTCGAGAAATCATTCTCGAACTGCGGCACGTCCTTCCACACGCCCTTCAGCTTCTTGCTGGCGATCGTGATCAATTGCGGCTGAAACAGGAAGCCGGCCACCGCGTCGGTCGCCAGCATGCGCTGCGCGTCGCCCAGCAGCTTGGCGCGGTCGGCCTCGGCCGGCGACGCCATGATCTGCTGGTAGAGTGCATTGAACGCCTCGGACTTGTAGCCGAGATAGTAGTCCGGTTCGGTCAGCTTCACGAGGTCGAACGGCTCGACATGGGCAACGATGGTGAGGTCGTAATTGTGCGGACCAGTGAAGACCTGCGAGAGCCACTGCGCCCATTCGACATTCTCGATCTTGGCTATGATGCCGACCTTGGCGAGCTGCGCTGCGAGGATCTCGCCGCCCTGCCGCGCGTAGGACGGCGGCGGCAGCTTGAGGCTGAGCTCGAGCGGCGTCTTGACGCCGGCCTCTGCCAGCAGCTTCTTGGCGAGTTCGGGATCGTAGGGATTGATGCCGGTGGTATCGACATAGCCGAGCGAACTCGGGGTGTAGAAGCTGCCGATCGGCGTGCCGAAACCGTCGACCGCGCCGTCGATCATCGCCTTGCGGTCGATCGCAGCCAGGATGGCGCGACGAACGCGGACGTCGTCGAGCGGCTTCTTGCGCTCGTTGATGCCGACGATGGTCTTGGTCCTGGAGCCGCCGATCAGGACGCTGAAGCGCGGATCGGCCTTGAATTGCGCCAGGCTGCGCGCCGCGGCAACCCGTGGAAACGCGTCGACATCGCCTGACAGCAGCGCCGCGACCTGCGCGGCGGGATCGCCGATGAAGCGGATCGTCACCTTGGCAAGCTTGATCGCGGCAGCGTTGCGATACTCCGGCCATTTCACCAGCGTGATCGACGAACCCTTGGCCCAGTTGCCGAGCGTGTAGGGCCCGGTACCGACCGGCTGCGTCGCATCGGTCGGCGCGCTCTTCGGCTCGACGATCGAGCCCGACGCCTGGCCGAGCAGGAACGGCAGGTTCGGCTCGGAATATTTCAACGCGATAACGATGGTCTCCGCATCAGGCGCCGTCACCGACGTGAAGGCCTGGTACAGGCTCCTGTCCTTGTTGGTCGAGGTCGGCGCCGCGGCGCGTTCGTAGGTGAACTTCACGGCGGCGGAATCGAACGGCTCGCCATTGTGGAATTTGACGCCCTTCCGCAGCTTGAAAGTGTAGGTCTTGAGGTCCGGCGAGGCCTGCCAGCTCTCGGCGAGCAGCGGCGACACCGAGCCGTCCTCGTTGATCTTGGTCAGCGTCTCATAGACGTTGTAGAGCGTGACTTCGGCGATCGCCGCGGCCGCAGCGTTGGTGGGATCGAGCCCCGGCGGCTCCAGCGTCATCCCCATCACGACGCTGTCTTTCTTGCCCTGCGCGAGGCTCGGCAGCGGCGCTGCGGCGAGCGCGGCAACTGCCGCAGTGACGCACAATTTCCTCAACATTGGTCTGCTCCCCGGACGTGTTCTTTGATCAACCCAGGTTTATCCCGCACTCAGGACTAACCGGCCTCGGCGACCACAGGCGGTAGCGCCATCACGGCTTCGGCGTGGTGGCAGGCCGCCAGATGAGCGCCTCCTACGCTGCGTAGCGCAGGCGCGGTCTCGCGACAATGCCGATCGGCCAGAGGGCAGCGCGGCGCGTAAGGGCAGCCGGTCGCGGCCGTCGCCTGCGAGCCGATCG
>NZ_JACMYO010000159.1 GCF_020889685.1 Bradyrhizobium oropedii
GCGATCAGCAGTGAGACGATCGCCGCCCGGATTCAGGCATTGGCAAGTGCGGGCCACTTTGAGAGCCAGGGCGACCTGCGGTACTGGGGCAATAGCATGATCCGATTGAAGGCCTCGCTTGTAGGCCAGGTGTCGTAGTCCCCTGGACTAATACCCTCCGACGAGGCTGATCACGAACCGTCCGCCGACGATGAAGAGATAGGCCCCGAACGCCACCTCCAGCGCCCGCTTCGACAGCGCGTGCGCGACCTTGACGCCGAGCGGCGCGGTGACGAGCGTTGTCGGCATCACCAGGAGCGCGCCGATCAACGAGACGTAACCGAGCGCGAACGGCAATTGCAGCGCGGCGACGTCGGGAAAGCGCGCGGCGGCGGGCCAGCCGGCATAGACGTAACCCAGCGCGCCGGGGATCGAGATCAGCACCGCGAGCGCCGACGACGTCGCGACCGCCTGATGGATCGGCCGGCCGTAGAAGGTCATCAGGAGATTGGCGAACAGGCCACCGCCGATGCCCATCAGCGTCGACAGCAGGCCGACGAAGAAACCATAGACCCGCATCAAGAATCCCTTCGGCACGTCGTCGCCGAATTTCCAGGTCTCGCGCGCCAGCAGCAGCCGCGCCGCAGCCGACCAGGCCACCACCACGAACACGATCTTGAACAGCCGCTCCGGCGCAAAGCGCGCGGTGACGCTGCCGGCGGCGACGCCGATCACGATCGGCAGCCACCAGCGCTTCAGGATCTCCATGTCGACCGCGCCGCGGCGATAATGGGCACGGAACGAGCTCAGCGAGGTCGGGATGATGATCGCGAGCGAGGTGCCGATGCACAGCGGCATCCGCACCTCGAGCGGCACGCCGGCGAGGCGAAAGCATTCGTAGAACACCGGCACCAGGATCGCGCCGCCGCCGATACCGAACAGGCCGGCGAGAAAGCCGGACAGCGCGCCGACCGCAACCAGCAGCAGCGCAAGCTCGAGCAACTCCCTGGGATCGAGGCCGGCCATCATGTCCTTCGCACAGCGTTTGGCGGGCGGCCGCAGTCGTGCCGCGGCGCCGTCTTCAGAGAGCAATAGCCGCTTTTCGGATTCGAGAGTATCTATGCTGTTGAGCAGGCTCTCTTGCGAAATGCGGAAGGATCGAGCTTGGACCAGCTTGCGGCGATGGCAGCTTTTGTCCGCGCGGTTGAGACCGGCAGCCTGTCGGCGGCGGCACGGTCGCTGCCGAGCTCGCTGACCTCGGTGAGCCGGCAGATCAGTGCGCTCGAGGAGCATTTCGGCACCCGCCTCTTGCTGCGCACCACCCGCCAGCTCGCGCTGACCGATGACGGCCGAATTCTTTACGAGCGCGCGAAGTCCGTCCTCGGCGAAGTCAGGGAGATCGAGGCGGCGCTGGCGCGCGACCCGCAGCGGCCGTCGGGCCGGATTCGGCTGAGCTCACCGAGCCTGATCGGACGGCTCGTGATCGCGCCGTTGCTGGTCGAGTTTCTACGCCGCTATCCGGCGCTCTCGGTCGACCTGCTGTTGATCGATCGCCCCGTCGACATGATCGAGGAAGACATCCATCTGGCCATTCGGATCGGCCGGCTGCGCGACTCGCAGCTCGTCGCGCGCAGGCTCACCGATCTGCAGATGATCGTGTGCGCGGCGCCGGACTATCTGGCGCGGCGCGGCGAACCGCGAACGCCGGGCGATCTTGCAGGGCACGACTGCCTGGTGTTTTCCGATTCGCCGGGCACCGCCGACTGGCGCTTTGCCGACGGCACGAAGACGGGCCGCAAATTCCGCATATCCGGTCGGCTCTGGATGAATAGCCTTGAGGCGCTGCTTGCTGCGGCGCGGGATGGTGCGGGCATCGTCCGTGTGCCGTCGTGGCAGGTGCAGTCCGATCTGGCGAGCGGCCGCCTGCAGCGCCTGCTGATCGCCCACGAGCCGGCGCCGGCGCCGCTGCATTTGATGCTTCAGCCGGCACGCCTCGCATCGCCTAAGATCAGGGCATTTGTCGATTATCTGGTGGAACAGTGGGGCAAGATCGATGCCTTCCGGGCCCCGTAAGTGAGCAGCTGAGCACGCCGATAGCCGGACACGAACAATGATTCATTTCTTAGTTCGACTAGTCTTGCATCTGGTATACCACACTGCGGATCAACCAGAATTCGGCAACTCTAACAATGAACTTCGGTTCGAGCGAAGGCTAATTGGCCGTTGCACGGGTTGATCCTAGTCCGTAAATAGAACTCCTCTACCGCGTTCCCCGATGGGCCGGGCGCGGTCCCTCACATCATAAAGCCCGCCGATGACCGCCAGGATCGAACGACCGCTTTCACCCCATATTCAGGCCTACCGGTGGACGCTGACGATGGCGCTGTCCATCGTCCACCGTGCCACAGGTTTGGCCCTCTATTTCGGCACCCTGCTGCTGGCGTGGTGGCTGATCGCCGCCGCCTCCGGCCCGACCGCCTACGCCAACGTTCAGGCCTTCACCGGCAGTGCGATCGGCAAGCTGATCGTGTTCGGTTACACATGGGCGCTGATGCACCATCTGTGCAGCGGCATCCGGCATTTCGTCTGGGATCTCGGCTACGGCTTCAAGGCCAATGAGCGCGAAGCCCTGACCTGGGGCGCACTGGTCGCCGGCATCGCACTGACCGTGCTGGTCTGGATCATCGCCTACGCGGTTGGAGGTGGACGATGAGCGGCCCCTCCTCGATGCGCACGCCGCTGGAGCGCGTCCGCGGCCTCGGCTCCGCGCATACCGGTACCTCCGATTTCTGGCGCCAGCGCCTCACCGCGGTTGCGATGACGCTGCTGATCGTTCCCGTGATCGTCGTGGTGATCATGCTGATCGGCCGCAATCATGCCGGCGCGGCACAGATGCTCGGCTCGATCCCGATCGCCATCATCCTGCTGCTCTTCATCGTCGCCAGCACCTGGCACATGAAGATCGGCATGCAGGTCGTGTTCGAAGACTACATCCATAACGAGAAGCTGAAGATCGCCTGCGTGATGGCGAACAACTTCTTCTGCGTCGCGGTCGCATTGGCCTCGATCTACGCAATCCTCAAATTGTCATCGGGAGTCTGACCCATGGCCGGCGAAGGTAACGGCAAGGCCACCAACGGCAGTGGCCCGGCCACGAACGGCAAGGCCTACCCGATTCAGGACCACACCTACGACGTTGTCGTGGTCGGCGCCGGCGGTGCGGGCCTGCGCGCGGTGGTCGGCTGCTCGGAAGCGGGCCTGCGCACCGCCTGCATCACCAAGGTGTTCCCGACCCGCTCGCACACCGTTGCGGCGCAGGGCGGCATCTCGGCCTCACTCGGCAACATGCACCAGGACGACTGGCGCTGGCACATGTACGACACCGTGAAGGGTTCGGACTGGCTCGGCGACCAGGACGCGATCGAATACATGGTGCGCAACGCACCCGACGCGGTCTACGAGCTCGAGCATTGGGGCGTCCCGTTCTCGCGCACCGAGGACGGCAAGATCTATCAGCGCCCGTTCGGCGGCATGACCATGGACTACGGCAAGGGCCAGGCGCAGCGCACCTGCGCCGCTGCCGACCGCACCGGCCACGCCATGCTGCACACGATGTACGGCCAATCGCTGCGCCACTCGGCCGAGTTCTTCATCGAATTCTTCGCCATCGACCTGATCATGGACGACCAGGGCGTCTGCCGCGGCGTGATCGCGCTCAAGCTCGATGACGGCACACTGCATCGCTTCCGCGCCCAGACCACGATTCTGGCGACCGGCGGCTATGGCCGCGCCTACGCCTCCTGCACCTCGGCGCACACCTGCACCGGCGACGGCGGCGGCATGGTGCTGCGTGCCGGCCTGCCGCTGCAGGACATGGAGTTCGTCCAGTTTCATCCGACCGGCATCTACGGCTCGGGCTGCCTCGTCACCGAGGGCGCCCGCGGCGAAGGCGGCTATCTCGTCAACTCCGAGGGCGAGCGCTTCATGGAGCGCTATGCGCCGTCGGCCAAGGACCTCGCCTCGCGCGACGTCGTCTCGCGCGCGATGACGATCGAGATCCGCGAAGGCCGCGGCGTCGGCAAGAAGAAGGATCACATCTTCCTGCACCTCGATCACCTCGATCCGAAGGTGCTGCATGAGCGGCTGCCGGGCATCTCCGAATCGGCGAAGATTTTCGCCAATGTCGACGTCACCCGCGAGCCGATCCCGATCGTGCCGACCGTGCACTACAACATGGGCGGCATTGCCACGAACTATCACGCCGAGGTGCTGACCAAGCGCAACGGTGACGACAATTCGGTGGTGCCGGGCCTGATGGCGATCGGCGAAGCCGCCTGCGTCTCGGTGCACGGCGCCAACCGCCTCGGCTCCAACTCGCTGATCGACCTCGTGGTGTTCGGCCGTGCCGCTGCGCTGCGCCTTGCCGACAAGCTGACGGCGAACGCCAAGCAGCCGGAGTTGCCGAAGGATTCGTCCGATCTCGCGCTCGGCCGGCTCGATCACTTCCGCCACGCCTCCGGCGGCACGCCGACCGCGAAGCTGCGCGACAGCATGCAGCATGTGATGCAAAACAATTGCGCGGTGTTCCGCACCGGCGACATTTTGCAGGAAGGCCAGAACCTGATCCACAAGGTCTATGGCGGCGTCGGCGACATCTCGGTCTCGGACCGCTCGCTGGTGTGGAATTCCGACCTGATCGAGACGCTGGAATTCGACAATCTGATCGTGCAGGCGGTCGTGACGATGGATTCGGCGGCCAACCGCACCGAAAGCCGCGGCGCGCATGCGCGTGAGGATTTCCCGGATCGCAACGACAAGGACTGGATGAAGCACACGCTGACCTGGATCGATCCGGCCGGCAAGACCGCGATCGAGTACCGTCCGGTGCACAGCTACACGATGACCAATGACGTGCAGTACATCCCGCCGAAGGCGCGGGTCTACTGAGAACGAAGGCGAGCAAGCATGGTTGAATTCGCACTTCCGAAGAATTCGAAGATTTCCGGCGGCAAGACCTGGCCGAAGCCGACGGGCGCCACCGAGACCCGCGAATTTCGGGTGTATCGCTGGAATCCGGACGACGGCAAGAATCCGAGTGTCGACACCTATTATGTCGACACCCATGATTGCGGTCCGATGGTGCTGGACGGCCTGATCTGGATCAAGAACCACATCGACCCGACGCTGACCTTCCGCCGCTCCTGCCGCGAGGGCGTCTGCGGCTCCTGCGCGATGAACATCGACGGCCAGAACACGCTGGCCTGCACCAAGTCGATGCACGATGTCGGCGCCGGCGGCGCGGTGAAGGTCAATCCGCTGCCGCACCAGCCTGTCGTCAAGGACCTGGTCCCCGACCTCACCAATTTCTACGCCCAGTATGCCTCGATCGAGCCGTGGCTGAAGACCACGACGCCGACGCCGCAGAAGGAGTGGAGGCAGAGCCACGAGGACCGCGAGAAGCTCGACGGTCTGTATGAATGCATCCTGTGCGCCTGCTGCTCGACCTCGTGCCCGAGCTACTGGTGGAACAGCGAACGCTTCCTCGGCCCCGCCGCACTGCTGCAGGCAACGCGCTGGGTCACCGACTCCCGCGACGAAGCGACCGGCGAGCGCCTCGACAATCTCGAGGATCCGTTCCGCCTCTATCGCTGCCACACCATCATGAACTGCGCCAAGGCGTGCCCGAAGGGCCTCAACCCCTCGGAGGCGATCGCCGAGCTCAAATTCAAGATGGTCGAACGCCAGATCTGATCCGACGCGGCTCGGCTGGCGCTGGTGTCGCCGGACTGCTGAGACTTCAGAACAGCAATTGGTAAACGGGTCTGCTTCGGCAGGCCCGTTTGTCGTTTCGACGCACTCAAGTCTTCAAACGTTCGTGCACCGTGACTTCGCCCGGACCGGGCGTCGGGCCCGGCACCTCGACGACCTCGGATTTTGGGAATTGCGCTGCTTTCATCGTCGCATCGTTGCGAGCTAGCCAAGTGGCCGACGGAAAACCCTGTCCGGATTGAACAAGCCGCTATCGTCGAGCGCGCCTTTGATCTTGCGCATCAGATCAATCTCGACCGGATCGCGATTCTTCTCAAGCAGATCGATCTTGGCACGGCCGATGCCGTGCTCCGCGGAGAACGTGCCGCCCAGGGAGATCGCGGTGTCGTAGACGAGCTCGCCGATGCGCTTACCTTGTTCCCTGGCCCGCTCGGTTCCGACGGCGGCCGGCAGCACCACGTTCAGATGGATGTTGCCGTCCCCGACATGACCGAACGGCACGACCATGGCATCGGCGAAGCCGGCCTCAATACCGGATCTGCACCGGCGCAGGAGATCCGGCACCCGGGCAATCGGCACGGCGATGTCGTGCTTGAAATCGCGGCCCGCCCTTTTCTGGACCTCAGTCTGATCTTCCCGCAGCCGCCACATCTGCTTGCGTTGTTCCCCGCTCTGCGCAAGCGACGCATCCACGATCGTCCCGTCTTCGAGCGCGCCGGCCAGAAACCCCTCGAGCATTTCCCTGAGACCGGCATCCCGGCGGCTCGACGTGAGTTCGATCAGGACGTAGTGGTCCGCCTTCTGCACAGGCGAGCGGAGCCCGTCGCGCTTTGCCAGTTCGACGCAGGAGCCGGACAAATATTCGATCGCGCGCACGTTCCCGTCGGCGGCCTCGCGCAGCTTCATCCAGAGATCGAGGACCTGGTCCTCGGTCTCCAGCGCGCAGAAGGCAACTTCACATACCCGCGGCTGCGGCGCGAGCTTCATCGCGGCTGCGGCGATGATGCCGAGCGTCCCCTCCGAGCCGGAGAACAGATGCTTGAGCGCGTAACCGGCGTTGTCCTTCCGCAACGTGCGCAGCCCATTCCATATTCTTCCGTCCGGCAGAACGACTTCCATTCCGAGCAGAAGATCTCTCGCGCTGCCATACCGAACCGCAGAGATGCCGCCAGCGTTTGTCGCCAGCGCGCCACCCAGCGTCGCGGTTCCTTCTGACGCGAACGACAACGGAAATAGAGTGCCCGCTTCGGCCGCGGCAGCCTGAAGATCCGCGATCGTCGCGCCCGCTTCCGCAACGACGGACATGTCAACCGGGTCGATGGAGCGGATCTTCCTCATGGAAGCCGTGCTGATGACAGCCTGGAAGCCGCTGTCGTCCGGCGTGGCGCCGCCGACGAGCCCGGTGTTGCCGCCTTGCGGCACGATGCCGACGCCGGCTTCCCGGCAGATCCGCACGCATTGCGCGAGGAGTTCGACCGAGTTCGGTCGCAGTACGCAGGCGGCGCGCCCCCGCAGCAGACCGCGCCAGTCGGTCAGATAAGCGTCGGCCAACTCGGGATCGGTGATGCATCCGGAGCCGAGCAGTTCGCGGAGCTTGCCGACGACATCGTTCATAGCTTCTTCCACGTTGCGGTGGCGTGCGCGATCGTCTCTCCGTCACCGTCGCAAGCCCGCGATTGCAGGAAGAACGTCTTGCGTCCGCTCTTGAGGAAGGTAGCGCGGCAGGTCACGGGTCCGCTGCGGACCGGCGCGAAGTACTGCACCTTCATCTCCAATGTGACGCCGGCGCCGAACTGATGCTTCAGCAGATGACCCATCGAGATGTCGAGCGCGGTCGTCAGCACGCCGCCGTGCAGCGAACCCTGCGGGTTGTACATGAAGGCTTTTACGTCGAGCGTGACGACGCATGCGTCCGCGTCGTAGGACACCGTCATCCCGAACAGGCGGGACAGGAAGAACGATCCGAATTCGTGCCGACCATCGCCCATGGCCGCATCGAACAGATCACGAATCTCGGCTTCCTGCATCCGTCGTATCCTCTATTCGGCCGATTGCTTCGGCGCGGCCTCGCCGAACGCGCCCTTCGAAGCGAATTCCGACAGGCGTTCCCGGGTCCAGCCGAGCCAGTCTTCGAACACCTCCACGGTATGCTCGCCCAACATCGGCGGCGGGATCGAGGGAGCGGGAGGCAGATCATCGAACCGCAGCGGCCGGGCGACGAACTTGACGTCGCCGGCGACCTTGTGAGCGACGCTCTGGACCATGCCCCGCTCGACCAGTTGGGGCGCCTCGCACACCTCGCCGACCGTCCTGATCGCCCCGCACGGAATCCCGGCCTTGCCGAGAACATTGAGCCAATGGTCGCGAGACTGCGACCGGAAGATCGGTCGCAGGATGTCGGCCAGCGCGGCGCGGTTCGCGGCACGTTTCGGGGCCTTGTCGAAACGGGTATCGTTCTCGATATCCTTGCGCTCGACGACGTCACAGAACATCGACCAGAACTTGTCGTTGGCGACGCCGACATTGAGCCAGCCGCCTCCGGCCTCAAACGTTTCGTAGGGGCTGATCGTGGGATGCACGTTGCCTCGGCGCTTCGGACTTTCTCCGGAGGCGAAGTACATGCCGGCGTTGAACGTGAGCAGCGAAGCCATGGCGTCGAGCATGGAGACGTCGACGCGTCCCCCGGCACCGCTGCGCTCGCGCTTCATGAGCGCGGCGAGGACCGCCTGCGACGCATAGAGGCCGGTGACCAGGTCGGCGATCGACGTGCCCACCTTCATGGGCGGTCCATCGGAATCACCGGTGATGTCCATTACGCCGGACTCGCCCTGCAAGATCAGATCGTAGCCGGGCCGGCTCGCATCCGGCCCGGTCCTGCCGAATCCGGAGATGCTGCACTGGATGAGCTTCGGATTGTCCGCGCTGAGCGCTTCGTAGGACAGGCCCCACTTGTCGAGCGTGCCGGGCCTGAAATTGTCGGTCACGACGTCGGCCACCTTCGCGAGTGCGAGCGCGGCGGCCCGGCCCGCCGGCGACTTCAGATCAATCGCGCAGCTTCTCTTGTTACGGTTGACCGACAGGAAGTAGGAACTCTCCCCGTTGACGAACGGAGGGCCGTATCGGCGACTCTCGTCGCCGGCACGCGGATCCTCGATCTTCACGACGTCCGCCCCAAGATCGCCGAGATGCATGGTGGCGAAAGGACCGGACACGACGCGGCACAGGTCCAGGACCTTGATGCCGGAGAGAGCTTCCATACTAGGCGATCGCATCCGCCAGATCCTTCATCGTCGGAACCGTGATGTCAGGCTGGTGCGGCGTCTGCTCGAACGGCCGGTCGCGCCGGTTGATCATCGCGGTCCGCATCCCGGCCGACTTCGCCCCGATGACGTCGAACGCGTGGTTGGCGACGAAGAGGATCTGATCCATCTTGAGGCCGAGTATTTCTGCCGCCTTCGTGTAGGTCGCGACGTGCGGCTTGAAGGAGTTTGCTTCGGCGACGGAGATCACGTCGTCGAACGGGATCTTGTGGTACCTCTTGGCCGTTTCCAGCATGTCGCGATCACCGTTCGAGAGCACGACCAGCTTGTATCTGGTTTGCAGCTTCGCGAGCGCCGCCGGCACCTCCGGGAAGCATTCGAGCTTCTCGATCTCGCCGACCAGGTACTTCACCTCCTCCTTCGTGTATTTGATGCCTGACCGGTCCATGACCTGGGAGACGGCACGGTGACCGATCTCGCGGTACGGCGTGTGCTCGCGGTGGAGCAGCGCGTCAATCATCGAATTCTCGAAGTGGGTCCGCCGCCACCAGGTGACGAACGAGTTCGGGTTACCCTTCCAGCCCTTCTCCTTGAGAAACGGCGTCGCGATCTTGACGAGGCCTCCCTGCATATCGACGACCGTGCCGTACTGGTCGAACATGCAGACCTTGATGGTATCCCTGAGCGTTTGTGTATCGGTCATCTCTTTCGTCCCTTTGCGTACGTTGCGTGATGGGTGATCCGGATTTGACCGCATCAGGCATCATTTCCGAAATCGATTGTTCTTCTGCGCACATTTGCGAAGTGAATGTCGTTCGCGAGAAGCCCGCTAAATCCTGTCTGCGGCACGCTCGGCATCGATACCGACGATCTTTCGGCGCGACGCTACGCTATCCGCTTCGATCGACGACCCCGATACTTCCTCCAGGGCGCGGCCCTTGGTCTCGAAGCCAAAGATCAGGAAGACCACTGCCTGGAAGAGGAGAATGCCCGCGAGCGTGATCAGCACTCCGACAAGCCCCTTCCAGGCGAAGATCGCGATGACGGCGAACTGCACCAGCGCAGTCGTCACGCGACCGGCTGTTGCGCAGATTGCGGTGCCGCGGAGCCGGTATCGCGTGGGGAAGAGCTCCGGCACGTGCATGGCGAACCCGGTCGCCAGCATGACGTAGATCGCGGTGACGAGCAGGAAGCCGACCGCGACCAACGGAACACCGTCGGGCATGAACGGATACGCCAATCCGAAGGCTGCGGCCGCGATCGACGATCCGACGATCGACGGCTTGCGGCCGATCGCGTCGGCGAGGGCCAGGCCGATCAGCGATCCCACCGGCCCGCCCAGCGACATGAAGGTCGTATAGCCGAGCGAGGACACGACGCTGTGGCCGCCCTTGACCATGAACGTCGGCAGCCAGCCGATGAATCCGTACAGACTGAAGCCGACGACGATGTGCAGCAGGCTGCCGAGCAACGTTCGGCCAAGGTACGGCGGCGCGAACAGCCGCCAGACCGAACCGCCCTGGTCTTCCGCCCGCTGCGGGGCCGAGACCGGAGGCAGCGGTCCTTTCCTGGCGGCTTCGGCTTCGATGTCGGCAAGAATCTTTTCAGCCTCGTCGGCGCGGCCGTTCGCGGCCAGCCAGCGGGGCGATTCCGGCATCGACTTTCTCATGAACCAGACGATCAGCGCGAGCACGCCGACGATGGCGAACATGTATCGCCAGCCGAACGACGGAATGACCCAGAGGCCGGTCATCGAGGAGGCGAACAGGGAGAAGTTGGTGATGACCGCCAGGATTCCGATCCACCGCCCGCGCGACGAGGCCGGGACGAACTCGGTCAGCGTCGCGTAGCCGACGACGATCTCGGCGCCGAGTCCGATGCCTATGACCAGCCGAGCGGCGATCAAGGCCTGCATGGATGGCGCGAGCGCGGCGGCGAGGGATGCCAGACCGAAGATGGCGAGGTTGACCTGGTAGGAGAACCGCCGGCCGTAGCGATCACCAAGTATCCCGGAGAACCAGGCTCCGAGGGTCATGCCGATGAAAGTGGCCGTCACGAACGCCGCGTTGAGTTCGAGGGTCGACCAGCCCTCTTTCAGCACGGCACCGAGTACGCCGCCCGCCAGGTAGATGTCGAAGGCATCGAGGAACATGCCCGCGCCGATCAGCGCCAGGATCCGCCAATGAAAGCTGCAGATCGGTAGCCGATCGAGCCGAGCGCCCGCGTTCACCGATGCCACCTGCGCGTCCGTAACGTCTTGCATCAATCCCTCCCAAGGTCGGCCGGGTTCGGCCGAAGAAACATTTGGGAGCAGGATGGTGACCGCGACGGCGGCGTCTAATCGGAATTCGCAATTCCACTATTGGGCGGACTGATAGTGTCCCTTCAGCGCAGCTTCCGGGCGCGGCGCGGCCGGCGAAAGACGCCCGTCATTCACCATCGGCGAGCCCTTGCGCAGCGTCGAAAAAGACCGATCGGAGCCAGTTCAGTTCCTGGCTGGCGTCGTGTCGGCGGTGCCAATACATCGACCATTCGAACGGCTCGGAAGCAAATGGCAGGTCGCGGATCGCCAGATCCTCCGTGACCATCGCGAATGCCAGACGTCGCGGCATGACCGACAGCAGGTTCGAGTCGCGCAGCACGTGCGGCACCAGAAGCCAATGCGGGATGTTGACCGCGACCTGGCGTGTCACGCCCTGGCGGGCGAGCACGTCGTCGACGAAACGAAGGTCGGTCGGCGACATCGAGACCTTGAGGTGCGACGATTGCAGGAAGGTTTCCATCGTGAACGGTCGTTGCGCCGCCGGATGACCTTCGCGCATGACGCAGACCATCCGATCCTTCATCAGGACGACCGACTTGATCGAATTCGAGTGCGCAAGACCCATGCTGATCGCGAGGTCGATTTCGTCCTTTTCGAGGGCCTCGACCGTCTGCGTCGGCGAGTAGTGCACGACGTCGATGTGGGCAAATGGCGCCTTCTCTTGCAGGGTCTTGCTGACGGCCGGAAGCAGCAGCCGGCTGAGGAGGTCGGACAGCCTGACGCAAAAGCTTCGGGTCGACGTCGCGGCTTCGAAGCTGGACTCGCTATCCAGAAGGCGCTCCAGCTGGCGCAGCAGCCGCTTGACCGGCTCCGCCAGCTCGATCGCGCGCGGCGTAGCCTGCATGCCGTTGGCCGTGCGCACCAGAAGCTCGTCCTTGAAGATGTGCCTCAGCCTCGAAAGCGCATTGCTCATGGCGGGCTGACTGAGGCCGACCCGGTCAGCCGCGCGGGTGACGTGAAGGTCGGTTAGAAGAGCGTTGAGAGCGACCAGAAGATTGAGATCAACGGATCTGAGGTTCATGACCGGTCCTGCGCAGCGCACCACTATTGATGATACAAATAGTACGCCGGCAACAATCCATTTGGAAGATTACGATCACCCGATCACGGGCGGATCAGGATATCGGACCCGACGGCATCGACGGCAGCTCGATCCAAATCCAGCACGACGTCGACAATGCTGTGATCCTCCGGATCCATCATGACGGTGAAGCCGAGATCGCGGCACATCCCGATCATCGTGCTGTTCTCGGTCAAGACCTGGCTGGACAGGCGCTTTAATCCCTCCGACCGCGCATAGTGGATCAGGAGCTGCATCAGCGCCCAGCCGAGGCCTTTGCCCTTGAGATCGGACTGCAGCAGGATCGCGTATTCGGCGTTCTGGTACAGCGAGTCCGAATGCAGCCGGACCGCGCCCATCATCTCGCCGGTGGTCGGATCGAGCGCCACGAACGCCATCGCACGCGCATAGTCGAGCTGGGTCAGGCGCGCGATGAACGCGTGCGAGAACTCCTTCATCGCGTGGAAGAAGCGCAGCCTGAGATCCTCGGCGGTGACGCGCCGGAAGAAGGCCTCGACCATCGGCTCGTCCTCCGGCCGCATCGGGCGCACCGTGACATGCGAGCCGTCGCGTAACGCAAGCTCGCCCTCCCATTGCGACGGATAGGGCCGGACGGCGAGCCGGGTGTGGCCGGCAAACAGCCGGGTGGGTTTGCGGATCGCCACCCGCGCATCGAGCGCAAGCACGCCACTCTCGTCCGCCAGCATCGGATTGATGTCGAGCTCCGCGACCTCGGGAATGTCGGCCGCCATCTGCGCCAGCTTGACCAGGGTGAGCGGCACCACATCGACCGGGACAGCGGGCACATCGCCATAGCCGTCGAGCAGCCGCGAGACGCGGGTGCGTCCGATCAGCTCGCGGGCGAGATTCATGTCGAGCGGCGGCAGCGCCAACGCCTTGTCGTTGATCACCTCGACCGCGGGGCCGCCGCGGCCGAATACAATGACCGGACCGAAGGTCGGATCGTCGGCGATGCCGAGGATCAGTTCACGCGCCGCGCGCCGCACGGTCATCGGCTGGATCGTCACGCCCTGCAGGGTGGCATCGGGCCGCGCGCTGCGTGCCCGCTCGAGCACCGTCCTTGCGGCTTCGACGACACTGTCCCGGGTGCGCAGGTCGAGGATGACCCCGCCGACATCGGACGCGTGCCGGATGTCGCGCGAAAACACCCTCACCACAATCGCGTGCCCCTCGGCGAGGAACGGTGCCGCCTTTTCGGCGGCGTCCTCGGCACTGTCAGCGACGAGCGTCGTCACGATCGGAATACGATAAGCCTCGAACAGCGCGACGATCTCGGACGGATCGAGCCAGGCGCGTCCGTCCGACAACGCCTTCATGACGACGTGCCGCGCCGCCGCCGTCTCCGGCGTGAACACCGAAGCGACGCCGGGCGGGGTCGCGGCGAGCGCGGTGGAAGCCTCGCGATAGCGCACCAGATACATGAAGGCGCGGACCGCATCGTCCTCGGTCGGGAAATGCGGAATCCGCGCCGCCTCGAAGATCGCGCCGGTGCGCTCGTCGGCGCCGACCCACGCCGCAAGCACCAGTGCCGCGACCGCACTTCTTTTGGTCCTGCGGTCACGCACACATTGCGCCACCGCCTCAGCGATCCCCTTGGCCGGTGCCACCGCCATCTCGACATTCGCGACCAGCACCGCGTCGCTGTTGGCATCGTCGAGCAGCGCGTTGAGCGCCACCACGTAGCGGGCGGCATCAGCGTCGCCGGCGATGTCGACGGGATTGGCGCATGACCAGCCCGGCGGCAGCATCTGGTCGAGCCGTTCGATGGTCCCAGTCGTCAGCGTCGCGGGAACGCCGCCGAGCTCGGCCAGCCGGTCGGTCGCGAGGATGCCGAGCCCGCCGCCATTGGTGAGGATCGCGAGCCGGTTGCCGCGCGGGACGAAGCCGCGGCCGAGCAGCTCGGCGCAGTCGAACAGCTGGCGCAGGTCGTAGACGCGCAGCATGCCGGCGCGGCGGAACGCGGCGTCGTAGACCGCATCGGAGCCGGCCAGCGCGCCGGTGTGGGTCGCGGCGGCCTTTGCGCCTTGCGCCATCCGGCCGGACTTGACGACGATGACCGGCTTCATGCGCGCGGCGGCACGCGCCGCCGACATGAACTTGCGCGCGTCCTTGACCGCCTCGAGGTAGATCAGGATCGCGTTGGTATGATCGTCCAGCGCGAAATAATCCAGCAGGTCGGCGACGTCGACATCGAGCTGGTCGCCGATCGATGCGATGCCGGAGAAGCCGAGCCGCCGCTCGGCCGCCCATTCGATCATCGCCGACGCGACCGCACCGGACTGCGAGATCAGGGCGACATGTCCGTCGGACGGCTGATGCGAGGCGAAGCTCGCGTTGAGCTTGGCGCGCGGCACCATGACGCCGAGACAATTCGGCCCGATCAGGCGCATGCCATGCCGCCGCGCCGTCTGCCCCGCGGTCTCCGCGAGCGAGCCCGCGCCGTGACCGAGACCGGCCGACAGGATCGCCGCTCCGGCAACACCGGCAAGGCCAGCCTCCGCGACGATCTCCGGGACCGCGGCCGCCGCCGCACTGATGACGATGAGATCCGGAACGAACGGCAACGACTTCAGGTCGGGAACGGTCGGCTCGCCGTCAACCTCTGCATAGTGCCGGTTAACGACGCCCAGCCTGCCGGCAAAGCCGCTCGCCTTGATGTTTCGAAGCACCGCCGCGCCGAGCGACGACGGGCGTGGGCTGCCGCCGATCACCGCGATGCTTCGAGGCGAAAATACCCGCTCCAGGCCGAACGTCGACATTGCGTGGTCTCGCAGGGAACCCGTGGATGCGCGAGAGGCGCCCCCGAACGAACTCTACTTCGTCGCCTTCCCGGTTGCACCCATTGCTGCCGCGACAGAATGCGACGGCCCGGCTAGTGCAGGCCCAGCGCCTGCGCCAGATTGAAGGTCAGGAAGCTCGCGACATAGGCCAGCGCGAGCATGTAGATGAACGTCACCACCATCCACTTCGCGCCGCCGGTCTCGCGGCGGATCACTGCGAGCGTCGAGGCGCATTGCGGGGCGAAGATGTACCAGACCAACAGCGACAGCGCGGTCGCCAGCGTCCATTTCTGCGCCAGCACCTGGCCGATCTGATCCGCCGCCTCCTTGCCGCCCTCGATCGAATAGACGGTGCCGAGCGCCGCGACCGCGACCTCGCGCGCCGCCATGCCGGGGATCAGCGCCACCGCGATCTGCCAGTTGAAACCGATCGGCCGCAGCAACGGCTCGAGCGCATGGCCGATCATCGCCGCAAAGCTGTAATTGATCGCCGGCCCCTCGGCGCCTGCGGGCGCAGTCGGGAACGAGGCCAGGAACCAGATCAGCACCATCATCGAGAGGATCGTGGTGCCGGCGCGATACAGGAACATCTTGGCGCGGGTGAACACGCCGATCGCGATGCTCTTCAGCCGCGGCATCTTGTAGTCGGGCAATTCCAGCATGAACGGCGCCGGCGCATGGTCGCGCCACAGGAAGAATTTTGCGATCGCCGAGACCGTCAGCGCGCTGGTGATTCCAGCCGCATAGAGGCCGAACATCACCAGCCCCTGCAGATTGACGAAACCCCACACCGTCGTCGCCGGAACGAAGGCCGAGATGATCAGCGTATAGACCGGAATGCGCGCCGAGCAGGTCATCAGCGGCGCGATCAGGATCGTGGTCAGGCGGTCGCGCCTGTTGTCGATCACCCGCGTCGCCATGATGCCGGGAATGGCGCAGGCGAAGCTCGACAGCAGCGGAATGAAGGCGCGGCCATGCAGTCCGGCGCCGCCCATGATGCGGTCCATCAGGAACGCGGCGCGCGCCATGTAGCCGAAATCTTCCAGCAGCAGGATGAACAGGAAGATGATGATGATCTGCGGCAGGAACACGATGACGCTGCCGACGCCGGAGATCAGGCCGTTCTGCAGGAAGCTTTGCAGCAGGCCCCAGCCTTCGGGCATCACGTCGTGGATCAGCTGCCCGAGCGCGGAGAAGCCGTCCGACAGCAATTCCATCGCCGGCTGCGCCCAGGTGAACACCGCCTGGAACATCACGAACAGGATCACGGCCAGGATCACGAGACCTCCGACCGGATGCAGCACGACCGAATCGATCCGGTTGGTCAGCGTGTCCGGCTTGGTCGGCAAGGTCACCGCCGCGGCGATGATGCGGTCCGCCTCGCGCTGCGCCGCCTTGAGATCGGCGATCGTCGGCGTCGTCCACTGGCTGGCCGCCGCCTCATGCGACCGCGCCAGGAATTCGTCGGTTCGTTTCAAGAGCTCGTCGACGCCGCCCTTGCGGACCGCGACCGAGGTCACGATCGGCAGGCCGAGCTCCTGCGACATGCGCTCGAGATCGATCGTGACGCCGCGGCGCCGCGCGATATCGATCATGTTGAGCACGAGCATCATCGGCCGGCCGACCCGCTTGAGCTCGAGCACGAGCCGCAAGGTCAGCCGCAGATTGGTGGCGTCGGCGACGCAGAGCACCAGATCGGGCACTGCCTCGCCGTCGAAGCGGCCGAGCACGATGTCGCGGGTGATCTCCTCGTCCGGGCTGCGGCCGCGCAGCGAATAGGTGCCGGGCAAATCGAGCACGGTGACGCTGCGGCCCTCCGGCGTGACGAAGCCGCCGGATTTGCGCTCGACCGTGACGCCCGGATAATTGGCGACCTTCTGCCGGCTGCCGGTCAGGCTGTTGAACAGCGACGTCTTGCCGGTGTTCGGCGCGCCGACCAGCGCCAGGCGCAAAGATGCAGTTGTCATTCGACGATCACGGCCATGGCTTCGCTCCGGCGCAGCGCGATCGTGATGTTGTCGACGCGCACCGCGATCGGATCCCGCCGGATGGTGCCTTCATGCAGGATTTCCACGCGCGCGCCCTCGACAAATCCCATCTCGACCAGGCGCTGCTCCAGCTCCTGCGGAGAGAGCGATGAACCCGTCACGAGCGCATCGAGCCTGATGATCTTTCCGACAAAACCGCGGTCCGCATGTCCGAGCCGGATGTCCTGTAGATTATCCTGGGTGGAGTTTGGATCGCCTGTCATGCGGCCTGTTTTTCAGCAGGTAGTCACAGGGTCAAGCATTTGCCCGTGAGAGGTTTTAGAACTCCTAAAAACAGTGCCCGGAAGCGTCGTCCGGGCCGATTTTCCGCTTAACTGCCGGCGAGGCGCTAACGCGGTCGTGATGTCGCCGGACGGCGTCAGCCCTGCGCGGCCCCGGATACGAGCCGGCTCCCAATTGATCGATCCCGGTTGGCCTCCGGTAACCTTGACCGGCCGCGGGATGGCGAAGGAAGCCCGGCGCCACGCGCCGGGACGGGGATTCGCTTTCTCCGGCGCGATGGTTTGCGTTAAGGTCGCTGTGGAGCCGGAGCGCCCGTGCAGACCGCACAACGTAATTCGCTGAAACTGCTGCAATGGATGATGGCCGCCTCACTGGCCCTTCCGCTGGCGCTGTTCGCGTTTGCGTCCGCAATGTCCTGGATTTCGACCAGCGAGGCCGCCGACCAGGAGATCCAACGCACGCTCGACGTCGCCCACGAGCACGCGCTCAAGGTGTTCGAGACCATCGACCGCAGCCTGGCCGAAGTCACCGAGGTCATCCGCGGCATGAGCGACGCCGACATCGTCGCCCGCGAAAAGGGCCTGCACGCGCGGCTGCGCGTGGTCGCCGAGGCGCTGCCCCAGGTGAAGTCGGTCTGGGTGTTCGATGCCAACGGCCGTGCCCTGGTCAACAGCCTGGTGTCGCCGGCCCCCGACGTCGACTTCTCGGACAGGGATTACTTCCGGATTCCCGCCGAGCGCGACATCGGCACCTATATCGGCGAGGTGCTGACGCCGCGGCCGCCCTATCTGGGCGCACGGTTCTTCAGCGTCGGCCGGCGCCGCAACAATGAGGACGGCAGCTTTGGCGGCGTCCTCCAGGCCTCCGTGCTTCCGGAATATTTCGAGAATTTCTACGCCAAGATCGGCCGCGAGCCCGGCAGCTTCCTGGCGCTGATCCGGACCGACGGCGCGGTGCTGGCGCACTTACCCGTCATCGATCACGACGTCCGATTCGAGCCGAGCGGGCCGCTCGGGCGCCAGATCGTCGCCAATCCGCTGGCCGGCGCCATGACGATCCCGTCCCCGGCTGACGGCATCGAACGGCGCATGCGCTATCAGCGGCTGGCCGAATACCCGATCTATGTCAGCGCCGGCCTCGAGACCGCGGCGATCCGCTCGCGCTGGGTGTCGACCATGGCCCAGCACCTGATCTTCGGCATCCCGGCCACCGCGCTGCTGTTCGGCCTGCTCGCGCTCGCCTACCGGCGAACCCAGCGCCTGGAGGAAGAGGCCAGCCGGCGCATCGAGGCCGAGGAGGCGCTGCGGCACGGCCAGCGGCTGGAGGCACTCGGGCAACTCACCGGCGGCGTCGCGCACGACTTCAACAATCTGCTTACCGTGATCCGCGCCTCGGTCGACATGCTGCGGCGGCAGGACCTTCCCGAGCCGCGGCGGCAGCGCTACATCGATGCGATCTCCAACACCGTGAACCGTGCCGCCAAGCTGACCAACCAGCTCCTTGCGTTCGCGCGCCGGCAGACCCTCAAGCCCGAGGTGTTCGACGCCAGCCAGAACGTCCGCACC
This sequence comes from Bradyrhizobium oropedii, assembly GCF_020889685.1. Taxonomy (GTDB): domain Bacteria; phylum Pseudomonadota; class Alphaproteobacteria; order Rhizobiales; family Xanthobacteraceae; genus Bradyrhizobium; species Bradyrhizobium oropedii. The sequence continues at coordinate 19,028 of NZ_JACMYO010000159.1, forward strand.
CTGAGCGAGATGATCGCAACCCTGATCGGCTCGCGCATCGAGATCGCAGCGCAGGTGCCGGACGAGAGCTGTCTCGTCAACGCCGATGCCGGCCAGTTCGAGACCGCGATCATCAATATGGCGGTGAATGCGCGCGACGCGATGGACGGCGTCGGCCGGCTCACGATCACGGTTCGCCCGGTGAACGACCTGCCATCCGCGACGACCGGCCCGCCCAACCCGCACGGCCATGTCGCGGTGTCGGTCACCGATACCGGCGTCGGCATTCCGCCGGAGCTGTTCGGCCGCATCTTCGAGCCGTTCTACACCACCAAGGAGGTCGGTCACGGCACCGGTCTCGGCCTGTCGCAGGTATTCGGCTTCGCCAAGCAGTCGGGCGGCGAGGTGACCGTCACCAGTGACGTCGGCAAGGGAACGACATTCACGCTTTATCTGCCGCGCGTCGTCGGCGAGCACAGCCCGCAATCGCTGCTCACCGAGGACGCGCCCTCGGTCGATCGGGCCAATGCATCGGTCCTGATCGTCGAGGACAATGCCGAGGTCGGAAAATTCGCCGCCGACACGCTGACCCAGCTCGGCTGCACCTGCGTGCTGGTCGAGAACGCCACCCACGCGCTGGAAGAGCTGGCGGTCGACCCGAGCCGCTTCGACCTGGTATTCACCGATGTCGTGATGCCCGGCATGAGCGGCATCGAACTCGCGGAGGAAATCCGTCGGCAGGGGCTCGATCTGCCGATCGTGCTCGCCTCCGGCTACAGCCAGGTGTTGTCCCAGCAGGGCAGCGGTGGCTTCGAGCTGCTGCAGAAGCCCTATTCGGCCGAGCAGCTCGCGCGCATGCTGCACAAGGCCGCGCGCTCGCGCAGACTGCGGCGGGATCAAGCGCCGGCCGGGTGAGGGAGTCGGGCGCAGGCGCCACAGATTCGATGTCGTCCCTGCTTTC
>NZ_JACMYO010000160.1 GCF_020889685.1 Bradyrhizobium oropedii
GCCAAACAACTGTTGAGTTGTGTACCCAACGGAGGGGATTTGCCATGAGATCCAAATTTGGAAAGTGGTAATGCTCGCAGGCGTCGCAATTGGAGCTATCGCAGTTCAAGGCCTCCACGCTCAGGGAGCCAAGCTGAAGGCCTACGTCATCAGCGAAAATGAAATCCTCGATGCTTCGGCCCAGGCCGCTTACCTGCCAACGGCCCGCAAGCTGATAGCAGAAGCTCATGGTCGCGCTTTGCGTACCGCGGCCGGACGGGTTGTTCAGATCGAGGGTGGCGCACCGCCCAAGGGTGCAGCACTCACCGAATGGGACAGCGCAGATGACGCGGTGGCATTCTACAAATCGAAAGCCTGGGCGGACCTTGCTCCTCAGCGCGACAAGGCGGTCAAGGTCGTGCGCCGTCGAAGTCGAGAAATAGCCCCCAGACCGCTCGCCGCAGTAACTGACCAGGAGGCCGCCCACGTTGGCGGCCTTCCTTCCTGCGTCGACAGCACGGCTCGCTCGGAAGGGCCTAACATGTGGCCGCTTCGCAATGTCGGCCCCTAGCATAGTGAATGTGGGCTCATGGCCCGACTCGGACCTCCGGCGATGTCCGTTTCCGCGCCGGTGTTGAGGCATTGTCTGGCAGACCTCAAACGACGCCCAACTGCGCAGCCATCCCAGCTCGTGGGAACACAGTCCAATCCGCGTCGCTCACGCGCGCGGTCTGCCGGGTCGGTTGCACCAGCTCCATCAGTCGCAGGATGGGTAGTGAGAAGCGAAACCCATCACCCAAAGACCGAAACGGTCGGGCGACGGAGATGGGTTTCGCCAGGGCTCAGCGGCGGTTTTGCTACCCTGTCTTCCGTCAGGCCGCCGGTCGCTGCGCGGACGGCTGGACGTTCTGGTTCAAGCGGAACAGGTTGCCGGGATCGTATTTTGACTTCAGCGCCGTGAGACGCGCGTAGTTCGCGCCGTAGGCGTTGGACACGCGATCGGCTTCGTCCTCGGGCATGAAGTTGACGTAGACGCCGCCGGTTGCGTAAGGCGCAGCTTCGGCAAAAAGCGTCCGCGCCCAGTCGATCGAGCGCTGCTTGTCGGCGGATTGGCGCCATCGTGTATGAACATTCATCGCAAAATTCGCGCTGCGATGAGGATAAGCCATTGCGTCAGGCGCCACACGGCCAGCCGCTCCGCCGAGCTGCCCAATGAAGATTTCGCACTCGTCGGTCGGAAGCCGCGCAACCTGATCGACGATGACATCCAGGAGACCGTCGCCGAGATCGACAAAATTGTGCGACTTCCAATAATTGTAGGCACCCGGAGTCAGCAACGGGTCGAATGCACTCTGCCAGGCGGTGAAGGGCTGCATGCCGACCACGTCCGCAATCGGCGTTCCCAGCCCACGCAGCGGAGCCAAAGCACGATTGCCGTCGCGTTCATCGCCGACATAGCAGACCGCAAAGACGAGAATTTCCTTGCCGTGAATGTCAGCGGGAAGGAAGGGAAGCGGCGGAGCCTTTCTGAGGACCACCCATTGCGTGAGTTCGTCGGGGGCGTTGGCTGCGATCTGGCGATAGCCGGCGAGAAGTTCTCTTGCCCGGGCAAAAGGATGCACAATCAGACCGGAGAGGGCCATGGGCCCGACCGGGTGCAGGCGAAATTCGAACGAGCTGACGACGCCGAAATTACCGCCACCTCCGCGCAGCGCCCAAAACAGGTCGGGGTTCTCGTCTGCGCTCGCCCGCACGAGCTTGCCGTCAGCCGTTACGACGTCGGCCGAGATGAGGTTGTCGACAGCCAGTCCGAACTTGCGGCTGAGCCATCCGAATCCGCCGCCAAGTGTGAGGCCCGCCACGCCGGTCGTCGAATTGATACCGAGCGGAGTGGCTAGTCCGAAGGCTTGCGCCTCCCTGTCGAAGTCGCCGAGGGTCGCGCCTGGTTCGACGCGCGCGATCCGGCGAGCGGGATCGACCCGCACGCCGCGCATCAGCGAGAGGTCCAGCAACAGACCTCCTTCGCATACGGCATTCCCGGCAATGTTGTGGCCGCCGGCGCGCACCGCAAGCAAGACACCGCGCTCGCGTGCGAAAGTGACGGCATGCATGATGTCTGCCGCACCTCTGCAGCGGACTACTATGCTTGGGTGGCGGTCGATCATCGCATTCCAGATCGTGCGGGCCTCATCGTAGCCCGCTTCCTGGGGCAGACAAACAACCCCTCGCAATGTCTGTCGCAAGGTGTCGAGAGTGTCACTTCCAAGCACAATCGCCCCGCCCTGTAGCGAGGCCAGCCGGATCTCGGTCATGGTATCTCCTCCGATGGCACGGAGATGAGGTCCGGCAGGCGCCGGCCCGCGTCCCCTGGACAAAATCAGTCAAAAGTTCCGGACAACTTCAACCGACGATCTGCAAACGATCGCGTCTACGGCCGCCAGCTATGTGTTGTTGTCTGACGATGCCTGTCGGCCTGTCGAAGGCCGGTTCCTACTAAGCGTGAGTCCGCTCAGCGAAGAGAAGGTTCACGGTCAAGTCTCTCTTCGGCCACACCCTCCTGCGAACTGTGACGGTTCCGCTCCCGGCCCGGACCTCCGGCGATGTCGGTTGCGCGCCGGTGTTGAGGCATGAACGGCTTCAAACGCCCCCCGGATGCGCAGCCTCCCGGTTTGTGAGGGCACGATCCAATCCGCACGCTTACGCGCGCGCGGCCTGCCGGGTCAGTTTAACCAGCTCCAGCAGCATGGCTTCGCCGGCATCGACGAGGGCTTCCAGCGTGATGGATGAGCGGCCCGCAGCGGCCGTTCCGTCATGGGCGAGCGGCGGCACATGGACGAATTGCGCGAGGTGCACGCCGTTGTCGCTGTTGACGGCCTCGATCGCGCGCCAGCTCAGATAGTTGCAGAGATAGCTGCCGGCATCGCGCGATGGGCGTGCATCGATGCCCGTCATCAGCGCGGCCCGCAGCAGCTTTTCGCTGTGCGGCCCGAACAGCTGCGCATCGCCGCCGTCCTCGATCGATCCCTTGCGCGCATGCTGGCGGCCGGCATCAGGAAAGCGCGTCGTTATCGCATTGCGGGCGCGGCTTTCGATCCGCAGATGCGCGCTGCGGCCGGCGAGGCCGAACATCAACAGCGCCTGCGGGCGATGCTTTGCGATCAGTTCCGGCAATTCGCGGTCGACGGCAGCATAGGTGACGTCGAAGATGTGGCTCGTCAGTGTGACGTCGTCGAAGGCGGGGCGGCGCAACGCGGTCAGCCGCTTCACCAATGGCATGGTCGGGTTGAACGGCGCACCCGGAAACGGCCCGAAGCCGGTGAGGAGGATGCGCAGCTTCGCGCTCAATGCAGCATCTCCGCGATCTGCTCGGCGGCGACCGCGGGCGAGATGCGGCCGGCGGCCACCTCGGCTTCCATCTTCTTCACTTTGGCGCGGATCGCAGCGTCCGAGCGCAGCCGCGCCATCATCCGGCCCTCCAGCATCGACCACATCCACTTCACCTGCTGCTCTCTGCGGCGGGCTGCGAACTCGCCTGAGGCGGTCATCGCGGTGCGGTGGTCGAGGATCTTCTGCCAGAGCCGGTCGAGCCCGGTGCCGGTCAGTGCGGAGTAAGTTTCGACCGGCGGATGCCAGTGCTCGGAGCGGGGGCTGAGGATGTGCAGCGCGCTGCGATAGTCGGCGGCGGCGAGATTGGCGCGCTTGAGGTTGTCGCCATCGGCCTTGTTGATCGCGATCATGTCGGCGAGCTCGACCAGGCCCTTCTTGATGCCCTGCAACTCGTCGCCGGCACCCGGCAACATCAGCGCCAGGAAGAAGTCGGTCATGTCGCAGACCGCGGTCTCGGACTGGCCGATGCCGACGGTCTCCACCAGCACGACGTCGAAGCCGGCGGCCTCGCACAACAGCATCGCCTCGCGGGTTTTCGCCGCGACGCCGCCGAGCGTGCCCGAGGAGGGCGAGGGGCGGATGAAGGCCTGGTCGGAGACGGCGAGCCGTGCCATCCGGGTCTTGTCACCGAGGATCGAGCCGCCGGTGCGCGCCGAGGAGGGGTCGACCGCCAGCACCGCGACCTTGTGACCGCGCTCGATCAGGAACATGCCGAGCGCATCGATGGTGGTCGACTTGCCGACGCCGGGCGAGCCGGTGATGCCGACCCGCACCGCCTTGCCGGTGTCGGGCAATAGCGCCTGCACCAGCTCGCGCGCGGCGGCCTGGTGATCGCCGCGCCGGCTCTCGACCAGCGTGATCGCCCGTGCCAGCGCGGCGCGGTGACCGGAGCGAAGGTCCTTGGCGAGGGCGCGGATGTCGGGAGAGGCGGGCTTCGGCGGGGTCATGGTCTTGGTTTACAACGGCTGCCGGTTGCAGGCGAGGGCGGAGTCCGCACTCGTCCCCGATCAACCGCGAGATCGGAAATCGGGTGGGCGCGCCCGCTGCCATGCGGTTGATCAGGGTCCGTTCCGCATCACTGCGGATCAACATTCCGGAGCCTGCCATGACCCGAGCCTATTACAGCACCGTCCTCGACCATCCGCTCGATACCGTGTGGTCGCTGATCCGCGACTTCAACAATTACCCGGCCTATATCGAGGGCGTCAGCGAAAGCGTGATCGAGGACGACAAGCGCGGCGACCAGATCGGTGCTGTCAGGCGCTTCTGCTATCTCGGGCTCTGGGTCAGGCAGCGCCTTGCCGGTCACTCGGACACGCAGCATTCGCTGACCTATGCCAGCATCGAGCCACTGCCGTTTCTGTCGGATGCCGGTTCGGACGCACCGCAGCCGACCCATTACGAGGGCACGATGCATCTGCTGCCGGTCGTCGAAGGCAACCGCACCTTCATCGAGTGGTCGGTCAAGCTCGACACCGTGCCCGGCGATGCCGATCGCTGGCACAGCCAATTCCAGGCGTGGATCCCGGATTGGACCAGCTCCCTGGTCAGAGCGCTGGCGCGTCAGCCAGGCTGAGGCCCGCTGAAGCAGCTATTGTTGCTGATCGTCGGCGTCGGCCTTTGGCCGCGCGCCGGCGAAGATTTTTGCGCGTTCCGGCGTCAGGTACGGCTTCAGCGTCTCCCACGGCACGAAGATCACGTACTGGCCTTCGGCGTAGGGGCCGACGGCATAGGGCGGGTAATGGAAGGTGAGGCCGGAGCTCTTGCCCGCCTCGGTCGACGGCGCCAGCGTCACGGCGCCGATCTTGAGCAGGGTCGGCTTCAACTCCTTGTACCACTGGGCGGTCGCCGTCTCGCCGGCATCGCGCCGCTTCTTCTCGGCGTTGAGCGCGGCAATGACGGCCTTGCGCATCGCCGCTAGCGTCGGGCCGTTGTCAGCGGTCTCGGTGAAGAACGGACGGATGCTGATGCGCTTCTTCTCTGCCGTGTCCCAGAGGATGGTGTTGACGTCGGAGTTCGGATGCGCGCCCAGAGTGTTCATGTAGTCGTCGCGCAGCACGCTCACATAGCGGTCGTCGACGACGGAGCGCACCGAATATTTGCGCTCGAATGAATAGCCGCCGCGTTCCCTAAAGAGGTCAGGCTCCTGCTTGCGGTCGGCCGCGGCCTCGGCGGCCTGCTTGTCGATCCATTTCTTGCCCTCAGTGAGGCAATCGGCCGCCAGTGCGCTATCAGCCTTGATCTTGTCGTCGAGATAGACGCTGGCCTCGATGCTCGGGTTCTTGATCGTGGCGTCGGGTTTTGGATCGGCTGCACGCGCCGGAAGGCAAAGGCAAGCCAGCAGGCCGGCAAGGCCCATGATGCGGGCAGGCGTCATCGAGCGAGCGGCGCGCATGAAAACTCCGAGTGAGGGAGGGCGAATGCGGCAGCGCTACTCCGCCGCCGCGCTATGGCCGAGCCGGGCGTTGAGCTTGTGGATCAGCTCTTCGGCGGCGTCCGAGATCACGGTGCCGGGCGGGAAGATCGCTTCCGCCCCTGCGGCATACAGCGCGTCATAATCCTGCGGCGGCACCACGCCACCGATGATGATCATGATATCCTCGCGGCCGTGCTTCTTCAGCGCGGCCTTCAGTTCCGGCACCGCGGTGAGATGTGCCGCGGCGAGCGAAGAGACGCCGAGAATGTGGACGTCGTTCTCGACCGCCTGCCGCGCGGCCTCGTCGGCGGTCGCGAACAGCGGCCCGATATCGACGTCGAAGCCGACATCGGCGAAGGCGGATGCGATCACCTTCTGGCCGCGGTCATGGCCATCCTGGCCGATCTTCGCCACCAGGATGCGCGGGCGGCGGCCCTCCGCTTCCTCGAAGGCGTCAATGAGCGCCTGCACCTTTTCGACCTTGTTGGACATCGCCGCTGCCTCTCGCTTGTAGACGCCGGTGATGGACTTGATCTCGGCGCGGTGGCGGCCGAACACCTTTTCCATGGCGTCCGAAATCTCGCCGACAGTGGCCTTGGCGCGCGCAGCATCGATGGCCAGCGCCAGCAAATTGCCGTTGCCTTCGCCCGCCGAGCGGGTCAGCGCAGCCAGCGCCGCATCGACGTCCTTCTGGTTGCGCTCCTCCTTCAGTCGCGCCAGCTTGTCGATCTGCAAGCGCCGCACGGTGGAGTTCTCGACCTTGAGCACGTCGATCGGCCTTTCGTTCTCCGGCTTGAACTTGTTGACGCCGATCACGGCTTGGCGGCCGGCATCGATCCGCGCCTGGGTCTTGGCGGAGGCTTCCTCGATCCGCAGCTTCGGCACGCCGGCCTCGATCGCCTTGGCCATGCCGCCTAGTTCCTCGACCTCCTGGATGTGCCCCCAGGCCTTCTTCGCGAGGTCCTGGGTCAGCCGCTCGACATAATAGGAGCCGCCCCAGGGATCGATGATACGGTTGGTGCCGCTCTCCTGCTGCAGAAACAATTGCGTGTTGCGGGCGATGCGCGCCGAGAAGTCGGTCGGCAGCGCCAGAGCCTCGTCGAGCGCGTTGGTGTGCAGCGACTGGGTGTGACCTTGCGTCGCCGCCATCGCCTCGATCGTGGTGCGCATCACGTTGTTGAACACGTCCTGCGCCGTCAGCGACCAGCCCGAGGTCTGGCAATGCGTGCGCAGACTGAGCGAGCGCGGGTCCTTCGGGTTGAATTGCTTGAGCAGCTTGGCCCACAGCAGCCGCGCGGCGCGCATCTTGGCGACTTCCATGAAGAAGTTCATGCCGATCGCCCAGAAGAAGGAGAGGCGGGGGGCAAAGCGATCGACGTCGAGGCCCGCAGCCAGGCCGGCGCGCAGATATTCGACGCCGTCGGCCAGCGTATAGGCGAGCTCGAGGTCCTGCGTCGCGCCGGCCTCCTGCATGTGGTAGCCGGAGATCGAGATCGAATTGTATTTCGGCATCCGCTGCGAGGTGTAGGCGAAGATGTCGGAGATGATCCGCATCGAGGGCGCGGGCGGATAGATGTAGGTGTTGCGCACCATGAACTCTTTCAGAATGTCGTTCTGAATGGTGCCCGACAGTTTCTCCGGCGGCACGCCCTGTTCCTCGGCGGCGGCGACGAACAGCGCGAGGATCGGCAGCACCGCGCCGTTCATGGTCATCGACACGCTCATCTGGTCGAGCGGGATGCCGGCGAACAGCGTGCGCATGTCGTAGATGGAATCGATCGCGACACCGGCCATGCCGACGTCGCCGGAGACGCGCGGATGATCCGAGTCATAGCCACGGTGGGTGGCGAGGTCGAACGCGACCGACAGGCCCTTCTGTCCGGCCGCGAGGTTGCGGCGATAGAAGGCGTTGGAGTCCTCCGCCGTGGAGAAGCCGGCATATTGCCGGATCGTCCAGGGCTGGTTGACATACATCGTCGGGTAGGGGCCGCGCAGATAGGGCGCAATTCCGGGCCAGGTCTCGAGGAAGTCGATGCCTTCGAGGTCGGCTTCGCCATAGACGGGCTTCACCGGAATGCCTTCCGGTGTCAGCCACGGCTCGGCGCTCGTACCCGGCATCGCGGTGGCGACGGGCTGGAAGGCGACATCGGCGAAATTGGGAATGCGGGTCATTCCTTGGATTCCTTAGTCATGATCCGGATGCTGATGGCTGACGATGGTCGCCATCTTGTCCGGTCCGTAATTCTGCATCGTGGTCTGGCTCGGCAGGTTGGCGATGCCGACCACCCAGCCGTGGCGGGACTCGGTTCCGAATTGCTGGGTCGGGATCACCCGGTCGGGCCGGTCGAAGGCGCCGGTCATGATCTCGATGCGCGGACCGTCGATCCGGCGGAAGCTGAGCGGCGTGCCGCAGGCGGCGCAGAAGTCGCGCTCGGCGATCGAGGATGATTTGAACGCCGCCGGCTTGCCCCGGGTCCAGGCGAAATCCTCCTTGTTGAGGTCGGCGAAAGAGGCGAATGGCGCACCGGAGGCCTTTTGGCACATCCGGCAGTGACAGATGCTGACGCGGTTCGGCGCCGCGGACACCGCAAAGCGCACGGCGCCGCACTGGCAACCGCCGGTCAGAACGGGTTTCGCTGGTGTCTCTGCCGTCATGCCTGCTCCATCCGCCGATAGGCGTCGCGCAATGTCGCCAGCGCATCACCGCCGGCGAAGACGAACTCACCGATGCCGGCCGCCCGCAGCGCCGCTTCCTGGTCGCCGGGCCGCCCTGCCAGATAGATATGCCTTGCTCGGGCGCCGTGAAGGGCCCTGGCGGCCTCCGTGGCGCCGGCGGCATAGACCTTGTCCGAGGAACAAATGCACGCCATCGCCGCGCCGGAGGCCTTGAAGGCTGCGGCAAGCGCCGCCGCGTCGGCAAAGCCCTCGTTGTCGATGGCCTCGATCCCGCCGGTCTCGAAGAAGCTCTTTGCGAACGTGGCGCGGGCCGTGAAGTCCGCGGCCGTACCGAGATTGGCGAGGAAGATCTTCGGCCGCGCGCGGTGCGCCTTCAGCGCGGCGTCCGACTTGTCGCGCAGCGCCTCGAACGGTTCGGCGAGCCGCATCGGCGCGAGGGCGTCGAACCTGATCTTGGCATCGGCGGTCGACATCGGCGCGGACGGCTTCACATCCAGCACCGCGAGGACGTCTTCGTGCAGGTTCGGGAATTCGCTGGCGCCGGTCAGCACGTCGCGGCGCTTGGCGACGTTGGTTTCGCGTTGCGCCCGCGTCGCGGCGACTTTCTTTTGCAGCAGCCCCTGCTCGAGCGCGGCGAAGATGCCGCCGGCCTTCTCGATCTCCTGGAACAGCGTCCATGCCGCCTCGCTGAGCTGCGAGGTCAGCGTCTCGATGCCGCCGGCGCCGGCCGCGGGATCGGAGACCTTGGCAAGGTTGGACTCATCGAGCAGCACGAGTTGCGTATTGCGCGCCACGCGCCGGGCGAAATCGTCGGGCAGGCCGAGCGCCAGCGTGTGCGGCAGCACGGTGATCGCATTGGCGCCGCCGAGCCCGGCGGCAAAGGTTGCGATCGTCGCGCGCAGCATGTTCACGTTGGGGTCGCGCTGGGTCAGCATCCGCCAGGCGGTCTGCGCGTTGACGAAGATCGGCTTGGGCGCAAGGCCGCAGGCCTGCTCGACCCGTGCCCACAACAGCCGTAGCGCGCGGAATTTGGCCATGGTCAGGAACTGGTCGGCATCGGCGCTGAGCCGGAACGAGACGCCGGCGCGTGCCGCATCGAGATCGAGACCTGATGCTTCCAGCATCCGCAGATAGGCGAGGCCGAGCGCGAGCGTGAAGGCGAGCTCCTGCACCTCGGAGCCGCCGGCGTCATGCACCGGCCGGCCGTCGGCCAGCACGAACGGCCCCTTGAAACCGCGCTTGATCAGGCCGTTGACCACCTGGCCGAACGGCTTGGCGTAGTCGGCCCAGGCGGCGGCCGTTGCGCCCCGTACGGCCACGGTGCTGAGCGCCTGGTAATTGAAATGCAGGTCGAGCTTGGCCGGGTCGAGCTTGCGGGCCTCGACCATGTCTGCAAACGTCTCGCCGGCGTTCTCGCGCCCGATCACCGGGTTGAGCGCGATCATGATGCCGGCATCGAGATGGATGCCGCCACAGGCTCGCGCCAGCGTCTTCTTGCTGGCGTCGGCGAGGCCGAAGCCGCGCGTGCCCGGACCACCGGCGAACTCGAATTCGAGGCCGGTCGCGCCGTTCTCGAGATCCTGCAAGGCCTGCGCATTGGCCGCTGCGGCATCGGGATGGTCGACCCGCTGCAGGATGTGCCAGGGGGTCGTGGCGGCGCGGCCGGGAAGCGGGCTTGAGTTGGTGGCGCGGCGGTAGATCGGATCGATCTTGAGACCATCATAGGTCTTGCCGACCAGCTTCTCGAACGGGGCGCCCTTCAGCACGCCGTCGACCAGCTTGCGCCAGTCGTCATAGGTCGCTGCTGCAAAATCCGAAGCCAGAGGTAAATCGTCAGTCGAGGTCGTCATCCGCCCAAATCGTCCTTCACCGGCCCCGCGAGGGGTCCCTTGATTTGGTCGGAAATTGCCACGGGCGGGCGGCCAAGCCAAACTTTTGTTTGCGGTCGCTCGGCTTTAATCGAGGTCCGCAAGACGGAAAATACCATCCGTCGAGAGCCCCGCGAGCGCATCGGCGACGCGACGCCCGGCAATGACGCGGTCGGGAACGATCTCGGCCAGCGGCACCAGCACGAAGGCGCGCTCGAACAAACGCGGGTGCGGCAGCGTCAGTTCCGGCTTGTTGAGTTTGATGTCGTCATAGGCGATCAAATCGAGGTCGAGGGTGCGTGGGCCCCAGCGCTGCTCGTTCTTGCGGTCGCGGCCGAATTTGGTTTCGATCTTGTGCAGGGTGAACAGCAGCGCATGCGGATCGAGGCTGGTGTCGATCTCGATGCAGGCATTGATGAAGCTGTCCTGCTGCTGCTCGCCCCAGGGCGGCGTCGAATAATCCGACGAGCGCGCCACGAGCGCCGCCTGCGTCATACCGCAGATATTGGCGATCGCCTTGCGAAACGTCGAGCGGACGTCGCCGACATTGCCGCCGAGTGCGATCAGGACGTCAGCCATGTGGAAGCGGATGGCGCGAGCGGGTCAGCACCACGCCGACATCGTCGAAGATCGCGGCGATCGGCGCATGCGGCTTGTGCACGGTGACCTTGACTGCCCTGACGCGCGGGAAGGAGGCCAGGATGTCCTCCGCCACCGCGCCGGCGGCGCGTTCCAGCAGCTTGTAATTGGTGTTCTTGAAAGCCGAGGTCGCGGTCGCCACCACGTTGGAATAGGACACCGTGTCGGAGAGGCGGTCGGTGCGCGAGGATTCCGAAAGGTCGGTATAGAGCTCGAGGTCGATGACGAAGCGCTGACCGACTTCGGTCTCATGTTCCATCACGCCATGACGGGCATGGATGACGATCCCGGTGATGAAGATCGTGTCGGTCATTGCTGTCCCTCGATTGCTGCGGCCACCCGCAGCGCCTGAACGGTTTCCGCGACGTCATGCGCGCGGATGATGCGGGCGCCGTTCTGCGCGGCGATCAGGTGCGCCGCGATCGAGCCGCCGATCCGCTGTTGCGGCTCCGACGGCACGACCGTGCTGATGAAGCGCTTGCGCGAGGCGCCGACCAGCACCGGCAGGCGGAATACGTCGAGCTCCGACAGTCGCGCCAGCGCCATCATGCTCTGCTCCGGGGTCTTGCCGAAGCCGATGCCGGGATCGAGCACGATCTTGTCGGGCGCAATGCCGGCGCTCGCCGCGATCTCGAGCGAGCGTTCAAAGAAGGTGGCGAGATCCTGCATGATGTCGATTGCGGGATCGGCACTCTCGCGATTGTGCATGACGATCACGGGCACGCCGCTTGCGGCGATGAGCGGCGCCATGCCGGGATCGCGCTGCAGGCCCCAGACGTCGTTGGCGATCGCCGCGCCCTGGTCGAGCGCCCAGGCCACGACCTCTGGTTTCATGCTGTCGATCGAGACCGGCACGCCGAGCGCGATCACCTCGGCGAGCACCGGCTTCAGCCGCGCCATTTCCGCCTCGGCTGTGACCGGCTGTGAACCATAGGGACGGGTCGATTCCGCGCCGATGTCGATGATGTCGGCGCCGTTGGCGATCAGCTTGCGGGCCTGGGCCAGCGCCTGTTCGGGTGCGATGAACCGGCCGCCGTCGGAGAACGAGTCCGGCGTCACGTTCAGGATACCCATCACCGCCGGATAAGGCCGCGACAGCAAGGTCGGCAGCACCGCTGATACGGCCGGGCCGGTCGCCGCCGATGCTATGGGCCTGGTTGCCATCATGCGGTGGCTTTGCGCTGACCGCAGCGGCAAGTCAAGGTATGGCGATGATGGCTGGTGCCGGCCGCCGCTCGTGCGGTTAAGATTGGCTAATAGGTGAGCTAATAGGTGATTTTGGGAGGCAGCTTGCGTGCCTCTTCAATCAGCATCTCGACTGATTTCTCCGACGGCATCACGCGGACGAGCTTACGCCGCACATTGGCGTCCTTCATGCTCTGCGCCAGCCGCGACGGGTTGCGGTGGGCGAGTTCGCGCACGGTGGTGACGCCGGCGGCGCGGACCAGGCCGACCTTCGCCTTGCCCATGCCGGGAATCCGCATGTAGTCGGAGATGTTGGCCCATTCGAGCAGTTGCTGTTCACTGATCCCGGTCTTGGCGGCGAGCGCCTTGCGTCCCTTGACGGTGCGGGCGGCTTCAAGCAGCGAGTCGGTCGTGCGGATACCCTGCGATTTCAGTTTGGTGGCACAATAGGCGGACAGGCCTTCGATCTCGGAGAGGGGGTATGTCATGATACTCGTATGCAGGTAGAAGGGAGCGCACGTGCAGGGGCGTGGGGAGAGTGCTTCAGGCAAACTGGCTGAGGCCCGGCGTCCCCGAGATGATCTCGCCCATTTGATCCGCTCCGATTTTGTCGCGGCCGAACCTGAAAAGTTCACGCGCAACGTTCTGAATTTCACTCATGCTCAATCCGAGTGCCATCAGCCGGGTGCCGACAGCCATCAGGCCGCCGCCCATCAACCGCGATAGACCACCGCTGTTGATGGAGGCGGCGATTGCCGCTTCGGCGCCGGGGATTTGGTCGATCAGAGCCTGGACTTTATCGGAAGGTCCCTCGTTACGAAGGAAACCCAGAACGATGCCGATGGTTTTTTCAGCGACAGCGCCATCGATGCCGGCCTTCGCGGCCAGCTGTCCAACCAATTCGTCCATCTTGCCCCGCCTCAACCGGACTTTGCCGGATCGTTCTTCTGGATTTATCTTGAGCGCCTGTGTCACGAAATACAAGCGATCCGCGCATTTCAGTTCGTTTTCTTTTTCGATCGCGTCGTGACTGTGGCCTCGCTGCAAGAGTGAGCGGCGGATTCACACCATCTTGTCGCAATGCGCAATGCCTTTCGTCACTTCGCCGGGAATAAAATATGAGGAACCAGTGGCGCGACAATATACGTCAGCTTGCGCTGACGGTTTCAATCGACCGGCAAGATGCAATATGATGGCACTGGTTCGGTATCGAACCGGGTTCGAGGTTTCGAACCGGGTTCGATGTATCGAACCGGGTTCGATGTATCGAACCGGGTTCAATGATTGAAGCGATCTAAATTTGCGCGAAGAGGCGAAGCGATGGCGACCTCCGACAACAAGTTGGCCGATACAGACGAGAAGATTTTTATCGGCAAGGGCGAGCAGACGGCTTGGCTGACGCTGGCGCTGGCCAACCGGCATGGGCTCGTCACCGGCGCAACCGGAACCGGCAAGACCGTCTCGCTGCAAGTCATGGCCGAAGGATTTGCGCGCGCCGGCGTTCCGGTCTTCGCAGCCGACATCAAGGGCGATCTGTCCGGCATCTCCGAAGTCGGCGAGGCCAAGGATTTTATTGTGAAGCGCGCCCAGGAAATGGGCCTGACCTTCCAGCCGGACCAGTTCTCGACCGTGTTCTGGGACGTGTTCGGCGAGCAGGGGCATCCGGTGCGCGCCACCATCACCGAGATGGGACCGTTGTTGCTCGCGCGGATGCTCGATCTGAACGACGTGCAGGAGGGCGTGCTCAATGTCGCCTTCCGGGTCGCCGATGAAAATGGCCTCGCGCTGATCGACATGAAGGATCTGCGCGCCCTGCTGGATGCGATCGCCCCCGACGGCAGCAAGAAGGGCGCCGATGAAGGGGAAGATCCGCTGGCGTCGATCCGTAAGGCCGCTCAGAGCTACGGCAACGTGTCCAAGGCGACGGTCGGAACGATTCAGCGTCAGCTGCTGGTGCTCGAGAACCAGGGCGGCGCGAAGTTTTTCGGCGAGCCGGCGTTGACGCTGAAGGATTTCATGCGGACCGATCGCGACGGCCGCGGCATGGTTAACATCCTCGTCGCCGACAAGCTGATGCAGAGCCCGCGGCTTTACGCCACGTTCCTGCTCTGGATGCTGTCGGAACTGTTCGAGGAATTGCCGGAGGCCGGCGACCTGCCGAAGCCGAAGCTGGTGTTCTTCTTCGACGAGGCGCATCTGTTGTTCAACGACGCGCCGAAGGCGCTGATGGACAAGATCGAGCAGGTGGTGCGGCTGATCCGCTCCAAGGGCGTCGGCGTCTATTTCGTCACGCAAAATCCGATCGACGTGCCGGACAAGGTGCTGGCACAGCTCGGCAACCGCGTGCAGCACGCGCTGCGTGCCTTCACGCCGCGCGACCAGAAGGCGGTCGCCGCAGCCGCGCAGACGTTCCGGCCCAATCCGAAGCTCGACACCGCGCGGGTGATCATGGAGCTCGCCAAGGGCGAGGCACTGGTGTCGTTCCTCGAAGGCGGCGGCACGCCGTCGATGGTCGAGCGCGTCATGGTGCGACCGCCATCGGCACGGATTGGGCCGATCACGCCGGAGGAACGCAAGGCGATCATGGATGCGAGCCCGGTGAAGGGCAAATACGACACCGCGATCGACGCCGAATCCGCCTACGAGATCATCCAGAAGCGTCTCGCCGGCGGCGCCGCGTCGGCGGAAGGCTCAGGCAGCGAGGGGGGCGGCATCCTCGGCCAGATCGGCGCCATCGCCGCCGCGATCTTCGGCACCAATGTCAAGCGCGGCCGGCTCTCGACCGGGCAGGTGATCGCACGCAACGTCACGCGCTCGGTGACCGACAAGGTGGTCGGCGGCGTGGTCGCGGATCTCGGCAAATCGGTCGGCGGTTCGGTTGGCGGTTCGATCGGTCGCGCGCTGGTGCGCGGCGCGCTCGGCGGAATCTTGCGCAGGTAGCACCGCGACGGTCCGATGGAACGGGCAACCGGCTTTGCCTCGGGCGGCCGGCGCGCTACAACTTGGCGCAATGTCCAACCAATGGGATATAAGCAATGTCCAACGCCAAGCTGCAGCCCGTCCTCGACCGCATCGATGCCGATTTCGACAACAGCCTCGAGCGGCTGTTCACGCTCTTGCGCATCAAGTCGATCTCGGCCGATCCGGCCTTTGCCAATGACTGCAAGGCGGCTGCCGATCATCTTGCCAGGGATATCGCAACCCTCGGCTTCAAGACCGAAGTGCGGCCGACCGCGGGCCATCCGGCCGTGGTGGGCAAATTGAACGGCTCGACCGACGGGCGCCCGCATGTGCTGTTCTACGGGCACTACGACGTGCAGCCGGTCGATCCCTTGAATCTCTGGCACCGTCCGCCGTTCGAGCCTGTCGTGACCGACCATGCCGACGGGCGCAAGATCATCGTCGCGCGCGGCGCCGAGGACGACAAGGGTCAGTTGATGACCTTCATCGAGGCGTGCCGCGCCTGGAAGACGGTGACGGGATCGCTGCCGGTCGACATCACCATCATCATCGAAGGCGAGGAAGAGATCGGCTCGAAGAATTTCGTGCCGTTCCTCGAGGCCAACAAGGCCGAGCTCAAGGCCGACTTCGCACTGGTCTGCGATACCGGCATGTGGGACCCCAACACGCCGGCGATCACAACCTCGCTGCGCGGCCTGGTCTATGACGAGGTCAAGATCAAGGCCGCCAATCGCGACCTGCACTCCGGCGTGTTCGGCGGCGGCGCGCAGAACCCGATCCGCGTGCTGACGCGGATCCTCGGCGGCCTGCATGACGAGAACGGCCACATCACCATCCCCGGTTTCTATGACGGTGTGAAGGATCTGCCGCCGGACATTCTGGCGCAGTGGAAACAGCTCAATCTGACGCCGGAAAGCTTCCTCAAGCCGATCGGCCTTTCGGTGCCGGCCGGCGAAAAGGATCGGCTCCTGATCGAGCAGGTCTCCTCGCGCCCGACCTGCGACATCAACGGCATCATCGGCGGCTATACCGGCGAGGGTTCGAAGACGGTGATTGCGGCCGAGGCGTCAGCGAAGGTCTCGTTCCGCCTGGTCGAGGGACAGAATCCCGAGAAGATCCGAGACGCGTTCCGCGACTATGTGAAGGCGCGCCTGCCGGCGGATTGCAAGGCCGAGTTCACCGATCATTCCAGCGCGCCGGCGATCGCGCTCGACTGGAACATGAAGCCGCTCGCGGCCGCCCGCCGCGCGCTGACCGACGAGTGGGGCAAGGAGGCGCTTCTGGTCGGCTCCGGCGCCTCGATCCCGATCGTCGCCGACTTCAAGCGCACGCTCGGCCTCGACAGCGTGCTGGTCGGCTTCGGGCTCGACGACGACAACATCCATTCGCCGAACGAGAAGTACGACCTCAAGAGCTACCACAAGGGCATCCGCTCCTGGGCGCGGATCTTGGCGGCGTTCGCCGAGGCCAAATAGAGCGATAGGCGCTGAACGTGAAAACGCCGCCCGGAATTGGGCGGCGTTTTGATTCTG
The DNA here is from genome assembly GCF_020889685.1 of Bradyrhizobium oropedii. Classification (GTDB taxonomy): domain Bacteria; phylum Pseudomonadota; class Alphaproteobacteria; order Rhizobiales; family Xanthobacteraceae; genus Bradyrhizobium; species Bradyrhizobium oropedii. The sequence continues at coordinate 16,644 of NZ_JACMYO010000160.1, forward strand.
AACGTGCAGAGGGTGTTGGCGTTCAGCCTACCCTAAGATTGTGAAATTTTCAATCACGGTAGCCGGGATTGACCCGGTCGAGCTTGCGCAGCAGCGGCGGCCAGACCAGCTGGGTCGAGCGCAGCTCGGCGCGGTCCGGGTTGGAGAGCAGCTCGGTGTTCTTGTCGATGGCCTGCTGGTCGACCGGATAGGCGATCGGGCCGAGCGCGCGGGTCGCCACCTGCATCGAGCAGGCGCGCTCCAGATGGTACATCCGCTCGAAGGCGGAGGCGACCGAGCGGCCGACCGTCAGCGTGCCGTGATTGCGCAACAGCATGTGGTTCTTGGTGCCGAGATCGCGTTGCAGGCGCGGGCGCTCGTCATGATCGAGCGCGATGCCCTCATAGTCGTGATAGGCGAGGTCGTGGGTGACGAGCTGCGCGGTCTGGTTCAGCGGCAGCAGCCCGTCCGGGCCGCTCGACACCGCGGTGCCATCGACCGTGTGCAGATGGAGCACGCAGCCGGCATCCTCGCGCACCTCGTGGATCGCCGAATGGATGGTGAAGCCGGCCGGGTTGATGCTGTAGTCGCTCTGCGAAAGCTGGTTGCCGTCGAGGTCGACCTTGACCAGGCTCGACGCGGTGATCTCGTCGAACATCAGTCCGTAGGGGTTGATCAGGAAGTGATGCTCGGGCCCCGGCACGCGGGCCGAGATGTGGGTGTCGACGAGATCGTCCCAGCCGTAGAGCGCGACCAGCCGGTAGCAGGCCGCAAGGTTGATCCGCTGCTCCCACTCCGCCGCACTTATGTTCGACGGCACTTCCTTCAGGCGCGCTTCCGCTGGCGACATGGCCGATTGCTCCGTTGATGGCTGTTTCCTGCGTCGAACCTAGCGTCGGCACCGGATCGCGGCAAGGCAGCGTAACGGCGTGACAGTCATGTCAGCATGCGACGGCTGGCCCACGATCCGGAAGGTCATGCTCCAGAAGTGGGCAGGCGCGCAACAGACGTGCTTTGGGCTACGGCGCCGGGATCGCCAGCAGGCTCGAGATGCTGCGGCCGCGGATGTCGTAGACGCGGGCGAACACGACGTCGTCGCGCTTGATCTCGACCATGACCGGCGCGGCCAGGCCCTTGCAGTAGAACTCGCCGAGCGTCATCGCGAAGTCGGCGGCGTTGCTGTCCCAGCCGATCGTGAAGTCCGGCCCGAGCGCGACCTGCGCGGGGCGCTGCGGTCCGCAAACGGCGACCTTCCACTTGCGATGCTGCGGCGGCACTTCCTGTCGTTCCTCCAACTGCTCGCGCAGCCCGTCGGATGCCTGCTTCAGCGCCAGGCCCCAATAGTCCAGCATGAAGAAATTGTCGGCGGTCCGCACCGTGCCTGCGATGTGGTTGAAATGCGTATACTGATACGGATGCAGCCGGATCATTTCGCTGAGCGGCAGCAGCAGGCCGAATGCGAACACGGCGAGCGCCGCAGGCTGCCAGGCGCGGCGGTTGTCGCCGAGCCAGTCCATGCCGCGGGCGAATGCGACGCCGCCGAGCACCGCCATCGGCGGGATCACGAAGATGAAGTGGCGGATGCCGTTGTAGAGCGCCGGTCGCTTCACCATCGCGATCACCAGCGGCAGCGTCGCCGCCAGCGTCAGCATCAGCATGATCGACTTGCGCTTGGCGGTCACATCCTTGCGCGACAGCGACATGAAGGTGGCGACGACGGCTGCGGTCAGCAGCACCAGCAGCACTTCGGGAAGCTGCAAGGCGAACAGCGTCGGCAAATAGGACCACGGCATGTCCGGCACCGACACCAGCGCGCCGTCGAACATCTCCTTCCACGGCTTCTCGAAGAAGTGCGAGAAATACGTCACCGCTTCCAGCGGATGGCCGGGCTCCATGATCGACCACGGCCAGATCAGGCCCATCACGAGATAGCCGAGAGCAAGTCCCGGCAGCAGCACATAGACGACATGGGCAAAGCGGTGGGTCGCCTCGCGCGCACCCTGCTTGCGGAATTCCTCGATCCACAGCGGGATGAAGCCGACCACTGCGTAGATCAATGCGAGCCCGCCCAGCACGCGACAGCCGATCGACAGGCCGGCCCCTAAGCCCACGATCAGGATCGTGCGCGGCGAGGGCGTCGGATATTCCTCGATCAGGCGGACGAGGCCCATGATCAGGACCACCATCGCGACGGCGAACGGTGCATCCTTCGGATTCATGAACATGTGGCCGTAGAAGGTCGGGCACAGCGCCAGCAGCAGCAGCGCCGCCAGTCCCGCCAGCGGGCCACCGACGCGGCGCGCCAGGCGCCAGGTTACGGCAAGGCCGATCACGCCGACGACCGCGCCGAGCAGGCGGCGCGTCTCGAACAGCTCCAGCGGAATGATCTTGTGCAGCAGGGCCGCGGCCATATCGAAGCCGCCGCCGTACATATAGAGGTTGGCGAACGACAGCGCGCCGGTGTCCTTGAACCCGGACCCGTACATGCGCAGCAGGAGGTCGGCGTATTCAGCGTGGGTGTAGTCGTCCCAGCCCAGACCGTAGTCGCGGAACGTGAGGCCGGCAACCACGGCGACCACGCCGAGGACGAGGAAAGCGAGATCGTCGCAGGTCTTCTCCACCGAGCGCCGCGCAGGCGCCTCGAGGGCAGACGTCGTAATCGATGACATAGCTAGTGATACCGGCGTGCCTGTGGCCCAGTTTGGCGCTTTAGGGCCTCATTCCCCGGCATCCATAGCGCAGTTCCGTTTCTGAGTAATTGGGAATTGTGGCGTAATTTCCCAGATGCGTTGCAATAAATTGGCAGCAATTCGTAGTCAGTAAATCTACGGGCGCAGGGCGCCGGCGCAGCCGGTATTCGCGCCAGGAACGAGCGCGTCCGGCCCGGTTAAGCGGGATTTTAGGGAACTCCCTCTACAATTGGCGGTTGGCGGTGTGGGCAATATGACGGTATCGTGGCGTTCGAGGCCCGCGCCGATTTTCGGTCGGGTCTCCCGGGGGTTAGTTCGATGATGGTTGGTCTGTTGGTCGTCGGCGCGGGCCTGGTTGTGGCGGGCTTGGCGGCGGTCGGCTTGGGTATCCCCTACAAGGAATTCAGCGTCGGCAGCACGTTGATCGCGACGGGCGTGACCGGCGCATGCACCGGCGCCATCGTGCTGGCGCTTGCCGCAGTCGTTCGGGAACTCCAGGTCATTGCCGCGCGGCTCGAGCCCGCTGGCGCGGGCATCCGGTCAGAGTTTCCCCCGCTGCCCGCAACTTCCCCGCGCAATGGCTCCGACGAGACGGCTTTCCCGCCGCTGCGTGAGCCCAAGGTCGCTG
>NZ_JACMYO010000161.1 GCF_020889685.1 Bradyrhizobium oropedii
CGGCGCCCACCAGTCGCTGGCCGATGCCGGCGGCCTCGGCGGCGGTTCGCGCCCCTGGGGCGGCGACCAGTCGTCAAGCGACCTAGCCCGTGACGCCGGGATCAACGATGTCAGTTCGTCCGGTCGCGACAGTGATTACGGCTCGCGCGCCGGCGCATTCGACCAGGCGCAGGCCGACCGGGACAGTGACGATGATCAAGACGCCGACGACTTCGACGACAACGGCGGCGACGACAACAGCGATTACGCGTAAACGCGATCGCTGAAATGACAACGGCCGCTCCAATCGAGCGGCCGTTTTGATTCCGTCGTCCCGGCGAAAGCCGGGATGACACCTTCTTTGGGGCAGCTGCTTCAAAACCACCCTCACATCACGACGACCTTGGCGCCGACATTGACGCGGCCGTAGAGGTCGATGACGTCCTCGTTGCGCATCCGGATGCAGCCGGACGAGACGTTGGTGCCGATCGTCCAGGGCTCGTTGGAGCCGTGGATGCGGTAGAGCGAGGAGCCGAGATACATCGCACGCGCCCCGAGCGGATTCTCCGGGCCGCCTTCCATGTGCCGCGGCAGATCGGGACGGCGCGCCAGCATTTCCGGCGGCGGCGTCCAGGCCGGCCACTCCTTCTTCGCCGAGATCGTCTTGGTGCCGGCCCAGGTGAAGCCGGGCCGGCCGACGCCGATGCCGTAGCGCAGCGCGCGGCCATCACCCTGCACCAGATAGAGGAACTTGTTCGGCGTATCGACGACGATGGTGCCGGCGCCTTCCTTGCCGCTGTAATCGACCAGCTGCTTTTCATAGCGCGGATCGAACGGACGCTGCGTCGGATCGCCCGCGGCCTCCTGCTGCTGACGGATCATCTGCTGCTGCGTATCCATCGGCGGCAGCTGGCGATTGCCGTAATAGCCGGGCTGCTGCTGATACTGCGGCGAGTAACCCTGCGACGACGGCGCATCGCCGAACAGGAATTCGATGAAGCCGCCGCCCATGTTGGAGCGCTGCGGCTGCACATAGGCGGTGCGCATCGGCGGCTGCGGTGCGCCCTGGTTGGCATAGATCACGGTGGGCTCGGGCTGAGCCGCCGCGTCGATCGCCATGGCGTGATGGGGAACGGCAATAAGAGAAGAGGCGCCGGTGAGCAGCGCAAGCGTGGTTTTCCTGAACATCGACGTACTCTGTACTGGTTTCGTCGTGACTTGCTTTGCGAGGGCGCGCGATGCGCCGTTGCACGTCGTCAATAAGCAATGAAAACCGCATCGGTTTGGTAAACGGAACGGCCGTTTCGATTCACCACGTCGGCAATGCCGCGTGGTTTTGCCTGACAGCGTTTATTTTGCGTGAATGCCGCGGCGATATGGTTAATCGCCGGTATCGCTGCGGTCGCTCGCCACCGACGCAAACTGTTCCCGCGTGAACCTGACGTTAAATCCACCCTGTCTAGAACGGACTTCAGTAGAAGGGGCGGGAATGAAAATCATGTCAGTGAAGCGTAAGCGTTTTCGTGTCGAGCAGGCGATGGGTGAAGTCGTGATGCCGGAGCCGGAAGTTGTTGCGGGCGGCGCCGACCTCGGTCCGATGCATCGCGAGATCATGGCCGAGCTTCGCTCGATCCGCGCCCAGATGGCCGCCGCACCGGCAGAGCGCAGCGGCAACAGCGTTGATGCCGCCGTCGCCCGCGAGGTCGCCGAGACGCACGCGCTGCTCGAGACCTACCGCGCGCAGGTCGAACAGTGCGAGAAGCTCAAGGTCGAGCTCGACCTGATCCACGACGCGATCAGCCGCACCAAGCGCGAGATCGCCGTGCTGCACGGCAAGAGCTTCAACGGCGAGGAGATGGCCAAGGTCAATGGCGAGCTCGGCGCTGTGGTCGGCGGCACCGAACAGGCGACCCAGCAGATCCTCGAGGCGGTGGAGGCGATCGACCAGGCCGCGACCGCGCTGTCAAAGAACGTCACGCCCGATCAGCAGAAGCTGCTCAGCGAAGATATCCAGGAGCGCGTGGTCTCGATCTTCGAGGCCTGCAACTTCCAGGACCTCACCGGCCAGCGCATCAACAAGGTGATGCAGACGATGAAGTTCATCGAACAGCACATCAACGAGATGATGAGCATCTGGGGCGGCGTCGACGCGATCAAGACCCACTCCCCGCCGATCGTCGACACCCGCGAGGGCGACGCCCGCCTGCTCAACGGCCCGAAGCTCGACGGCGACGCCGGCCACGCCTCGCAGGACGACATCGACGCGATGTTCAACTGAGGTTTGTCGGATCAGAACGAAAAGCGCCGGCCCTCGGGCCGGCGTTTTTGTTTGAAGCACGACAAGCGGCAAATCAGTCAGAACTTCTGCCCGACAGTATGCAGCTTGTGCCAATTGCGACACCGGCAAATCTGCTGGCAGGTTTGCTGTCGCGGGTGCATATTGCCGCGCGAGGGAATTGTCATGCGTGTGCCGGGAGCCAGTATCGGGTGCCGGTTGCATCGGACTTCCGGGATCATTCCGGTTGTCCCCGCGCACAACCTTGTATTTTCACTGAGCACAATATCGCGAATTCGCGGCGCGCTCGCTGCGCGCATTCGACGCGCAGAGCTTCGCATTGAAACATGGCGGATGCTGTGGGGGCGCACGATCAAGCTTGCGGCAAGCAGGGCTACGCGCCGGCTTTTCTCGGAATTGCAGCGCGAGGCTGTCTTTGAGGCCGTGGCGATCGGCGGCGGGTTTGTTTCATTCGCGCTGATGGCGTGCGCCTTGTTACCGGATCACTGATCGGGGTGGAGCCACCGCAGTACTCAACGCTGGAGATTGAACATGACGCAAAGAATTGGCCGAAATACTGCAATTGCACTTTCGACTATCGCTTGTGCGACACTGTTCTCCATCACCTGGTCCGAGCAGGGCGGCGTATCGGCGTCAGTCGAAAGTGCCCAGGCGCGTGTGGGCCGACCGCTGACGCCCATGAGCGCCGCAGGCGTTGCGCGTCGTCACACCCGACGCGCCGCGTACGGGTACGGGGTTGGCGCGGGGATCGCCGCCACGGCAGCGGTCGCGGCCGCTACTGCGCCGGCCTATGGCTGGGGCACAAATAACTGGACCGACGCATATGCCGCCCAGACCGATGCCCAGTTTGGCCAGCCTTACTACCCGGCCCGGGCCTATCACGGGATCAGTCCGTATTACGGCTACAGCGGATGGGCGGACTACAAGGCGGCCAATGGTATCGGCTGCGAGCCCGGCACGATGACGAAAATGGCTGACGGCCACATGTACGTCTGTCAGTGAATCCGGCGCAATGCCACGGAATGAGGGCGGCTCGGTGAGCCGCCCTCGTTCTTGATGAAGCAGATCGATCTCACGGGCGACGGATCGCGCCCGGCGTTGATCTACGTCAACATCACCTGTCCCTCGCCACCGACGATACCCAGGCACGATACCTGGGACGCAGCTGAAGCGGCTCCATCACTTTTCGGTTCGCGTGCGATGAGGGAGGACCACCATGCGTCGGACGACCATTCTTTCGATCAAGTCAGCGACTGTTGCGGGAATTGCGGCCAGCCTGATGTTGGGGCTTGCGGGTGTCACGTTCAGTTCAGCACCGGCGAAGGCCGTCGTGTACTGCACCTATGTCGGTTATCCGCACGGTTGCGTGGCGCGGGCGGGCGTCGTGCTCCGGCCGCGTCCGGTGGCGCGCGCTGCAGTCCGGCATAACGTGGGCGGCAACATGAATGGCGGCGTCAATCGCGTCGGCGTGCGGCGGTAAGGCAATTGTTTGCGGGCCGCGACTTCGGGCGACAGACGGCAAGCCAGGCTCGTGTCCCGTCGTTCACAGAAAAGCAAAACGCCGGCCCTCGGGGTCGGCGTTTGCCCAAGTGGCAGTCCCCTGCCCTTCTCCTCTTGTGGGAGAAGGTGGCGCGGATGCAATCCGTGCCGGATGAGGGGTTGGCACCGCATACTCAAATCGATGGGGTCACTCGCAGAGAGAGACCCCTCACCCGGATTGCATCTGGCGACGCAATCCGACCTCTCCCACAAGGGGAGAGGTGTGCTGCCGATGCGGCTCGATAGCGGACGGAAGTTCAGACCTCGCCGTTACGCCCTCGGGGCGCAGCGGACGTAGACCATGTTGCCGTAGCGGGTGGCGGCGTCCTTGTCGACGAAGCGGGTGATCAGGACCCGGCCGTCGAACGAAATGATCTCGCGGTCCTGCTCGCCGGGCACAGGTCCGGGCGGGCCGATATAGTTCTTGCCGCTCGGGGAACCCTTCAGCCGCAGTTCCTGCGGGGTGGCCTGGTCGGCCAGATGCATGATGACGCCGCCGTTCTGGCCGGCACCGATCACGTAAGGCTGCTTGCACTGGCCGCGCGCGGCGGCCTCGGTGCGGGCGCGGTCGGCGGGATTCTGGAACGAGGCGAGACCCCAGCGGCCGACGATCTCGTCGGGGCGGATGCTCGCGGGCATCTCCGGAGCCACCCCCGGCTCGGTGGGCGCCGGCGCAGGGTTTGACGACAACGACGGCAGGCTCATGCTGCCGCACGCGCCCAAGAGTGTCGTCAGCGCCGAGATAGCCGCGAACCGTGCGACCATTCGCGCGTTGAGTGACGTGATCATGTGTATCCCCCGACTATGTCCCGGCCGCACCCGTCCTGCAGCCAAGCGTAAAACTTAAGACGGAGCAACGACGTCCGACAAAAATTACGTCATCGCTACGATTTGGTTTCTGGTCCACCATCCTATATTGGCCTCACCAAGGCCTTAACCCGTTTGCTTGACAGAAACTGCGCCAAGCCATATTCCCCGGCGCACAATTAGCACTCTCGCACCACGATTGCTAAATGCGCCGGGCGTCCTGCCTGGCGCCGACCGGACCGGCATTCAGCGCCGGTCTCGATGAACCGGACCTGAAACCGAGCCTCCAAGAGGGAACCTCATGGCTAAATCCACCTTCCGCCCACTGCATGACCGCGTCGTGGTCAAGCGTATCGATGCCGAGGAGAAGTCCAAGGGCGGCATCATCATTCCGGACTCGGCCAAGGAGAAGCCGTCCCAGGGCGAGATCGTCGCCGTCGGCCCGGGTGGCCGCGACGAAGCCGGCAAGCTGATCCCGATCGACCTCAAGGTCGGCGACCGCGTGCTGTTCGGCAAGTGGTCGGGCACCGAGGTCAAGCTCGACAACCAGGAGCTTCTGATCATGAAGGAGTCCGACATCATGGGCGTGCTGGCGTAAGCGCCACTAACCCGAGAGCCGTTGCACATCGGCCGTCGGCACAATCACCTCTTCCCTTCTCCCATCAAAGTCGGATTTATCCGACTTCGACAAGTCAGGGATACCCAAGTCGGGTAAACCCGAGTTGGGGTGGGAGAAGGTGGCGCGCAAAGCGCGCCGGATGAGGGGTCTCTATCCGCGGAGACAGACCCCTCACCCGTCCGCGATGCTTCGCATCGCGTCCACCCTCTCCCACAAGGGGAGAGGGGAAGCAGACCCGGCGATCAAACGGCAAACAATTCACAGACACATTCCAGGAGTTCAAAACAATGGCTGCCAAGGACGTAAAATTCGCCGGAGACGCCCGCGACCGCATGCTGCGCGGTGTCGACGTGCTCGCCAACGCCGTGAAGGTGACGCTCGGCCCGAAGGGCCGCAACGTCGTCATCGAGAAGTCGTTCGGCGCTCCCCGCATCACCAAGGACGGCGTCACCGTCGCCAAGGAGATCGAGCTCGACGACAAGTTCGAGAACATGGGCGCGCAGATGCTGCGCGAGGTCGCTTCCAAGACCAACGACACCGCCGGTGACGGCACCACCACCGCGACCGTGCTGGCGCAGGCGATCGTGCGCGAAGGCGCCAAGTCGGTTGCGGCCGGCATGAACCCGATGGACCTGAAGCGGGGCATCGACATCGCCGTCGCCGCGGTGATCAAGGACATCGAGAAGCGCGCCAAGCCGGTTGCCGCCTCCTCCGAGGTCGCCCAGGTCGGCACCATCTCGGCCAATGGCGACACCGCGATCGGCAAGATGATCGCGCAGGCGATGCAGAAGGTCGGCAACGAGGGCGTCATCACCGTCGAGGAGAACAAGTCGCTCGAGACCGAGGTCGACATCGTCGAGGGCATGAAGTTCGACCGCGGCTACCTGTCGCCGTACTTCATCACCAACGCCGAGAAGATGACCGCCGAGCTCGAGGATGCCTACATCCTGCTGCACGAGAAGAAGCTTTCCGGCCTGCAGGCGATGCTGCCGGTGCTGGAAGCCGTGGTGCAGTCGGGCCGTCCGCTGCTGATCCTCGCCGAGGACGTCGAGGGCGAGGCGCTGGCGACGCTGGTCGTCAACCGCCTGCGCGGCGGCCTCAAGGTCGCCGCCGTCAAGGCGCCAGGCTTCGGCGATCGCCGCAAGGCGATGCTGGAGGATATCGCGATCCTGACCGGCGGTCAGCTGATCTCCGACGACCTCGGCATGAAGCTCGAGAACGTCACGGTCAACATGCTTGGCCGCGCCGGCAAGATCGTGATCGACAAGGAGAACACCACGATCGTCAAGGGCGCCGGCAAGAAGAAGGACATCGACGCCCGCGTTGGCCAGATCAAGGCGCAGATCGAGGAGACCACCTCGGACTACGACCGTGAGAAGCTGCAGGAGCGTCTTGCCAAGCTCGCCGGCGGCGTTGCCGTGATCAAGGTCGGCGGTGCGACCGAGGTCGAGGTCAAGGAGAAGAAGGATCGTGTCGAGGACGCGCTGAACGCGACCCGCGCCGCGGTGCAGGAAGGCATCGTGCCGGGCGGCGGCGTCGCCCTGCTGCGTGCCAAGAAGGCGGTCGGCCGCATCACCAACCCCAATGCCGACGTCCAGGCCGGCATCAACATCGTGCTCAAGGCGCTGGAAGCTCCGATTCGTCAGATCTCGGAGAACGCCGGTGTCGAGGGCTCGATCGTGGTCGGCAAGATCCTCGAGAACAAGTCGGAGACCTTCGGCTTCGACGCCCAGACCGAGGACTATGTCGACATGGTCGACAAGGGCATCATCGACCCCGCCAAGGTGGTGCGCACCGCACTTCAGGACGCCTCCTCCGTCGCCGGCCTGCTGGTGACCACCGAGGCCATGGTCGCCGAAGTGCCGAAGGACGCGGCGCCGGCGATGCCGGGCGGCGGTGGAATGGGCGGCATGGGCGGCTTCTGAGCCGCACTCGCGCAATCCGTATCGAGATCGAAGGCCGCCTCCAGGCGGCCTTCTTTTTTGCAGTTCGACTACGATCGAGACGAAAGGATCATCCGATGTCCCGCGACGCCAAATCCCTGACGTCAACGCTCGCGTTGTTCTACGCGATCGGCGCGGTGCTCGCGCTGGGCGCCTATGCCCAAGACAGCATCGATGATCTCGCGGTCGTCCTGACGTTCTGGTTCAAGCAGACGTTGACGTTTGCCGTCCTCGGTGGGGGCTATTGGCTCTACTACGTCATTGCCGGCTCGACCGGTCATCGTCCGAAAGCGCCGCTGCGCTTCCTGGACATCGCCTTCCTGGCTGCCGCTGCCACTCTGGGCGTCGGCATGCTGGTCCATAGTTGAGCAATCCGTGACGCGATCGCAGGCCGGATTATCTGCGTCATTGCGAGGAGCGGTAGCGACGAAGCAATGCACGCCTCCGCATATGCGGCACGATGGATCGCTTCGCTTCGCTCGCAATGACGGGATGACCGAGCCCGGCCATGACGGATACGCGTTCACGCCACGCAGATGTCGGCGACCGCCACCTTCTGGAACAGATGCGGCGACGCCACCGCCGAAGCTGGATAGGCCGAGAGCTTGGCCCTGAACTCGGGGTTCATGAACGCCGCGCGGAAGGCGGCGGTGGATTCCCAAACCGCGTAATTCAGATAGGCCGGGCTCTCGCCAACCGCGCGGTGCAGCTGGGTCGAGATGAAGCCGGGCTGCCGCTTCATGATGGCGGCGTCGTCCTGCCAGGCTTTCAGGAAGGTGTCCTCGTCGGCCTTGTCGAGGGTGAAGAGGTTGACCAGCACGACGTTGCTGGCATCGACCCCGAGCTGGCGGTCGATCGGGAATGCGGGGTCGAGGGGGCGCATCTGCGGCATGGCTGGCTCCGTTGATATGGTGCTATGATGTCATTCCGATCAGATCGATACATATCAATATTGACATTGTGATGTCAATATACACCTATGGTGACAAATGCCGCAAACCAAGCGAACGCCGGCGGGGGAAGCCCTGAGCAACCTGATTCCCGACCTGTTCAGGCTCAACAGCCTGCTGTTCACGTCAGGCGACCGGCTGGTGGCCGGGCTCGGGCTGACCAGCGCGCGCTGGCAGATCCTCGGCGCCATCGTCGCCGCTGAGCGTCCGCAACCGGTGGCGTGGCTGGCGCGCGACCTCGGCGCCGCCAGACAGAACGTGCAGCGGATCGTCAACGACCTCGAACGGGATGGGCTCGTCACGTTCGAGACCAACCCACATCACCGCCGCGCCCAGCTTGTTGTGCTGACCGACAAGGGCCAGCAAAGCTTCGACGCGGCGATGCGGCTGCAACTGCCCTGGGTGAACGGCCTCGCCGACGGACTGTCGACGAAGGACATCGAAACCGTGAGCCGCGTCGTCAGTATATTGCGCGGCAGGCTGGAGAACGACGAAGAACCTTAAGGCGCGATGAGATCAGACAGAATCTGTCATCGCGCCTTAGCTTGTTGTCCAAGCATGATGTTTTCGGAAAACCGCTTCGCCGGGCCATGACAGTGCCAAAGGTCAGATCGTTCGAAATTGATAGCCGCCGTCAGGCGGCCTTCTTTTTTGGCCAATGACACGGAGGTTTGCTAGTTACGACGGAACCGATTCTGCCCTTCGAGGACTTATCGTATGCGCGCGCTCCCGCTCCTGCTGCTCGGTCTTGCCGTCGCCTCGGCCCCCGCCCTCGCCCAGATGAAGCTGCAATCGAAGGCAGCCCCGTCGAACGGCCTCGAGACGCGCTATTTCACCGCGATCGACGGCCTGATGGACGGCAATGCCGATGTCGTCCTGAAGGAAACCCGCCAGGGCAAGGCCGTGACTGCGGCCGTGCTCGACGTCTGCTATCCCGCCGACAAGGGCTCCGACCGCAAGGACCGCTTCGTTGCCAACCTTGCCGTCAGCGGCCAGACGCTGTCCGGCACCACCCAGAGCGTCGCCGACAAGCAGCCGGTCTCCATCAAGCTGAACCGCAAGCAGACCGGCGACAGCTTTGAGTTCCGCGGCCAGATCACGATCGGCCAGACCGTCACCGAGGTCGCCTCGACGGACAATTCCGATCTCAGCGAGAAGGAATTCCAGGACAACCAGGCCACCGAGGACGGCATCACGCCGCAGCCGAAGGATTTTACCGACGTCTCGCCGGAATCGATCGGCGTGCGGGTGAAGCTCGATGCGGCGGCCGATTTCCTCAAGAGCCTGAAGGGCGAAGCCGTCGAGATCGGCACCTCCAGCCTCGCGGTGACCTGCGACGCGCTGCGCTCCGGCGAGCAGACCATCAACCTCACCATCGATCCCGAGCATGCCAGCGCGCTGCTCGCCAAGGTGAAATCCGCGCCCGGCGTAACCGCAGCCGGCTGGACCAGCGGCGTGGTCGAGATGGACCGCACCATCCGCATTGCCGCCGCCGACTGGCGCGACGGCGACAAGATCAACAAGGACAGACTGGCGACCGCGATCGCCGGCGTGCTGGCGAAGACGCTTGCGGCCAAGCCCGCCTCGGCGACGTGGAACGCGAACACCGGCAAACTCAAGCTGGTGCTGAAACGGCCCAGCGCGATCTATCCTGTGCTCGGCCTCACCCAGAATTATGAGATCACCGCCCTCGTCTCGCCCGACAAGCCCGGCAGCTCGGACAGACTGATGCTCTGGGTCTCGAGCCCCACCGTCTCGACATCGGATGACAGCACCGGCGCCAAGCTGAACCTGTCCGACGATTCCAGCAGCGACGAGGAAGCCAGCGAGACCAAGGACGACAACGGCGCGATCGACGCGCTGATCAAGGAATTCAAGGGCCAGCGCTGGGACGCCGACAAGTCGGTGTGGCGCTAAGGGCCGCCGCTTCAGGCTGCCCTGCTCTTCAACGACACGACGTTGTTGCGCGCCGCCGCGGGAACGGCGTCCGGACCGGACTGAGGCATCCCGTCGCCTCTCACAAACAGCTCGGCACTTCGCTCGATCGCAGTGCGATCGAGTAGCGCCCGCAGCTCGGCGATGTCATCGAAGTTGCGCATGATGCTCTCTCGTGTGATCGCGAACAGGTTTTCGTGCGCGCGTTGCGCAAACCACCCGCTTCCCGATTGCGCGACGATGTTCGCGAAGCGGCGCTAAGCGCCATATCGACAAAGCGGAATCTCGGCTGAAAGCCAGCTGCACGCCCGATCTGGAATCGGGTGGTCCGACACGCGTCTCAAAACGCCTAATGCACGCATCGACACCGCGCCGGTCGCGATGCCGGCAACACGCAAATGGAGACGAAGAGATGTCAGAGGAAAACAAAAACGTCGTAGGCCGTTGGTTCCAGGGCTTTTGGGGCAACCCGTGGAATCCGCGCATCATCGAAGAGCTCGCGACGCCGGACATTGTCGTGCACTACCCGATGCACGAACCGAAGAAGGGCCGCGCCGCGGTCACGCAATTCATCACCGAGTTTCGCGAGGCGTTTCCGGATCTGAATTTCTGGGGCGTCGGCGATCTCGTCGCGGAAGGCGACCTCGTCGTCGGCCGCTGGGAAGGCGGCGGCACCCACACCGGACCTGCGTTCAGCGACTTCCGCCTCGGCTCGCTGCCCGCGGCCTCCGGCCGCAAGATGACGTTCGCCGGCACCACCGTGCTGCGCGTGCGGGACGGACGGATCGCCGAGGAGCTTGGACAGGAAGATGCGCTGACCGCCATGCTGCAGCTCGGCCTCATCCGCTTGCCTGAACAGAGTGGCTACGCGGGTTGAACCGACACTTCGTCGACTAAACACGCTCCAACGCTACTGGGCCGGCATTGCATCTCCGGGTGCAGTGCCGGCTCAGTCGCCAGGACTCCGCATCAAGCCGAAAAGATCAGGCACGTCGTCGTGCCGTGCGCGAGCAACCGTCCCTTCGCGTCGGTGACCCTGCCCTCCGCGGTGCCGACGCGGCGGCCGCAATTGAGCACCCGCCCCTCGGCCCGGATCGAGCCGGTGTCCGGCGTGATCGGCCGCACCAGCGAGATCTTGAATTCGAGCGTGGTCTGGCTCGTTCCGGCCTCGAGCGTCGACTGCACCGCAAGCCCCATGCAGCTGTCGAGCAGCGTCGCGGTGAGACCGCCATGCACGGTGCCCGCCGGATTGAGATGCGCATCCGTCGGCACCAGCGTGACGACGACACGGCCGTGCTCAGCCTCAGTGACGTCATAGCCGAGCGTCCGCGCGATCGTGTTGAGCGGCAAGGCGCCGGAGGCGAGCCCCTGGACGAATGCGAGGCCGCTCATCTTGAGTTCTTGTTCCGCGCTCACCGTGCCGTAGCTCTTGGCCATTGCTGATCTCCATCGGGTTCATTGCATCGCGACGCCTGGCCGCCGCCTCCGCCGCAGCGAGATCGGCGAGCGACCGTAGAGTTTTGCGAATGCGGCGGTCATGCGCCTTGCGCTGGAGAAGCCGGCGCGCTGCGCCACCACCCAGAGCGGAACATCGCTGCCGTCGATCAGCCGCTTGGCGCGCTGCACGCGCAGCGACAACGCGACCTGGAGCGGCGAGGCCTCGAGATGCTCGGCGAACAGACGCGACAGATGCCGCGCGCCGACGCCGAGCCGTTCGGCCAACGCTTCGACATTGCCGCGGTCGAGTGCGCCGGCCTCGATCAGCGCAAGCGCGCGCTCGACGGTCGTCCTGGTGCCCTTCCATGCCGGGCAGAACGGCGCCGCCTCGGGACGGCAGCGCAGACAGGGCCGGAAGCCGGCGCGCTCGGCCGACGCGGCGCTGCCGTAGAACCGCACATTGCGGGCGAGCGGCGTGCGCGCCCGGCACACCGGACGGCAATACACGCCCGTCGTCCTGACCGCGACGAACACGATGCCGTCCCAGGCCGGATCGCGGCGCTGAAAGGCTGCATATTGGGCGGCGAAATCGAGCATGCCATCGCTATAGCGGCGCCTAACCGCCGCGACGACCCGCTTTGCGGAGACGGCGTCCGGAAACGACCGCTTGGCGTTAGAGGCGCTTGGTCATGAACAGGCTGAGCGGATCGGGCGCGTAGTCCCCGAACGGCGGGCACTCCTGGTAGCCGGCGGCGCGATAGAGCCCGATCGCCTCCGGCTGCCGGATTCCGGTCTCCAGGCTGATGCGCGCGATCCGCCAGTCGCGCGCGGCGTCCTCCAGCGCTTCGAGCAGGCGCCGGCCGAGCCCGTGTCCGCGCGCGTCAGCGCGCACGAACATTCGCTTCATCTCGGCATGACCGGGTGCGATGAGGCGGAAGGCGATCGACCCGAGCACCTCGCCATGGCGCCGCGCGACGAGGAAGACCGTATCCGCGTCGGCAAGCGTCTCGACGGCGGCGAGGTGATTGCTATCGGGCGGATACAGCGCCTGCATTTGGGCGTCCGATAGATCGATCAGCTGCCGCACGTTGGGCTGCCGCGGGTCTTCGGGAGCGATGCTGATTTCAGGCGTATGCATCTCTAGCCCAATGCAGGGTCGTCGTCGCGATTGTCAGCCGCCCTCACCGTCCCGTCAATCTACGGGGGCCTGCGACCAAAAGACTTCGTGCTGCCGCAGTTCGGTCACCGAAAATTAAGGCTCGATTTAGTTTCGAGGATCATCCTTTGCGTCACCGAACACAGGTCACGCCATGCAAGACCGCGAGCCGATCAGTCCTGGAAGCATCTGGCCAACAGATGTGACGGAGGGTCATTCGCCGGCGCAGACGGCGGACCTCTGGGACGTTTCAGGCGAAAACCACGATGCCGCCCTGCTGCTGCGGGAGCCATTCGCCGACCGCATCGGCACCGCGCTGCTGGCCGCCACGGCATTGGCCGCAAGCTTCGTGCTGGGATGGACCGGCGGCGCCAACTGGCATGACTTGATAGCTCCCGCCCCGCTACCGGTGGCGCAGAAGGAAGCGCCGGTCCCGCGCGTTGCCGAGACGCGGCCGAGCCCAAGAAAGGAAAGCCGCAGCGAGAGCCCACGGCGGACGGCGTCCAACGCCGATCCCGCCGTCACCGGCAGCATTCCCAAATCTGTTGCCAATCCACGCCCGCAGGTGCTCGGAGCCGCGCCGACGACGCTGAATGCGCAAGCGATGGCGCTGGGGCCGACGCAGCCCGTGGCAACCGCCCCCGAAACGCGGCCGAGCACCATCCCCGGATGGTCGGTGGTCGAAGTCCGGGACGGCACCGCCGTGCTCGAGGGGCCGGAGGGCGTCAAGATGGCCGCGCGCGGCGACGTCGTGCCTGGCCTTGGACGTGTCGATTCCATCGTGCGCTGGGGCAACCGCTGGATCGTTGCCACCGCAAGCGGATTGGTCGCGACGCCCTGAGCGGCTTCGAACCGCGCGGCTTTTTGTTTGACGCGTTTTCTTAACGCGAACCGGCGTCCACTTCGCTCGAAAACGCTCTTAGTTGCTGTTGATCACGTAGCGCAGCGACTTGCTTCCGACGAACGTGACCTGATCACCCTGCCGTCGCCAGCTCGTCATCTCGCCGAGCGCTGCAAGCAGGTCCTTGTCGGCCTGCGCCCGCTCCGGCGTGCAGCTGCGGTTCTCCATCGCGCCGGGAACGAATACGATGGTGTTGCCGGCAACCGAGAACTGACCCTTGCCGCCGTCGCACCAGAGTTCGAGGATCACCTCGCCATTGTCGCCGACCTCGATCGAGGGAATCCGCTTGGAGCCCGGCATGCGCGCGGCATCGAGCGTCATCACGAAACCGAACGGAAATTCCTCCTGCGCCTGCGCCGGAACCGCGACGAGAGCCGCAGCAGCCAGCACCAATGCGGCCGCGCCACCGTTCAGAATCCGCTTCATCGAGATCATGCCATTCCCAGCCATTGCGACGCAGCCCTTCTATGGGACAAGGCCGCGATTGGCCAGAATGGCGGCCGAGAAAAAGCGCTTGAAAAGCAAAATCCCCGCGGGCTCTCCACCCGCAGGGATCTTCGTTTGGGCGACGCCTCGCCTGGTTATTTCAAGACCATCGCCGTGAACGGATAGACATAGGCCTGCAAGGTCACGAACAGACCGACCAGGCACGCCAGCACGATCGAGTGCAGGAACACGTAGCGCAGGATCGATCCTTCGTGGCCGTACCAGTTGGTCGCGGTGGAGGCGACCACGATCGATTGCGCGTCGATCATCTTGCCCATCACGCCACCCGAGGAGTTCGCCGCCGCCATCAGGATCGGCGGCAGGCCGAGCTGTTCGGAGGTGATCTTCTGCAGATTGCCGAACAGGATGTTGGACGAGGTGTCCGATCCGGTCAGCGCCACGCCGAGCCAGCCGAGCAACGTGCCGAAGAACGGGTAGAGCACACCGGTCGCCGCGAAGGCGAGGCCGAGGGTGGCATCGACGCCGGACAGCCGGGTCAGCGTGCCGATCGCCAGCATCGCCGAGATCGTGATCAGCGAGATCGCGCAGAGGCGGATGGTGCGGCCATATTCGGCGATCAGCTTGAGCGGCGAGAAGCCCATCAAGAGACCCGAGATGATTGCGGCGATCAGCAATCCGGTGCCGGTGAACGACAGGTAGGTGAAGCCGAACACCGCGCCTTCGGCCGTCGGCTTCGGCACCACCGGCGGCACCTTGAAGATCAGCTTGTCGAGCTCGGGGACCGGATAATTCCAGACGAAGTTGGCGTTCGCCCAGGCCTTGAAGGCGCCATTGCCCCAGATCAGCATCAGGATGCAGACGATGATCCACGGCAGCAGTGCGCTCCACAATTCGCCTTGCGTCAGCGGCGTCTTGTCGAGCGGCTTGGCGGCCGCCATCGTCGCCGCCGATTCATCACGGCCGCGCAGTGCGGGCGACAGCCAGAGCTGCCGCGGCTGCCAGACCTTGAGGAACAGGATCAGCGCGCCCATCGAGATCAGCGAGGCGCCGATGTCAACGATCCAGGGATTGATGTAGTTCGAGATCACGAATTGCGGGACAGCGAACGACACGCCGGTGACCAGGATCGCCGGCCACACTTCCTTCATGCCGCGCCAGCCCGCGAACGCCCAAATCACCCAGAACGGCACGATCAGCGAGAACAGCGGCAGCTGCCGTCCGACCATCGCGCCGAGCAGGTAGGGATCGAGCCCGGTGACCGAGGCGAGGCCCTGGATCGGCGTACCCAGCGCACCGAAGGCGACCGGCGCCGTGTTGGCAATCAGAGAGAGGCCGGAGGCTGCGAGCGGCGAGAAGCCGAGCCCGATCAGCACCGCGCCGGTGATCGCGACCGGCGTGCCGAAGCCCGAGGCACCCTCGAAGAAGGCGCCGAACGAGAACGCGATCAGGAGCAGCTGCAAGCGGCGATCCTCGGTGACGCCGCCGACCGCGCGCTTCAACAGCTCGAACTTCCCGCACCTCACCGTGACCTGGTAGAGGAAGATGACGTTGAGCACGATCCAGCCGATCGGAAAGAACCCGGTCACGATGCCGAGGATCGATGCGCGGATCGACATGCTGGCCGGCATCGTGAAGACGAAGATCGTGATCAGGTTGGTCACGATCACGGCGACGATGGCCGCGATATGCGCCTTCACCTTGCCGCTGGCGATCAGCACCAGCAGCGTGACCACGGGAATGGCGGCCGCGATCGTCGACAGCCCTGCATTATCAAGCGGATTGTAGATTTGATTCCAGGTGTTCATCTCGGGTCCTCCCCCATGTTCTTATGCAGCGCGCGGGCCTCCGTGCTGGCAGGCGCGACTGGTGCGATTGCGGGAGTCCGTCGGAATAGTTGAAGCCCCGGCTCGCGAATGAACGATCGGTAAGGATCGCTCACATCCTCGCGAAAAATCGAAGGTCCCCCGCCCCTCGCCGTTGTCGTCATGCTAGGGTTGACTCGATCGCCGGGACAAGCCAACGCTTGCATGCCAGACCTACGACTTTAGTCGCTGATCACCCTGATTGTCCCGATTCTTCAGGCCTTTGCGGCCGCTTCCCCGGAGACGATAATCTGTGAACAACATTCGCTCGACGCTCGCGACGGTGTGGCGCATCGCATCGCCCTATTTCAGCTCCGAGGACAAATGGGCAGGCCGCGGATTGCTCGCGGCGGTGATCGCGATCGAACTCGCGATCGTGGGCATCAACGTCCTGCTCACGCAGTGGAACAACCGCTTCTACAACGCACTGCAGGAACGGAATTGGGATTCCTTCGTCAGCGAGATCATTTATTTCTGCGTCCTGGTCGCCTTCTTCATCCTGCTGGCGGTCTACCAGCTCTACCTCAATCAATGGCTGCAGATCCGCTGGCGGCGATGGATGACGTCGCACTATCTCGGCGACTGGCTGCGTCAGGCCAATCACTACAGGATGCAGCTCCAGGGCGATGCTGCCGACAACCCCGACCAGCGCATGACCGACGACGTCAAGCTGTTCGTCGATCGCACGCTCAATCTCGGCCTCGGCCTGCTGAACTCGGTCGTCACGCTGGCGTCCTTTCTCACATTGCTGTGGGGCCTTTCCAATGAAGCGCCGCTGCATCTGTTCGGCGCTGAATATTCAATTCCCGGCTACCTGGTCTGGGGCGCGTTGATCTATTCGCTGCTCGGCACCGTGCTGACCCATCTGATCGGCTGGCCGCTGGTCGGCATCGATTTCAAGCAGCAGCAATATGAGGCGGATTTCCGCTTCAACCTGGTGCGCGTGCGGGAAAACTCCGAGCAGATCGCACTGCTGCAGGGCGAGCAGGCCGAGCGCGAGCGCCTGCTCGTTCGGTTCGGACATGTGGTCGAGAACTGGATCGCCCTGATGAATCGGACCAAGAAGATCACGGCGTTCACGGCGAGCTACAATCAGGCCTCGGTGATCTTCCCCTATGTGCTGGTGGCGCCGGCCTACTTTGCGCAGAAGATCCAGCTTGGCGGCATGATGCAGACCGCATCGGCATTTTCGAACGTTCAGGGCGCGTTTTCGTACTTCGTCTCCGTCTATCGTCAATTGGCCGAATGGCGGGCCGTGGTGAACCGCCTCGATGGATTCGAGACCGGAATCGCCACAGCTTCGAACCTTGCCAGGCGCGACGACCGAATTCATGTCACCGCAACGCCGGACGACGGCGCCGTCAGCCTGCAGAACCTGGTGCTGCGGCTGCCCGACGGAACGCCGCTGGTGGACGCGGACCGGCTCGGCTTCCGCAAGGGCGAGCGCACCCTCATGACGGGCCCCTCCGGCGCCGGCAAGTCGACGCTGTTCCGCGCGATCGCCGGCATCTGGCCGTTCGGCAACGGCGCGATTGAAGTCCCGGCCGGCGCGACCTTGATGATGCTGCCGCAGCGTCCCTATCTGCCGATCGGGTCGCTGCGTGACGCCGTCGTCTATCCGGGCGAGGCCCCGCAATTCGACGCGGGACGGGTCCGCGAGGTCCTCACCGCCGTCGGACTGCCGCAGCTCGCGGCGCGGCTCGAGGAGCAGGCGCACTGGAACCGGATGCTGTCGCTCGGCGAGCAGCAGCGGCTCGGCATCGCGCGGGCGCTGTTGCACGCGCCGCAATTCCTGTTCCTGGACGAGGCGACGGCCTCGCTCGACGAGCCGGCCGAAGCCGCGCTCTACAAGCTGATCGCCGAGAGGCTGCCCGACACCACGGTGGTTTCGATCGGCCATCGCGCGACGCTCGAGGCCTTCCATCAGCGCAACGTCACGCTGGTCCGCGACGGCGATCGCTTTACCGTGCGCGACGCGGTCAAGGCCACCGCGTCGTAGCCGCGACTACAGGGTCGGCCGCGGCCACGGCCTGCGGCTGACCCAGCGATGCCAGCCATAGGCGAAAGCGGCCAGCAGCAGCACACCGGCAAGCACGGGTGCGAGCAGGAATGACCACTGCAGATTGCCGGAGACGATCAGGAGCGGACTGATGCCCGCCGGCGGGTGGAACGTATCGGTCAGGACCATCGCAAAGATCGCAACTCCAACCGCCGCGGCAGCCGCCCAGGCATGCGGCCCGGTCAGGCACAGCACCGCAAAGCCGGCCAGCGCCGACACCAGATGTCCGCCGATCAAGGCGCGCGGCTGAGCCGGCGCGGCCTCCGGGGATCCCATCACCAGCACGATCGAGGTTGCGAACGGGATCACCGCCAGCGGATAGCCGGCCGCGACGGAGCACCACTCCATGGTGCCGACGGCGATGGCGGCGCCGATGCCTGCCACCGTGCCCGCGACGAGTTCGCGCCGGCTGCCGCGCCCGATCAACGCCATCCAATCCGGTCTCATGAAGCGTGCCCGCAAAAGCAAAAGGGCGGCAGATTGCTCTGCCGCCCCGCGATCCCCGGAAGGGGAAATTACTTCAGGTTGGACATCGCCGTCAGGTCAACCGAGAGCTTGGCGATACCAGCCGCGCCGCACCAGTTGGAGCCCGTGCCGCCCGGATTGATCGGGGTGACGTTGGTGGTTCCGCCCGCGGTGTAGTCGCTGGTGAAGGCGCTGCAATTACCCTTCGACATGTCGGTGTCGGAGTAGCGCAGATCGAGCGTAAACACCTTGTAGGTGAAGCCGATGCCGATGTTCCAGGTGTTGTAGTCGGCATACTTGATGCCGTTCGGGAACGCCGGGACACCGTAGAAGCTGTCCGACGTGCCGAGCCACTGCCGGCCGAACTCGCCCGACACATACATGCCGATGCCGCTGGAGCCGAACACGGCGCTGGGCGCGGTGTACTTGCCGATGATCGACGAGTAGTTGCCCCAGGCGCCGGTGTTGAGGAAGTTCGGCGAGTAGTACTCGTTGATCGTGAAGGCCCAGTTGTCGTTGATGGTCCAGGTCGCCTTGCCGTAAACTTCGAAGAACGAGACGTCCTTCTTCATGACGTTGCCGTTCGGCAGGAAGTTGGTGGCGCACTCCGCGCCGAGCGGCTTGCCTGCGGTGTCGGTGGGGGCGCCGAAGTAGCAGGTTCCGCCCGGATACAGGTAACCCCAGACACCGATGTCGAAGGCGAAAGCGCCGAAGGTCGGACGGATACCGCCGTAGATGTCGACTTCCGCCGCGGCGCGGTTGGCGAAGGAGATGCTCTCGGTCGAGGTGCCGATGTAGAGCTGCAGGTCCTTGTTGACGTTGTAGCGCGGCTCGAAATAGGCGGTGACCGACGCATTGTGGTTCGACTGGGTGACGCCGCGGAAGATGTAGTCGTTCATGACGGCGGCGCCGAAGGCGATGTCCCAGGGATCGAAGGGAGCCGGCGGCGGCGCCTTGACGGCCTTCACCGCCATGTCAGCTGCCATTGCCGAGCTCGAAATCATTGCTAGCGCCGTTGCTAACAAAGCCAGTTTCTTCATGACGATCCCCATCTACTCTGTTCAGACAGCCCAGCTGCGTGGCCCCCAGGGCACGCGATAACGGACTGCAACCAAATCGCGTGTGCTCAATCTGAAACGCCCCTCCTTTTTGGAGAAGGCGAAAAGACATGCATCTGCCGACTTTTTAGGCGTTCCAGCAGTCTCGCCACACGTTGGTTGACGGGTGTTGCATTTGCACCACAAAACCAAGGCTCCCGCTCCGGTTGCGCGACGCACAAATCGGAATCGAGCAACGGTTTGACGCGCAGCAGGAAGCATCGGCGCGAATCGGCTTTACCCGCAAAACTACGGACTGCCGCCGATACGGAAAAAGCCGCAGCGGCGTCCGCTGCGGCTTCGATCAGGTGAACCGGTACAGGTTCGCTTAGTGGTGCTCGCCCTCGGAGGTCCCCCAGCTCGGCGCCGGTTCGTGGCTCGGCGTGGCCCAGCTCGTAGCCGGCTGCG
>NZ_JACMYO010000162.1 GCF_020889685.1 Bradyrhizobium oropedii
GTGCTTGGGGGCATCAACCCCCTCCCTCAAAAGTTACCCAACCCGTTAACCCTTTGGAAACCATCCTGCGCCACGAATGGACGTTCTCTCTGCCATCTGGGGACACCCATGCTCGCCCGTGACCAACGCACCCCGTTCTCGGACTGGTGGTGGACCGTCGACAAGTTGCTGCTTGTGGCGATCGCCGCGTTGATGCTCGCCGGCGTCATCCTGTCGCTGGCGGCGAGCCCGCCGGTGGCGACCCGGATCGGGCTCGATCCGTTCCACTTCTTCAACCGCCACGTCATGTTCCTGGTGCCGTCGCTGATCGTGCTGATCGGCGTGTCGTTCATGACGCCGCGGCAGATCCGGCGCACTGCACTGATCGTGTTCGCGGTGTCGATCGTGCTGATCGTGCTCACGCTCTTGATCGGGCCCGAGGTCAAGGGTTCGCGGCGCTGGATCACGTTGCTCGGCGTCAACATCCAGGCCTCCGAAGCGGCCAAGCCGGCCTTCGTGATCGTCGCGGCCTGGCTGTTCGCGGAATCGACCAAGCGGCCGGAGATGCCAGCGACCTCGATGGCGCTGGTGCTCTTGATGATGCTGGTCACGCTCCTGGTGATGGAGCCGGACTTCGGTCAGACCATGCTGATCCTCACCGTGTGGGGCGCGCTGTTCTTCATCGCGGGCATGCGGATGATCTGGGTGTTCGGGCTTGCCGGCGCCGCCGGCGCAGGCCTGTTCGGCGCCTATTTGCTGGTGCCGCACGTCGCGGGCCGCATCAAGCGCTTCATGAATCCCGCCTCCGGCGACACCTTCCAGGTCGACACCGCGATGGAGGCGTTCTGGAACGGCGGCTGGTTCGGGCTCGGGCCGGGCGAGGGTATCGCCAAGCGCAGCCTGCCCGACAGCCACACCGACTTCGTGTTCGCGGTCGCTGCGGAAGAATTCGGTATCATCCTCTGCCTGATGCTGGTCGCGCTGTTCGGCTTCATCGTGATCCGCACGCTGACCCGCGCCTATGCCACCGAGGACATGTTCTCGCGCTTTGCGGCGTCGGGGCTCGCGATCCTGTTCGGCGTGCAGGCGACGATCAACATGGCGGTCAATCTGCAACTGATCCCGGCCAAGGGCATGACGCTGCCGTTCATCTCCTATGGCGGCTCGTCCTTCGTCTCGCTCGCCTATGGCGTCGGCATGATGCTGGCGCTGACGCGGCAGCGGCCGCGCACCGAGATCGAATCGATGGAAGGCGCCAGTGCTCAGCGCGCCTACGCATGATGCATCCTGTCGTCATTACGAGCGAAGCGAAGCAATCCATCTATCCGATGTGCGGCACTATGGATTGCGTCGCTTCGCTCGCAATGACGGTATAAATTGGCGCCATGGCTGAACCATCCTTGATTCTGCTGGCGGCCGGTGGCACCGGCGGCCATCTGTTCCCGGCCGAAGCGCTCGCCGTGGAACTGATCAGGCGTGGCCTGCGCGTCCGGCTCGCGACTGACGGCCGCGCGCTGCGCTACTCCGGCTTGTTCGGCCGGGAGAGCATCGACCTGGTGCCGAGCGCCACCGTGCGCGGTCGCAATCCGATCTCGCTGGCGCAGACCGCGCTGATGCTCGGCTACGGCACGCTGGTTGCCGCCAAACTGGTGCGCCGGCTGAAGCCCGCGGCCGTCGTCGGCTTCGGCGGCTACCCGACCTTGCCGCCGCTGGTGGCGGCGCGGATGCTCGGCGTTCCCGGCATCATTCACGATGCCAACGCGGTGCTCGGCCGCGCCAACCGTTTCCTCTCCAGCCGCGTCAACGCGATCGCGACCTCGCTGCCCGGCGTGCTCGATCGCGATCCGGCGCTGGCCGGCAAGGCGACCACGGTCGGGACGCCGATGCGGCCGGCCATCCTTGCCGCAGCTGCGGTGAAATACACGCCGCCCGAGGCGAACGGCCCGTTGCGCCTGCTCGTCGTCGGCGGCAGCCAGGGCGCGCGGGTGATGAGCGATATCGTGCCGCCTGCGATCGAGAAGCTGGCGCCCGCGCTGTGGGGCCGCCTGATCATCACCCAGCAGGTGCGCGACGAGGACATGACCAGGGTGCGCGAGGTCTATCACCGGCTCAAGATCAATGCCGAGCTGGCGCCGTTCTTCCCGGATTTGCCGGCGCGGCTGGCGTCGAGCCAGCTCGTGATCTCGCGTTCCGGCGCCGGCACCGTCGCCGAGCTCGCCGCGATCGGCCGGCCCTCGATCCTGGTGCCGCTGCCTGGCGCGATCGATCAGGACCAGTTCGCCAATGCCGGCGTGCTGTCGCAGGCAAACGGCGCGCAGCGCATCATGCAGAGCGACTTCACGCCCGAGCGGCTGGCGGCCGAAATCTCGGCGTTTGCCGCCGAGCCCCAGAAATTGACCGCGATGGCGGAGGCGGCGCGCAGCGTCGGCCGGCTCGATGCCGCCGAGCGGCTCGCCGATCTGGTTGCCAAGGTGGCCGGGATTTGATGCGCCAATCCGGCAGGACGCCGGGGGAGACTTGATGATGACGGGTCTGTTGATCCACTCCGACTCGGAATTCTCGGACCTGATCCTGGAAGCGCTGCGCCTTGCGGATGCGCGCGATGTCGTCGAGATCGGCGCTGAATATGGCGGCATGTCGACGTTGCTCGCCGAGCACTGCAACGCACGGGGCGGCCAACTCACCAGCATCGATCCGGCGCCGAAGCGTGAATTCCTCGATTGGGTGGCTGCCAATCCGAATGTGCGTCACGTCGCGAAGCCGAGCCTCGATGCGCTCGGTGAGCTGGATGCCGCCGACGCCTGGATCGTCGATGGCGACCATAATTGGTACACGGTCTATCACGAGCTCCGGCAGATCGAGGCGATCAGCCGCCGCGCCGGCAAGCCGGTTCTGGTGTTCCTGCACGATGTCGGCTGGCCCTGCGGGCGGCGCGATATGTATTACGCACCCGCGCAAATTCCGGCCGCGTATCGCCATCCGCACAGCTTCGATGCGGGCGCCATGCTGGATCGCCCGGTGCTGGTCGAGGGGCGCGGATTTCGCGGCGCGGGCCTTGCCGCATTCGCAAACATGGCCGGCGGCGCACGCAATGGCGTGATGACCGCGATCGACGATTTCCTCGCCGAAGAGCTAGCGCAGGGCAGGGAGTTCGGCTTCGCCGAGATCCCCGCCGTGTTCGGCCTTGGAGTGATGTTTGATATGAACGCCGCCTGGAGCGCATCGCTTGCCGAGCTCGTGCTGCCCTACCACCAGAACAAGCTGCTGCGTGTGCTCGAGACCAATCGCCTGCGCAATTATCTTCGCGTCATTGAGATGCAGGACGAGTTCGCGGCGCGCGCCGCGCGGCCGGGAGCGGCGTAGCCGCCGGGGCGGAATGGGGATGTCCGTGACGTCAGGTCACCAGCACTGGCGGGTAGCTGATAACAGCGGCATTTCCGCGGCCGCGGGGTGGAAAAAGCCCTTGTCACGCATGGGAAAAGCGGGGCATCCAGTAGTCCGCGCCGTCCATATGAGGCGCGCAGAGAAGCCAAATCGTCCGCTCCGCAGCGAAGCTCGCACCGGACGGATGATGATGTCAGGAACCGGATCATGAGACTGCCGCGCGAGATCGGACCCATTCACTTCGTCGGGATCGGCGGCATCGGCATGAGCGGCATCGCCGAGGTGCTGATCAATCTCGGCTACACCGTGCAGGGCTCCGACGCGTCGGACAATTACAATCTCGCTCGGCTGCGCAAGAAGGGCGCCAAGGTCTCGGTCGGCCACGCCGCCGAGAATGTCGACGGCGCCGATGTCGTCGTGGTCTCGACTGCGATCAAGCGCGACAATCCCGAGCTGATGGCGGCGCGCGAACGGCGCATTCCGGTGGTGCGGCGCGCCGAGATGCTGGCGGAATTGATGCGGCTGAAGAGCTGCGTCGCGATCGCCGGCACCCACGGCAAGACCACCACCACCACGATGGTCGCGACCTTGCTCGATGCCGGCGGGCTCGACCCGACCGTCATCAACGGCGGCATCATCAATGCCTATGGCTCCAACGCGCGGTTAGGCGCCGGCGACTGGATGGTGGTCGAGGCCGACGAGAGCGACGGCACCTTCCTGAAGCTGCCGTCTGATGTCGTCATCGTCACCAATATCGATCCCGAACATCTCGATCACTTCAAGACCTTCGAGGCGATCCAGGATGCGTTCCGCAATTTCGTCGAGAACGTTCCGTTCTACGGCTTCGCCGTGATGTGCACCGACCACCCCGTGGTGCAGACCCTGGTCGGCAAGATCGAGGATCGCCGCATCATCACCTATGGCCAGAACCCGCAGGCCGATGCGCAGCTGTTGGATCTCACGCCGATGGGCGGCGGCTCGAAATTCAAGGTCGCAATCCGTGATCGCAAGTCCGGCGCGATCCATGAGATCGCCGATATCATGCTGCCGATGCCGGGACGCCACAACGCATCCAACGCGACGGCGGCGATCGCGGTCGCGCACGAGCTCGGCGTTTCCGACGACGTCATTCGCCAGGCGATGGCCGGCTTCGGCGGCGTCAAGCGGCGCTTCACCAAGACCGGTGAGACCAACGGCGTCACCGTGATCGACGACTACGGTCATCATCCGGTCGAGATCGCTGCCGTCCTGAAGGCGGCGCGGGAATCCACCAACGGCAAGATCGTCGCCGTGGTGCAGCCGCATCGCTACACCCGCCTGCAATCGCTGTTCGAGGAATTCTGCACCTGCTTCAACGACGCCGATGCGGTCGTGGTCGCCGAGGTCTATCCGGCCGGCGAGGCGCCGATCGCCGGTGTCGACCGCGATCATTTCGCCGCCGGCCTGCGCGCCCACGGTCATCGCAACGTTGTCCCGCTGCCGAACGCCGACGAGCTCGCGACAATCGTTCACGGCCTCGCCAAGTCGGGCGACCTCGTGGTCTGTCTCGGCGCCGGCAACATCACGCAATGGGCCTACGCGCTGCCCGGCGAATTGAAGGCGCTGGGGTGATGGAGGCCTCGTATCTCACCACGTCATGGCCGGGCTTGTCCCGGCCATCCACGTCTTCACTGCACTATCGTGTCGTACAGGTCGTCCCAGTCTGGGTTCGCTGCGATGATCTTGCGGATCTTCCAAGCGCGCGGCCAATGCTTGATGGTGTGTTCGCGCTGGATGGCGATACGGATGTCGTCAAATTGCTCGAAATAGACCAGCCGCTTCAGTCCGTATCGTTTGGTGAAGCCATCGACGAAGCCGGAACGATGCTCGAATATCCGGCGGACGAGATCGCTCGTTACCCCGACGTAGAGCACACCGTTTGGACGGTTGGTCAGAAAGTAGACGTATCCACCTGCCATGTGGAGATACTGCAAGGCGTGGATGGCCGGGACAAGCCCGGCCATGACGGATGGAGTGGTCACGCATGACCTTTCCCGACATCACGCCCGATCTGAAAGCCGCGATGCCGGAGCTGCGCGGGCGGCTGCTGGCGAACCAGTCGATGGCGGAGCTGACCTGGTTTCGTGTCGGCGGTCCGGCGCAGGTGCTGTTCACGCCGGCCGATGAGGATGATCTCGCTTATTTCCTGAAGCGGTTGCCGCAGGAGCTGCCGATCTATGTCGTCGGCGTCGGCTCCAACCTGATCGTGCGCGACGGCGGCATGCCCGGGGTCGTGATCCGGCTGGCGCCGCGTGCGTTCGGCGAAACCAGCGCGGCCGGCGATGTCGTCACCGCCGGCGCTGCTGCGCTCGACAAGCGCGTCGCCGAGACGGCGGCGGCGGCGAACATTGGCGGCATGGAATTCTTTTTCGGCATTCCCGGCACGGTCGGCGGCGCGCTGCGCATGAACGCCGGCGCCAATGGCGGCGAGACCAAGGATGTGCTGGTCGAGGCCACCGGCGTCGGCCGCGACGGCGTGAAGCATACATTCGGCAATGCCGACATGAAGTTCGTCTATCGCAATTCGGGTGTCGATCCGTCTGTTGTCTTCACCTCGGCGCGCTTCCGCGGCAGGATCACCGATGCGGATGCGATCCGTGCCCGCATGAACGAGGTGCAGACCCATCGCGAGACCGCGCAGCCGATCCGCGAAAAGACCGGTGGCTCGACCTTCAAGAACCCGCCCGGCAACAGCGCCTGGAAGCTGATCGACGCCGCCGGCTGCCGCGGCCTCAAGGTCGGCGGTGCGCAGGTGTCGGAGATGCACTGCAATTTCCTGATCAACACCGGCAACGCCACCGGGCACGACATCGAGACGCTCGGAGAGACGGTGCGCGAACGGGTCAAGCAAACCAGCGGAATTGAGCTACATTGGGAAATCAAGCGGATTGGGAAAAGCTGATGCAGGTGACCATTCTGTTCGGCGGCACCAACAAGGAGCGGCTGGTCTCGGTCGCGAGCACGCAGGCGCTGCACCGCGCTTTGCCCGAAGCGGACCTCTGGTTCTGGGACGTTGACGACACCGTGCATGCGGTGTCGTCCGAGAAGCTGCTGGGCCATGCGCGGCCTTTCGAGGTCGATTTCAAGCCCGACGGGCGCGGCATCGCGCTCGACCAGGCGCTCGACAGAGCGAGCGCTGAGCAGCGCGTGCTGGTGTTCGGCCTGCACGGCGGCCGCGCCGAGAATGGCGAATTGCAGGCGATGTGCGAGTTGCGCGGCGTTGCGTTCACCGGCTCCGGCTCGGCGTCGTCGCATCTGGCGTTCGACAAGCCGTCGGCCAAGCGCTTCGCGGCGATCGCCGGCCTCAACGCACCGCAGGGCATCACCATCGCACAGCTCGACGAGGCCTTCGCGCAACATGGCAGGCTGATCGCAAAGCCGGCCAAGGACGGATCGAGCTACGGGCTGATCTTCGTCAACGCACAGCAGGATCTCGTCGCGGTCCGCAATGCCGCCAAGCATGAAGACTATCTGATCGAGCCGTACGTCGCGGGCGTGGAGGCGACCTGCGGGGTGCTCGAGCAATCCGACGGCACGGTGTTGGCGCTGCCGCCGATCGAGATCGTGCCCGGGGAGGGAGCCTTCGACTACACAGCCAAATACCTTCTGAAGTCGACCCAGGAGATCTGTCCCGGCCGCTTCGCGCCCGAGGTCAGTGCCGCGATCATGGACCATGCGTTGAAGGCGCATCGCGCGTTGTCCTGCGCCGGGTACTCGCGCAGCGATTTCATCATATCGGCCAATGGCCCGGTCTACCTCGAGACCAACACGCTGCCGGGCCTCACCGCGGCATCGTTGTACCCTAAGGCCTTGAAAGCACAGGGGATCGCTTTTGCCGACTTCCTCAACGACCAGATCGAGCTCGCCCGCCGCCGCGCCAGAAGTTAAGGCCGAGTCAGGCGGGAACCCGCCGACTCGGCCGGATGGAACCCGGGCGCTGTTGCTAAAATGCTAACGGGTACGCGGCAAAGTACTCACAGCGTTGATCAAAATACGCTCCAGGCCGAACTCATTTACCGTTTGTTTACCAGGAAGCCCGAAGGTTAACGCTGGCGGCGCATGTAGCGCTTGGCTGCCGGGGCGTGAGCTGTCGCGGAATTCCGCTTCGAGGATCGCAACCAGGGAACAGGGGGCCACTCTAATCCCACCGGTCTTGCCGAGACGTGATTTGTGCCGGGACCCGCGGGGTTTGCGGGCGCAACACGTGACGAGTTCGTGCAATGGATGGTGCAGGACGCCTCACTCGATCGCTGCGATCGCTGGGGCCTCAAGCTGACCTGAGAGCAGCCGCTATTGGAGCGGCAGTGCTGCTGCGCGAGTATGTCGGCGCCCATCTCGCTCGCCGCCGTCGCGCGCGTCCTGCCAAGCGGCCGCAGGTGATCGATCGCGAGCCGCCGAACCGCTACATTCAGATGGTCGAACGCTATCTGCCGCGCCGCATCGGCCTGGTGGCGACGCTCGCGATCCTGTTCGGCAGCCTGGGCTTCGGCATCGTCAAGGGCGGCCACCTCGAAGAGTTCACGACGGCGCTCAGCGACACCCGCAACGCGCTGGCCAATTCTGCAGGCTTCCGCATCACCACCGTCGGCATCAACGGCCGCAAGCAGCTGAGCCAGGACGAGGTGCTTGCGATCGGCGGCGTCAACGGCCGCTCCTCGCTGCTGTTCCTCGACGCCGATACCGTGCGCGCCAAGTTGAAGGCCAATCCCTGGATCGCGGACGCCACGATCCTCAAGCTCTATCCGGGCCGGTTGCAGATCGACATTGTCGAGCGCACCGCCTTCGCGCTGTGGCAGCAGAACGGTCGCCTGTCGGTGATCGCATCCGACGGCGCCGTGCTCGAGCCCTACGTCACGCGCCGCTTCCTCAATCTGCCGCTGGTGGTGGGCAAGGGGGCGGACACCCGCGCCCAGGACTTCCTGGCGCTGCTCGACCGCTACCCGCAGGTGCGCGCGGTGACTAAGGCTGCGATCTTCGTCGGCGAACGGCGCTGGAACCTGCGCCTGAAGGACGGTCTCGACGTCCGGCTGCCGGAGAACGACGTCGGCAACGCGCTCGCCGCGCTCTCCAGGCTCGACAAGGACGAGAAGCTGTTCTCGCGCGACATCGTCGCCGTCGACATGCGGCTGCCCGATCGCCTGATCGTGCAATTGTCCGAGGAAGCCGGCAAAGCGCGCGACGAATTGTTCAAGGACAAGAAGTCCAAGAAGAAGGCCGGTGACTCCGCATGACCGGCCTCGATCGCAATCTGACCCCGAAGACCCGTCCGATGCAGAAGCGCACCGCGATGGTGGCTTCGCTCGATGTCGGCTCCAGCAAGATCGCCTGCATGATCGCGCGGCTCCGGCCGTCGCCGCCGAACGAGGCGTTGCGCGGCCGCACCCATGCGGTCGAGCTGATCGGCTACAGCCAGATCCAGTCGCGCGGCGTCAAGGCCGGCTCCGTCGTCGATCTCGCCGAATGCGAGAAGGCGGTGCGCCATGCTGTGGCGCTGGCCGAGCGCATGGCCAAGGTCCGCGTCGAATCCGTCCTGCTGTCGGTCTCCGGCGGCAGGCTGCATGGTCAACTGGTTGAAGCCGCAGCCGATATCCGCGGCGGCTCGGTCACCTCGGACGATATCAGCCGCGTCACCTCGGCCGGCATGCGCCACGCCGCCGGTGCCGGCCGCACCGTGCTGCACGCGCTGCCGGTCGGCTACGCGCTCGACGGCGTCAAGGGCATCCGCGATCCCAGGGGCATGGTGGCGCGCCAGTTCGGCGTCGACATGAACGTGGTGACGTCGGATGCGACGGTTGCCAAGAACCTGATGCTGGTGGTCGAGCGCTGCCATCTCAATGTCGAAGCCATGGCGTCGAGCCCCTATGTCGCGGGCCTCTCGGTGCTGACCGATGACGAGGCCGATCTCGGCGCTGCCGTCGTCGAGATGGGTGCGGGCTCGACCACGATCGCGACTTACTCCGGCGGCCGCCTCGTGCACGCGTCGGGATTTGCGCTCGGTGGGCAACACATCACGATGGATCTTGCGCGCGGCATCGGCGCATGCATTGCGGATGCCGAGCGAATCAAGACTTTATACGGCACGGTGCTGACCGGCGGTTCGGACTCGCGGGAGCTGATGTCCGTTCCCACTGCGGGCGATGATCGGGAGACACCGCAAATCGTGTCCCGCGCCACGATCGCGAACATTGTCCGGCATCGCGCCGAGGAGATTTTCGAAATGGTCCGTGACCGGCTCGCGGATTCCCCCTTTGCGGCAGAGCCGAGGGCGCGCGTCGTGCTGAGCGGCGGCGCATCGCAGCTCACTGGCACCGTCGAGCTTGCCGCCCGTATCCTGAACCGTCAGGTCCGCATCGGCCGCCCGCTCGGTTTCGGCCGGCTGCCGAACGAGGCGAAGGGCGCCTCGTTCTCGGTGCCGACGGGCCTCTTGGTCTATCCGCAATACGCACATCTTGAACATGTCGAACCGCGGCGCACGCGGCAGCTCAGGACAGGGACAGACGGTTACTTCGGAAAGGTCGGACGATGGCTTCGCGAGGGCTTCTGATGACCGCACCCCGGCTCACTGCATTTTCACCAGCTCCCGCGGCCAGCGGCCGGGACGAACCAACGCGCGCATAATCGAGAGAGGCAACCATGGCACTCAATCTGACACCCCCTGACATCAGCGAGCTGAAACCGCGGATCACCGTCTTCGGCGTCGGCGGCGCGGGTGGTAATGCCGTCAACAACATGATCACCGCCGGGTTGCAGGGCGTCGACTTCGTCGTCGCCAACACCGACGCTCAGGCGCTGACCATGTCGAAGGCGCAGCGCATCGTCCAGATGGGCACCCAGGTCACCCAGGGCCTCGGCGCCGGTTCGCAGCCCGATGTCGGTGCTGCGGCCGCGCAGGAGGTCATGGACGAGCTGCGCGATCATCTCACCGGCGCCAACATGGTGTTCGTCACCGCCGGCATGGGCGGTGGCACCGGCACCGGTGCTGCGCCCGTGATCGCCAAGGCTGCCCGCGAAATGGGTATCCTCACCGTCGGCGTGGTCACCAAGCCGTTCCACTTCGAAGGTCAGCGCCGCATGCGCACCGCCGAGCACGGTATTTCCGAGCTCCACAAGGTGGTCGACACGCTGCTGATCATCCCGAACCAGAACCTGTTCCGGGTCGCCAACGAGAAGACCACCTTCGCCGACGCGTTCGCGATGGCCGATCAGGTGCTGTACTCGGGCGTCGCCTGCATCACCGACTTGATGGTCAAGGAAGGCCTGATCAACCTCGACTTCGCCGACGTCCGCGCCGTGATGCGTGAGATGGGCAAGGCGATGATGGGCACCGGCGAGGCCACCGGCGAGAAGCGCGCGCTGACCGCCGCGGAAGCCGCGATCGCCAACCCGCTGATCGACGATAGCTCGATGAAGGGCGCCCGCGGCCTCTTGATCTCGATCACGGGCGGCAAGGACCTCACCCTGTTCGAGGTCGACGAAGCCGCGACCCGCATCCGCGAAGAAGTCGATGCCGACGCCAACATCATCGTCGGCGCCACCTTCGACGAATCGCTCGACGGCGTCATTCGCGTCTCGGTGGTCGCAACCGGCATCGAGCAGGCCGCGATCGCTTCCCGTGCGCAGGCTCCCGCGCAGCAGCCGGGCGGCTCGCCCGAGAGCCGGCTGGCCGATCTGACCGCTCGCCTACGTGCCGACAATCAGCGCATGGCCGAGCGTGCCCAGAAGCTGGAACCGCCGACCGGCGTGACGGTTGCTCCGATTGCAGCTGCCGCCGCAGCCCAGCAGCGTCCGGCCGTCGAGCGCGCAGCGCTCGCGGCAATCGCTGCCGCGGTTGCACCGGACAGCGCACCGGCTCAGGCGCCGATGCAGCCGGGGTCCTACGGTGACGTCACCGTGCGCCCAATCGCCCAGAAGCCCACGTTGTTCCCGGACCACGAGGCGGCCCGGGCCGAGCAGCACGAGCCGATGCCACCCGAGACCTTCATCCCGCAGGCGGCGGAGCGGTCGCCGGTCCGTGCCCCGCGGATGCCGAAGTTCGAGGATCTGCCGATGCCGGCGCAGGCCGAGATCCGGCAGGCCAGCGGTGACGGCGAGGCGGAACACCCGCAGAAGACCCGGCTGTCGCTGCTGCAGCGGCTGGCCAATGTCGGCCTCGGCCGCCGCGACGAAGAGACCGAGCCGCCGATCGCGGCCCGTGCCTCGGGTCCTGCGATGCCGACGATGCCGCCGCTGCCCGACCGCAAGCCGGCCCGCAGCGTCGCCCAGCAGATATCGGCGAACGAATCGCCGGTATCGGAATATGCGAAGCGCCCGGCACCGCAGGGATTGGACGCTCATGGCCGTCAGGCGCCTGTTGCCCCGGCGCCACAGGGCGACGACCATCTTGATATCCCGGCCTTCCTGCGCCGGCAGGCAAACTGAAGTTTGTTACAACCTTGACCACAAAGAAGGCCTCGGTGGGGAACCGCCGGGGCCTTCTCCTTTTGGTGGGTCCGTGGTTGCGGCCGGTAAACAAGCAACTGATTCTAAATCATTAATTATTCTTTCGGTGGTCAGATGACCGTCCGCCGAGGACCGTTTTCGCTGCCGCAATTTGGTTAACCTTGGGCGTGAATGCGGCGGAGATGGGGTAACAATCGGTAAAGAAGCGTGAGTTGGCGCGGTTTAGGGCTGTGACTATGGTCTGCCGTGACTTGGGGAGCTCAAGCGAGTCGGCCTTGGGGAAGTTTGGCCACTTGAATTGAGTGAAGTCGGGTAGTGGGCATTATCGAATGAAATTCAGCCGTCAGACAACGCTTCGGTCGCAAGCCACCGTGACTGGCGTAGGCGTTCATTCCGGTCTTCCTGTCAGTCTCACGTTGGGACCTGCACCTGTTGATGCAGGTTTTATTTTTGTCCGCACCGGTCTCGATGGTGCTGACCGCGAAGTCACGGCCACCGCCGACGCCGTGATCGCAACCGAATTTGCGACGGTGCTGGGTGACCGCGAAGGGCCGCTGGTCTCGACTGCCGAGCATGTGCTCGCGGCGCTGCGCGGCATGGGCGTCGACAACGCCACGATCGAAGTCGATGGCGCCGAAGTTCCGATCATGGACGGCAGCGCCGCGGCGTTTGTCGCAGCGATCGATCAGGCCGGCATCGTGACCCAGCCAGGTGTCCGCCGCTTCATCCAGGTGCTGAAGCCGGTGCAGGTCAAGATCGGCGATGCGATGGGCGAGCTGCGTCCGTTCGCCGGCGGTTTCCGCGTCGAAGTCGAGATCGATTTCACCAACAAGGTGATCGGCCAGCAGACCTTCTCCTTTGATCTTTCGCCGGAAGGCTTCCGCCGCGAGGTTGCGCGTGCCCGCACCTTCGGCTGCATGAACGACGTGGCGCGGCTGTGGGGCGCAGGCTTCGCGCTCGGCGCCTCCTTCGACAACACGGTGGTGTTCGACGAGGCCCGCCTGCTCAACGCTGAGGGCCTGCGCTACGCCAACGAATGCGCCCGCCACAAGGTGCTCGACGTGATCGGCGACCTCGCGCTGGCCGGCCTGCCGCTGCTCGGCAGCTATCGTTCGGTATGCGGCGGTCACAAGCTCAACAACGCGGTGCTGAAGGCGCTGCTGGCCGACCGCAGCGCCTGGCGCGTAGTCGAATCGGAGACCGCTCGGCGGCCGGTCCGCGGCCATGTCGAAGCCGGTGCAGGCACCGTGGGCGGTCTCGTCGCCCCAGCCTACGGCCCGGACGTGTCCTGATCGCCCAGGTCTTGATCGCCTAGCCGATCGGGCCCAATTTCCGTAATAACCACAGCAGGCTGTGAGCATCGTCGGGTCGCCTTATTCCCGGCGGAATGGCTCCGTATTCGGTTGGTCCACGGTCATTTTTCGGTTAAACAGGCCCGCGGTTGCCGAACATGGCGCCAACGGCACCAGAGATATTGCATCCATGATCGCGGTTCATGGGTGGAGTGGGGTCGCCGTTAACCGCATCAAAGGCGTCAGGTTTTACAATTCATGTCGGCAATGCGTATGGCGCTCGAACCACGCGAATCTTCTGACGTCTCCGGCCTGACGAAGGCCGTGCGCACGCTGCGCTTTGCGGCGGGCCTGGTCGTGCTGGCAATGCCGCTCTCAGGCTGCGGCACCGGCGCGCTCTGGGACAAGTTCATGGCCAAGGACGACACGTTCGTCGATGAGCCCGCGGACAAGCTCTACAATGAGGGCTTGTACATGATGAACGAGAAGAAGGATCTGAAGGCCGCCTCGAAGAAGTTCGAGGAAGTCGACCGTCAGCATCCCTACTCGGACTGGGCGCGCAAGTCGCTGTTGATGTCGGCCTATTCGTACTATCAGGCGGGCGACTACGACAGCTGCATCGGCTCCGCCACCCGCTACGTGACGCTGCATCCCGGCAGCCCGGACGCGTCCTACGCCCAGTACCTGATTGCGGCATCGCATTTCGACCAGATCCCGGACATCTCGCGCGACCAGGGCCGCACCGAGAAAGCGATCGCCGCGCTCGAAGAAGTGGTGCGCAAATATCCGACCTCGGAATACGCCACCCAGGCCAAGTCCAAGATCCAGGCCGCGCGCGACCAGCTCGCCGGCAAGGAAATGGCGGTCGGGCGCTACTACATCGAGAAGCGTGACTTCACCGCCGCGATCAACCGCTTCAAGACCGTGGTGACGCAGTACCAGACCACGCGCCATGTCGAAGAGGCGCTCTACCGGCTCACCGAGGCCTACATGGCGATCGGCATCGCCGGCGAGGCGCAGACCGCTGCCGCCGTGCTCGGCCACAATTTTCCGGACAGCCGCTGGTACAAGGACGCATATAATCTAGTAAAGTCCGGCGGTCTCGAGCCGAGCGAGAATCAGGGATCCTGGATCAGCAGGACCTTCAAGAAGATAGGTCTCGGCTAGGAATTGTCCTCGCATGCTGGCCCGTCTGTCGATCCGTGACATCGTCCTGATCGAACGGCTCGATATCGAATTTTCCCGTGGCCTGGCGGTGCTGACCGGCGAAACCGGCGCCGGCAAATCGATCCTGCTCGATGCCTTTGCGCTGGCGCTCGGCGGCCGCGGTGACGCCGGCCTCGTGCGCCATGGCGCCGAGCAGGGCCAGGTCACTGCCACGTTCGATGTCCCGAAGGGGCATCCGGCGGCCAGGATCCTGGCCGAGAACGGCCTCGACGACACCGGTGAGATGATCCTGCGCCGCGTGCAGCTCGCCGACGGCCGCACCCGCGCCTTCATCAACGACCAGGCGATCAGCGTGCAGACCCTGAAGGCGGTCGGCGCCGTTCTGGTCGAGATCCACGGCCAGCACGACGAGCGCGCTCTGGTCGATGCCTCCACCCACCGCCAGCTGCTTGATGCCTTCGCCGGCCACGAGGAGGATGTCGCGGCGCTGGAAGCGCTGTGGGATGTCAGGCGCACCGCCGGCACCGCGCTCGACGAGCATCGCGCCGGCATGGAGCGCGCCGCCCGCGAGGCCGACTATCTGCGCCATGCCTCCCAGGAGCTGAAGGCGCTGGCGCCGAAGGAGGGCGAGGAGACCGAGCTCGCCAACCGCCGCACCACAATGATGCAGGGCGAGAAGGTCGCGACCGATCTGCGCGAGGCGCAGGAGGCGATCGGCGGCTCGCATTCGCCGGTATCGGCCTTGTCGGCCGCGGTGCGGCGGCTGGAGCGGCGCGCCGCCAATGCGCCGGGACTGATCGAGCCGGCGGTCAAGGCGATCGACATCGCGATCAACGCGCTGGAAGAAGCCGACCAGCACCTCCATGCCGCGCTGGCCGCGACCGATTTCGATCCGGCCGAGCTCGAACGCATCGAGGAGCGGCTGTTCGCGCTGCGCGCGGCCTCGCGCAAATATTCGACGCCGGTGGATCTGCTGGCCGCGCTGGCCGCGCAATATGCCGGCGACGTCGCGCTGATCGATGCCGGCGCCGATCAGTTGAAGAAGCTGGAGGCGGCCGCTGCCGAAGCCGACAAGCGCTATGCTGCTGCGGCGACAAAGCTGTCGGCGGCGCGCAGCAAGGCGGCCGAGAAGCTCAACAAGGCCGTCAATGCCGAGCTCGCACCGCTCAAGCTCGAGCGAGCAAAATTCATGACGCAGGTCGAGAGCAACGCGGCCGCGCCGGGTCCGCAGGGCATCGACCGCGTCGAGTTCTGGGTCCAGACCAATCCGGGCACCAAGCCGGGGCCGATGATGAAGGTCGCCTCCGGCGGCGAGCTGTCGCGCTTCCTGCTGGCGCTGAAGGTCGTGCTGGCCGATCGCGGCTCGGCGCCGACCTTGGTGTTCGACGAAATCGACACCGGCGTCGGTGGCGCGGTGGCGGATGCGATCGGCTCGCGGCTGGCGCGTCTCGCCGGCAAGGTGCAGGTAATGGCGGTGACGCATGCGCCGCAGGTCGCAGCCCGTGCCAGCCAGCATCTGCTGATCTCCAAGGATGCGCTCGACAAGGGCAAGCGCGTCGCCACCCGCGTCAACGCGCTCGCCGCCGACCATCGCCGCGAGGAGATCGCGCGCATGCTGGCCGGCGCCGAGATCACCGCGGAGGCGAGGGCAGCCGCGGAACGGCTGCTCCGGGCGGCGAGTTAGCTTGCCCATGGCCACCAAGGCGAAGAAGGCGCTGGTCGACGTCGATAAGCTCACCAAGGCCCAGGCCAAGGTCGAGCACATGCGGCTGTCGCTCGAGATCGAGGCCCACAACGAGCGCTACTACCAGAAGGACGCGCCGACCGTATCCGATGCGGCCTACGACGCCATGCGGCACCGCCTGGAGGCGATCGAAGCCAGATTTCCCGATCTCGTCACCAGGGACTCGCCGACACAGACGGTCGGCGCTGCACCGGCCCGCGGCTTTGCCAAGGTGCAGCATGCCGTTCCGATGCTGTCGCTCGGCAACGCGTTCAGTGACGAGGACGTCACCGAGTTCGTCGAACGCATCAGGCGCTTTCTCAAGCTCGATGCCGACCACATTCCGGCGCTGGTCGCCGAACCGAAGATCGACGGCCTGTCGCTGTCGCTGCGCTACGAAAATGGCGAGCTGGTCCGGGCCGCGACGCGCGGCGACGGCTTCACCGGCGAGGATGTCACCGCCAACGTCCGGACCATCAAGGACATTCCGCATACCCTGAAGGGCCGCAACGTTCCGGCCGCCTGCGAAATGCGCGGCGAAGTCTACATGCTCAAAAAAGACTTCCTCGAGCTGAACAAGAAGCAGGCCGCGGCTGACGACACGATCTTCGCCAATCCGCGCAATTCAGCCGCGGGTTCGCTGCGTCAGAAGGACGTGTCGATCACCGCGTCGCGACCGCTGAAATTCTTCGCCTATACGTGGGGCGAGATGAGCGAGCCGCCCGTCGACACTCAGCACGGCATGCTGGAATGGATGGACAAAGTGGGCTTTGTGGTCAATCCGCTGATCACGCTGTGCAAGAGCGTCGATGACGTCCTGAAATTCTACAACAAGATCGGCGAGGAGCGGGCGTCGCTCGGCTATGACATCGACGGCGTCGTCTACAAGGTCGACCGCCTCGACTGGCAGGAGCGGCTCGGCTTCGTATCGCGCAGCCCGCGCTGGGCCATCGCACACAAATTCGCCGCCGAACAGGCAACGACCGTTCTCAAGGGCATCGATATCCAGGTCGGGCGCACCGGCGCGATGACGCCGGTCGCGCGACTCGAGCCGGTCACGGTCGGTGGCGTCGTCGTGTCGAACGCGACCCTGCACAATGAAGACTACATCAAGGGGATCGGTAACGACGGAAATCCGATCCGGGACGGCGTGGATCTGCGCGTCGACGACACCGTCGTGGTGCAGCGCGCCGGCGACGTCATCCCCCAGGTCGTCAGCGTCGTGCTGGACAAGCGGCCGGCCGGCGCAAAGCCGTACAAGTTTCCGGACACCTGCCCGGTGTGCGGCAGCCATGCGATCCGCGAGGAGGGCGAGGCGGTGCGTCGCTGCACCGGCGCGCTGATCTGCCCGGCGCAGGCGGTCGAGCGGCTGAAGCATTTCGTGTCGCGGCTTGCCTTCGACATCGATGGGCTCGGCGAGAAGCAGATCCAGGAATTCTACGAGGACGGACTGGTGAAGTCGCCGGTCGACATCTTCACCCTGCGCGAGCGTGACGGGCGTTCGACCTCCAAGTTGATGGAGCGCGAAGGCTACGGCGAAACCTCGGTGCGCAATCTGTTCGACGCGATCGACGCGCGTCGCAATATCGAACTGCACCGGTTGATCTTTGCGCTCGGCATTCGCCATGTCGGCGAAGGCAACGCCAAGCTGCTCGCGCGGCACTACCACACGATCGAGAATTTCCGTGAGGCGATGCTGGCTGCCGCCAAGGGCAGCGAGGACGAAGAGAACACCACCGAAGCCTACCGGGATCTCAACGCTATCGATGGGATCGGCGAGATCGTTGCGGACGCAGTTGTCGAGTTCTTTGCCGAGCCGCGCAACGTCAAGGCGCTCGGCGAATTGCTGCGCCAGATCGATGTGAAGCCCGCCGAGCAGCCGCGCAAGAGCTCGCCGGTCTCGGACAAGACCGTGGTGTTCACCGGCTCCCTGACGAAATTCACCCGTGACGAAGCCAAGGCGATGGCCGAGCGGCTCGGTGCCAAGGTCGCGGGCTCGGTTTCAAAGAAGACCGACTACGTCGTCGCCGGCGAGGAGGCCGGGTCGAAGTTGACCAAGGCGCGCGAGCTTGGCGTTGCGGTGCTGACCGAAGACGAGTGGCTGAAGCTGATCGAGGAATAGGGCGCCTCCTCCGTCATTACGAGGAGCGACAGCGACGAAGCAATCCATCGCTCCACATGCGCCGAAGCATGGATTGCTTCGCTTCGCTCGCAATGACGACGAGGTGTCGAGGATGACGGATGAGGATGTGGGCGAGCGCCATCACATCATCCCCTGCTCATCCTCCTCCGCCTGCGCGATCAGCTCCTCGCTCACCACCACATTCCGCCGCGGCACCACGAAGATCATGGTGCAGGCGCAGGCGATCGAGATCGCGAAGATCGCCGAGGTCAGCGGCAGGGTAGTCGTGGAGTGGCCGCCGAGATAGGCGCCGAATTGCGAGATCAGCGAGCCGATGCCCTGCTGCAGGAAGCCCATGGCGCCGGAGGCGGTGCCGGCCGCCTCGGGCCGGATGCTGATGGCGCCGGCGGCGGAATTGGCCATCACGAAGGCATTGGCGACCATCACGATCATCTGGGTGCCGAACAGCCAGAGCGGCGCCTGGTTCAGCCCGGCAAAACTCCAGATCAGGTTCAACAGGCTGCCGCCGAGCTGCAGCGCGAGCCCGAACCAGATCAGCTTCTCCAGCGAGTGCCGCGGCGCGAACCGCACGCAGAGCAGGTTGCCGATGAAGTAGCCGAACCCCGTCATCGCGAACCACGCGCCATATTCGGCGCTGCTGCGGCCCATCTGGGTCACCACGATGTAGGGGCCGCCGCCGGCGAAGGCGAAGATGATCTGCGACGCCAGCACCTGGCACATGAGATAGCCGACGAAGGCGCGGCTGCGCAGCAGTCCACCGAGGTCGCCGCGAAAGCTCGAACTGTCGGCGCGGTCGCGGCGGGTCTCGGGCAGCGCCAGCGCGATGAAGATCGTGACGGTCAGCGACGCCGCGGTGATGAGATAGAGGATTGCGCGCCAGCCGAATGCGGTTTCCAGAAGGCCGCCGGTCAACGGGCTGACCATCTGCGCGATCATCAGCGCGGCGACGACGAGGCTGATCATGGCGCCGACCCGCTCGCGCGGATAGAGATCGCGGATGATGGCACGGCTGATCACCATGCCGCTGGCGCCGCCGAGCGCCTGGAAGAAGCGAGCCGCGATCAGCTGCGGCAGGGTCTCGGCGAAGTCAGAGCCGATGCCCGCCACCACCATCAGGCCGAGGCCTGCGAGCAGCACCGGGCGGCGGCCGAACTTGTCGGACAGCGGACCCATGATGAGCTGCGAGAGCGCAATGCCGACCATGTAAAGCGACACGGTCATCTGCGCGATGCCGATGTCGCGGCCGAAAGTGGTCGCCAGCACCGGCAGCGCCGGGACCAGCATGTAGAGCGAGATCGGCGCGACGCCCGTCATCACGACGAGCATCAGCAGCATGACCTTCGATGTCGCGATGTTGTCTTTAGCCGCGCCGGGCGGCTTGCCCATCACGCCGTGCATTCTGGTCCGATCCAGCATTGTGGATCGACTGTAGCGTGCCCGTTCGCCGGGAATACCGGTGTTTCGGCATACGCCCATGCGAATTCGGGCGAGGCAGTTGATGTAATTTCGCCTCGCGCAACAAGCACACTGTCGTCCCGGCCTAGTGCGCAATTGCGCACGGGAGCCGGGACCCATAACCACAGGCGTGCATTGTTGAAGCGCGCTGTGGCCCCAGCGTCGTAGAACAGCTGGCAGCGGTGGTTGTTGAAGCGCGCTGTGGCCCCAGCGTCGTAGAACAGCTGGCAGCGGTGGTT
>NZ_JACMYO010000163.1 GCF_020889685.1 Bradyrhizobium oropedii
CCGGAACGCATCTAACGATGCGTTCCGACCTCTCCCCGCGCGCGCGGGGCGAGGTAAAGTGGAGTCCGTCGCTCTAGCGAGGTAACGTCACGATCCTTTAACGCGCCGCCTCGCAGCCGGGAATATCGAACACGGCAGTCAGGCCGCAGGGCGAGTTGAGCATCTTGCCGCCCTCGTGGCCGACGCCGGGCACATCCCACACGCTGTGGTTCGGCGTGCCGCCGTCGCGGGCCTGCATCGCGGCAACATAAGAGTGCCCGCGCGCGTAACGATACGGCCCTTCGGCTTCCGCCATGCAGGATTTGTCGAGCGCGGGATGATCGGGATTGGTGTCGAGCGTGCCGAGCAGATAGATCACGCGGCGCGCGACATAGGCCTGCTCCAGCGCAGTTGGCGGCGGCGCGGCGAGATAGGGCGGACGGTCGTCCATGCCGAACTTCCAGCTGTTAAAGCCTTCGCACGTCGCCGCGATCGCGGGCTCCGGCCGCTCCTTGGTGAAATACGCATAGGAGGAGGGATTGGCGACCACGTAGCGCACGCCGATGCCCTCGCGCAGCAGCACTTGGTCGCCCTTCACCGCAATCGCATAGCGCTGCACCACCTGGCCGCCGCCGGAATGGCCGAACACCACGACCTGCTTCAGGTTCGGGAACAGCTTGCGGTCGCCGAGCTTGGCCAGGATGGCGTCGAGTGCCTCGAATGAGCTCGCCGGGCCGGGCGCGATCGCGGGTTCGCCTCCCTGCCAGCCATAGAGGCTCCAGCGCAGCGTCTCCGCCGGCAGCTTGAACGCCTCGACGTCAGGCTCGATCAGGAATTGCGGCGCGATCATCAGCGTGCTCTTGCCGGTATCGCCGGCCGCGGCCTGCGCACTCAGCGCCGCGCGGAAATAATCGTCGGCGTTGCGCAGCACCCCGTGCAGCACCAGCACCGCGCGGCTGATATCGGGCATCGGATTGGACCATTCCGCCGAGAGATAAAGCGGAAACACCGCGCTGCCGACGGCAATCCGCCCGCCGGCGATTTCCTTGACCGGCTTCTTGTCGCGCCCGATCTGCGCCTGCGTTGCCGAGGCGACCGGCGCGTGAGCGGCCGTTACGGCGAACAGCGCCAAGGCCGCGAGCCAGGCTCGGTGATGCATGGTTCAATCTCCATTGTGCCGCGAGGTCGCGATTCCGGCCGGATCATGACGCGTCCGACGCCGGTTCACCCATGAATTTTCGGAAAGCTTCGATACCGCGCATCACGCGCCGAGCCGCCCGCGATTGTTCGCGGCGAGGATCGGGCGGACCAGGCGGCCGAACCGCTCGGCCTCCTCGTCGTGCAGATAGCCGGACAGGCAGAAGGAGTGGCAGCCGGCGTCGATGAACTGCTGCAAGGTCGCGGCGCATTGCTCGGGATTGCCGACCACCGCGATGCCGGCGCCGGGCCGCACCTTGGTGATCCCGGTCCACAGATGCGGCATCAGGAGGTCGCCGTAATCGCGCGCGAGCTGCTGCACGCGCTGGTTGGCCTCCGACCTGACATAGAGCGTCTTCATCTCCTGCTTCTGCCGGTCGGTGGCGTGGCGCACCAGCTGGTCGGCCGCCTCCCAGGCATCCGCCTCGTTCTCGCGGCAGATCACCTGCAGCCGCATGCCGAAGCCGATCGCATCGTCGCGGTCATGCGCCCGCGCCATTTTGCGGATCTCGGCGATATTGTCAGCGATGCGCTCCGGCAGATCTCCCCAGAACAGATGAACGTCGGAATGCTTCGCCGACACCTCCCAGGCCTGCCGCGAGCCGCCGCCGAGATAGAATTTCGGGAACGGCTGCTGCAACGGACGCGGCCTGATATG
Source organism: Bradyrhizobium oropedii (assembly GCF_020889685.1). GTDB lineage: Bacteria > Pseudomonadota > Alphaproteobacteria > Rhizobiales > Xanthobacteraceae > Bradyrhizobium > Bradyrhizobium oropedii. The sequence goes on from NZ_JACMYO010000163.1 coordinate 1,835, forward strand.
CGCACCCGATATCGTGTGAAACTTGCCTTCGAAATGCACCGGGCCACGTGTGGTCCACAGCGCCTTCAGGATCGAGACCTCCTCCTCCATCAGCGCGTAACGCTCCTCCTTGGCATAGCGCACGCCCTCGGCCTCGACCTCGCTCTCGTTCTGGCCCGCGATCAGGTTGATGCAGATCCGCCCGCCCGACATCTGGTCGAAGGTCGAGATCATCTTGGCCATGAGCACCGGGTTGATGTAGCCGGGCCTTGCCGCGATCAGCGGCTTGATCCGGCTGGAGCGCGCGGCCATGAAGGCGCCGGCGATCCAGGCCTCCCAGCACACCGAGCCGACCGGAATCAGGAGATACTCAAAGGAGGCGTCCTCGGCCGCCTTGACCACGCGCTCGCAGAGTTCCGGTGAGCCGGCGATTTGCGCCTCCATCAGCCCATAGGCCGTGGTGTCGCCATGCGTGGGCAGATACCAGCCGAATTCCAGCGGACGCATGGGCAAACTCCCTCGAAAGACGGCCTTTTTTCGTGGCCTGTCATATTGGCGCAGGCAGTTTACAGCCCTTCACCGGCCGGACAACGCCGTTGCCGACCCGGAGCCAATCAGCTAAATGGTGGCTGCACGCACCCGTAGCTCAGCTGGATAGAGCGTTGCCCTCCGAAGGCAAAGGTCACACGTTCGAATCGTGTCGGGTGCGCCATTCATCTCCTTGCGGATCGTCAGCCGGTGACGATTCAGCCATGGTCCGTTCTGCCGTGCGCCATGAGAGATCCCTCACATCGGCAATCCCAGGAACTTGAACGGCTCGGCCTCCTGGAAGCTTTTCGTGGCATCTCCCGAGAATGTGCGCGCCTGATCGGGGCCAAGATCGAGTTTCTTCACCTTGCCGGTCTCCAGCGAAAAGTCGATCGTCCTGAGATCGACCCAGAAGACATTCGGGGTTAGCACCGACTCGAAAAAATAGAGCTTGCGTTGATGATCGGCGACGGTGCGCCATCGCGTGGATGAAATGTTGGGCTCGTTCTGGGTGGTTATCCCAAACGGAACGGAGGCGTTCCGGATCACGCTGAAGACGCTGGCCACGGCTCGGTTGGGGTCTTCGTCCTTCGGGATCGCGTTGACATAGAAGGACGCGCGCGCGAAGCGGTCCGCGGCCCGGTTGGTGCCCGGCAGCATCGCGGTGCCGCCAATCTGCTTCCAGTATGCGTTGAGCGCCAACTGCTCATCGAATATCGGCGAATTCGTCATCACCTGATACTTGCGGTCGTGGTGAATGACCTGCTTGCCGCCGATATACTCGACGATGGCGCTGTCGCCGGTTGCGTCCGAGATCGAGAGATGCAGGGTCGCCAAGCGCTTCTCGCCGGGCACATTGTCGGTGACAATGGTGAAAGGCTCCTCCTGAAGGGCGTCGACGGCTTCCCGGACCGTCCGGAAATTATCAAGCACGTACTGCGCCCAGGCGGCAATGGTCAGGCCCGGCCTGCTGGAATCGAATTTTGGATATTCGGACTCCACGAGCCAAAGCACATTGGCCACCAACCCCGCTTCGTTCAGCCCATCCGTCGTCGCAATGTCATATCCCGACGCGATCACGCTGCCATATTTTGACGTCCATTGAACCGAATTGGGGCCGACCTCGCCGTTGCGCTTCATGCCTCTTGGAAATATCCAGAGGTTCGTTGCGACGTCGCTTCTCCAATCCATCGATCGTGCCGTGACCACCTGCCCGTTTGCGCCGAGATAGACCAGCCTGGTGCATCCAAGCGCGATCGACGACGAGGCAGCAAGCGCGCCGACCAGCGCGATTACGAGAGTGCGCATGCGCGTAGAAGGTTTGAGAGCCATGGTGGCCTCCGGCACGATTTGGGCGACGAAACATCGTCGCGAGTCGACGCGCCATCGCGCATCGATTGAGGCGCCCAAGCGCACAACCCCAAAGCGATCGCAATTTAGCTAGGCAACTCTAAGAGTCAACCTTGGTGGCACACTCTGTAGCTGAGTGAAAAGGAACGAATCTTCGGAATTGCGTAACAGTTGCCTGTGAAGCGTAGCGCAAGATCGCAGGCCATCGCAGGTTAGCCGGTTGGAGCGTATAATCCGCCACAGCATCATAGCGCCACGGCGAACGAGTAGTGCCCATCTTCATCGGCCGTGGCGCGCCATTTTCGCTTCGCTCGCGGTGTCGCCAATCAATTGTGGCCTTTGCTTCGCTTCCCTCGGCTTACTGGATTCTTGCCGCAACGTTGGGACGGTTCTTCTCGAGCCAGGCGACAGCCTCGGGTTCATCGACGACGCACTCGAAAGTTTCCCAGGTTGGATCCTCCAGAGACTCCAATTGCAGTCGCTTCGCCGCATACTCAACGAGATCGTGCAAGCGTTCGTACCCTTGTCGGTGCTCGAGGGAATCTGCAATTGCGGTGCTGGTCCATCCTCGTTGAGCCAAATCGATAATGCTCGGAGCGTCAGCCTCGTTGAACCAGGGTGTGGCATCGAACTCGATGCAGCGGACGTTGTCCGCGGTATGGCAAGTGGCGTGGATCATTGGATTCCTCCATTCGCCGGCTATCAACTTGCGCAAGCATTGCGCTTCTCACATCGCTGCCTCGCACGCTCTCAGGCTCTGACCAGGTCCCCGAGCAGGTTCGCCGCCACCGTCAGCTTGGCGAGGGTCATGCCACTGGCAGCGATCTCCTCGACTGAGCGGCGGATACGCGTCACTTCGGGGTGAGCCGCGAGCCAGGTCTCGACGGCCTCCTGGCCAGACTGGCCGGTTGCGAGCATGTCCGCGGCCAGTCTCCTTTCAGCGCCAGCGATCTGCTCAACGGCGCGGTCAATGGCCATGCGTTCGAAATAATCGTTGGCCGGCACCTTGCGAGCGGCGGCGATGATGCGGTCGAGACGGAAATTCGCCTCGGCGGCGTAGAAGGTCGCGGCGGCATCGCCGATAGGGCGCGTGGTGCGCTCGGCAACCGTCACGATGTCGGGTGCCGAGTCCAGAGCGTCGAGATCGGCGAGCTCGCCGGCGAGGCCGGCCGGGACACCGGCGTCGGCGAGTTCCTGCCGCCGCTTGACGCGCGCTGCTTGCAAGTCCGGCGGCAGGGCGGTGTCGAGCCCGGCGACGATCTGGCGGATAGCCGGGCCGAAGCGCGCGACGACGGCCTCCAGTCCGTCCTTGAAATCGACATTGCGCACGTACCAGACCATGCGGGAGAGCAGGAGGTCCTGCACTGAAGCGTAGAGAGACAGCTGCAACTGCCCATCGACGCAGGCGTCGAGTGCATCGATCGCGTCATTGAGCCACTTCAGTCCGTAGCATTCATCGACCGCCACATAGGCCATGACGATGGTCGGGACATCGGCGTCGGTCTCGTCGATCAGGCGCACCACACAGGCCGGGCCACCGCGATTGATCACCGCATTGGCGAGACTGGTCGCGATGATCTCCCGCCGCAGCCGATGCAATTCGGCCGCGCTCGGGAATTTGTCCTGAATCTCGCGCGGAAAATACTGAGATAGTTCGCGGGCAAGATAGGGATCATCGGGCACGCCGGTGACGAGCAGGTCATCGTAGAGGGTCAGCTTGGCGTAGGCGAGCAACACGGCAAGCTCGGGCCGCGTCAGGAACTGGCCGCGCCGTGTGCGCTCGGTGAGCGCGGCGTCGTCGGGCAGGAACTCCACCGCGCGGCTGAGCAAGCCGCGTAGTTCGAGCGACTGCATCAGGCGAGTAAGGAAGCCGGTCTCTGCCACACCCTTGCGCTCGGCCAGCGAGAGCGCCAGCGTCTGCAGATAGTTGTTACGCAGCACCAGGGCGCCGACCTCCTCGGTCATCGCGGCAAGCAGGCTGTTGCGGTCAGCCGGACTGAGGCGTCCCTCGCGCTCGGGGCGCGCCAGCGCGACCTTGATATTGACCTCGACATCGGACGTGTTCACGCCGGCCGAATTGTCGATGGCATCGGTGTTGAGCTTGACGCCCTTCTGCGCCGCTTCGACGCGGCCGCGCTGGGTAACGCCGAGGTTGGCCCCTTCGCCGATCACCCGGGCGCGCACGTCGCCGCCCGCGATGCGGATCGGATCGTTGGCGCGGTCCCCGGCCTGATCGTCGGTTTCCGCGGAGGAGCGGACATAGGTGCCGATGCCGCCAAACCACAGGAGGTCCGCGCGAGCCTTCAGGATCGCCGTCATGACCTCGAAAGGCGTGGCTTGTGGCTTGTCGAGATCGAGCAGCGCGCGCACTTCCGGCGCGAGCGGAATCGCCTTGAGCGAGCGCGAGAACACGCCGCCGCCCTGCGAGATCAGCGACTTGTTGTAGTCCTGCCAGCTCGATCGCGGCAGATCGAACAGCCGCTTGCGCTCGGCGAAGCTGGTCAATGGATCGGGCGAAGGATCGATGAAGATGTCGCGATGATCGAAAGCCGCCACAAGCCTTGTCGCCGGCGAGAGCAGCATACCATTGCCGAAGACGTCACCCGACATGTCGCCCACGCCGACCGCGGTGAACGGCATGGTCTGAATGTCGGTACCGAGCTCGCGGAAGTGACGCTTGACCGCCTCCCAGGCGCCGCGCGCTGTGATCCCCATCTTCTTGTGATCGTAGCCCTGGCTGCCACCGGATGCGAAGGCATCGCCGAGCCAGTGGTTCTTCTCGGCCGAGATCGCGTTGGCGACGTCGGAGAAGGTGGCAGTGCCCTTGTCGGCAGCAACGACGAGGTAGGGGTCATCGCCGTCGTAACGCACGGTGGATTCGGGCGGCACGACGATGTCACCGTCGAGATTGTCGGTGAGTTCGAGCAGCGAGCGAACGAAGATGCGATAGGCTTCGGTGCCCTCCGCGAGCCAGGCGTCGCGATTGGAAGGTGGCGGCAGGCGCTTGGGTACGAAGCCGCCCTTGGCGCCGACCGGCACGATCACGGCGTTCTTGACCTGCTGCGCCTTCACCAGGCCGAGGATCTCGGTGCGGAAATCCTGCGGCCGGTCGGACCAGCGCAAGCCGCCGCGCGCAACCTTGCCGAAGCGCAGATGAATACCTTCGACACGAGGAGAATAGACGAAGATCTCGTAGAGAGGCCGTGGAGCGGGCAAGTCATCGATCCGGCGCGCCTCGAACTTGAAGGAGATCACCGGGCGCGGATGTCCGTTCTCGCCGATCTGCCACAGATTGGTGCGAACGGTCGCCTGCACCAGATTGGTGAAGCGGCGCAGAATGCGGTCTTCATCGAGCGAGGCGACGGATTTGAGCTGCTCCTCGATCTCGGCAAGCAAAGCCGTCTCGCGTGCCGCGCGCTCGGCATCTGTCAAGATGAGGCGCGGATCGAGGCGGGTCCGGAACAGCGCGACCAGGGTGGCTGTGATCGCGGCGTTCTTGCGCAAGGTCTCCCACATGTAGTCCTGGGTGAACGGAGCGCGGATCTGGTGCAAATAGCGGGACATCGCCCGGATGGTCGAGACCTCGCGCCAGCCCAGGGCGGTGCGCAGGATCAAGCCATTGTATCCGTCGGATTCGGCGCGATCGGCGACCACCGCCATGATCGAGGCTTCCAGCCGATGGCTGAATTCCGGGGTGATCTCGATGGGCTGGTCGTCGCTGGTCTCGATCGTCATGTCGTGCAGCCAGACCGGCTCCGGCCTGTTACCGGGCACGATCTGATAGGTGCGTTCGTTGACAACGCGCAGGCCGTGATTTTCGATTACCGGCACGCGGTAGGACAACGACAGGGGGGCGGCGTCCGAAAACACTTTCAGGCCGAAGCGCTTCGGATCGTCGCCTTCGACGCGGTAAACCGAGATCGTCACCGGGCGGGCGGGCGTCAACCTTTCGATGGTCGCGATATCGGCAATCGCCTGCTCCGCGGTGAAAACCTCGGTATACCCGCCGCTAAAGGCCCGTGCATACCGGTTGGCGATCATGCGTGCTCGCATGCCGTCGGTCGACGCGGTGAGCGCTGCCTTCAGCTTGTCAGCCCAGGTCGCGGCAATGGCGCCGATCCCGGCTTCTAGCGTGGCGTGGTCGACGACGGGCGTTTTGCCTTCATAGCGCCCGACGATGAAGTGGACGCGCGCAAGCGCGCCTTCAGGGAATGATACGTAGGAAGCGGACAGGGTCCCCTTGAAGACTTGCGACAGGAAGGCTCCGACGCGCGTGCGGACGTCGGTGTCGTATTTGTCGCGCGGAATGAAGGTGAGGATGGAGACGAAGCGATCGAACTTGTCCACCCGCACCAGCGCCCGGACGCGCGGGCGCTCGTAGAGGAGCAGGATCTCGATGACGAAATTGTAGAGTGTGTCGACGTCGATCTGGAACAAGTCGTCACGCGGATAATCTTCGAGAATATGCATGAGCGCCTTGCCGGAATGGCCGTTCGGATCGAAGCCCGCGCGCTGCAGCACCCGCGAAATCTTGAGGCGCACATAGGGGATCTGCCGTGCCGAGCGGGTGTAGGCGCCCGAGGTGAAGAGGCCGACGACGCGCAGTTCGCCTTCGAGCCGGCCGTCGGGCGAATAGAGCTTGATGCCTACATAATCCATCCGGATGCGGCGATGGACGCGGCTGCTGACATTGGCCTTGATGACGATCAGCAGGGTCGGCTCGTGCATGAACTCCCGAATTTCCGGCGACATCACCACCATATCGTTGCCGCGGCGCAGAACCTTCACGTCCGGATCGCGCAGGATTCCGAGGCCTTCGCCGGTAGTGATGTCGTCCGACGCTTCGCTATCGGGCGAGAAGCGATACTCGCGCACGCCGAGGAACGTGAAATTGTCCGCGCAGAGCCATTGCAGGAACTGATTGGCTTCGGCGACCTCGTCGATCGGCAGCGGCGGCGGATTTGAAGAGAACGTCTTGATCGCTTCCTCGACGCGGTCACGCATGCCGCGCCAGTCCGCGACGCAGGCGCGGACATCGCTCAACGTTCTGGTCAGGCCGTCGATCAGCTTCTGGCGATCGGCATCGGCGTCCAGGCGGGTGATGTGGAAATGAATCAAGCTTTCGCGCGCGCCCTTGGCTCCCTCCGGCAAAGCTTCCCCGTAGAACCGCAGCAGCTTGCCATCATCATCGCGATCCACGGCGATGATCGGGTGAGCAACGAGGCTGACTTCGATGCCCTGCTCGGCGAGCTCCGCCATGGTGGAATCGAACAGGAAAGGCATATTGTCGTTGAGAATTTCGAGCACGGAAATCTCGCGCCCGTTCGGCAATGTGGGGTTGACGACGCGGATATCGGCGCTGCCGGCCGTGCGCCGCTGGACGTGCTCCCAAGCCTGCTCCGCCAGGAGCGCAAGCGAGGCGGCATCGTAATTGGCGAGATCCTCGATGTTGGTGTAGCCGAACAACGGCTCGGCAAAGGCCCGGGGGCTCTTGCCCGCTGGCACGCTGCCCGCTGCGTCGCGGATCAGGGTTGCCCGGGCCTTGTCGTCGCGCCACGCCATTATGTCCTCCATTTGCCGTGCCGTCCGATCGCAGCCGCGATCATCAGCTTGATTCTGGAGTGCATCCCTTCGAGCCCGGTATCGAAGCTTCGACGGCTTCCGATGACAATACACGATCCCGCAGCGAAAGGTGGACGCTGTCGTGAAGCGTGCTGAATTTCCCAAAGACAGCGGGTGGGACCGAAGTCGGCACCGACGGCGATCGAACGCTTAGGATAGGAAATCACATGTAATTTCAATTATATATGTGCTCGTTGGTTGTCCTGAATGGTGTGCCACTTCTTTTTTCCTGCCCGCCCGTTGTCCGGCCAATGGTGCCGGCCGGTCTGCCGGTTTCCGGCAGACCGGCCTCGCCTCAATGATGAGCCGACACGCTCTTCATGTATTCGGACATGAGATCGGCACCGGCAAAGTGGCCCACATCCCCCAGGCTGACCATGCCGACCATTCGCTTGCTCTTGTTGATTACAGGCAGCCTGCGGATCTTCAGCGTTTCCATGTGATGCACCGCTTTCGCCAGATCGTCGTCTTCCCGGCAGCAGTGGATGCCTTCGGTCATCACATCGCGCGCCGTGGTGCGCGCGGAGTTGAAGTCCTTGCTCGCAAGACCTTTACAGACGAGGTCGCGATCCGTCACCATCCCGATCAGACGATCGTCTTGTCCGATCGGAATGCAACCGACATCGTGCCCTTGCATCAATTTTGCGACTTCAGTGATCGGGGTATCGGGGCTGACCCAATCGACACCCTTGTGCATCACGTCCTTGACCTTCATGGAGGACCTCCCTTGCAAGGCAGCAGCCCCCTCGCCGGCAACTATACAACAGATCGAGTGTGACCGCATGCGTACTGCGCCTTGGTCAATTTGGCCGTCGCGCCAGGCTCAAGTTCCTGGCCTTGTCCAGGTTACGGGCCTCTGCCAGCGCGGCCGCGCTCGGCAAGACGGCCGACGCAAGGTCGGTCTCGGTGAAATCGACGCCGGCGAGATTGGCGCCGGAGAGGTCGGCTCCCGCAAGGTCAGCCTTGTTGAGGTTGCAGTTCGCCAGGTTCGCGTTCTGCAACTGCGCGAATTCGAGATCGGCGCGCGCGAGATTGGCGCCGCTCAGATCCGCATTCCGGAGATCGGCGGATTTGAGCACGCCCCGCATCAGGCCCATCGATTGGTTGCGCATATCGGCGCTCAAATCCGCACCGGCGAGCCTGGCGCCGATCAGGCTGGCACCGGATAGATCGGCTGTGATGCGAGCGCCGCTCAAATCGGCGCCGCCAAGCTTGGCGCGCTGCATCTGCGTGCCGAGCAGCGATGCCTTGACGAAGGACGCCCCCGTCAGATCTGCGTCGATGAGCCACGCCTGGTTCAGCACGGTCCGATCGAAGCGCGCAGCTTTCAGATTGGTCCGGTTGAGCTTGACGAGATGAAGGTTGCCGCCGGAGAAGTCGAGGCCCGAGAGATCGAGGCGCGACAGTCGCTTTCCCTCCAAATCCACGGTGTGTCGGTCTCCTTGAGGCGCGGCCTTGAGGAGCGCGTCGACCTCGGCGCGCGTCATCTCCGACGTCGTCATTTCCGGACTATCGAGGTCGACGCTGCTCAACATGTCTTGCGACATGGCGGCAATCGGATCAACGAGCAGCGCCGCCATCGATACAAAAGCAAACGCGAGACGAAGCCGCATCGCCGTCTTTCCGCTTCTAAGGTATCGCTTCTCGCATCTTCGCGCCGGCCGCGCCGTGGAGATGTGCTTCCGGCGCCAGAGTATGAAACCGGATCACAATCCTGGCAATGCTCGTTTCATGCGAAGGAGCCTCGATTGGAGGTACAGAACCCCAGCCCGTGCCCTGAGACAATTGGCGAATCGCACGTCTGTTTGATCGCGATTCTGCGCCGCTGTAGTCTGGGCCTTAATCGCGTTGCGCGACCAACATCAAGATGCATAGCCACCGCTGCATGGGCCGCCCCTATTGGCGCGGACCTAGCGATAGTCCTTGTTGTTGATCACCTTGCTGTCCTCGCCAGCGCCGGTCGGCATGCATTCGACCTGAACGAGGTCGGGATAGAGCTCCCATGATCGCACCAGGAATTTCCGGCGGACACCGTAGGAGGTGATGACACAGCGGTTCAGCACAGGGCTGACGGCAGCTGCGACGTAACCGGGATAGAACAGCGAGCCATGGTGGAGGACGCTCCAGATTTCGTTGAACCAGGTCGAACGCACCCGGAAGGTCACCGTGTTCTGCTCGGTGCAGGGCAGCGTCTCGCAACCGTAGACCTCGTGGACTTCCAGGCCCTCGGTTTGCGAGCTGGAGAGGTTCTGGGAATTGGAAAGATAGAGCTGCTCGTCGCGCTGCACGGTGGCAAGGTACCAGGGCAGGGTCGCGGCGACCATCGCCGCGCTATAGAGGACGTAGCAGGCGACGATCGTCGCGAGGATCATGATTCCGCCGCGCGCCTTGCTGAATTCCGGATCGCCATAGGCGTCCTTGGCGTAGACGCAGCGCGCCCACAGCGCGCGGTAGCGGGCGAATAGCCATCGCACGAAGCGGTACAGCCGCCAGGTGACCGGCGCGATCAGCTGCAGGTAGATCCACCCGCAGGAGCGGACGAACTGCGACCAGAACCGGCCGAGCATGCTCAGCTCGCGGTGGGCGCGTCCGATCTCCGACTGGTCGTAAGACTTCTTGGCCTCGTAGGCCTTGGTTTTGAAGTCGGACAGCGTCTTGTCGATGCCGTCCAGCAACGCGTTGGCGTCGTCATGCGGCTTTTCTGTCATGGGGGATCCAGTTCGACGTGAAATTGCGGCTCTTGGCATCGAAGCCGATGTCGAGCGTGCCGCCGAAGGCGGCGTCCGCCATGGTTTTCTCGACGATCAGGGCCTCGATGCGCTTGATACGGCCCGGCAGACCGCGCGCTCCGATCTCGGGCGAATAGGTCTTGTCGCAGAACTCGCGCAGCTGCACTTCCGGGAAGCGCACCTCGATCGATTGCGCCGCGTAGAAGGCGTTGATGCGCGAGATTTCGCGGAACACGATCTTCTCGATCGTCTCCATGTTGAGCTTGTGGAACAGGATGATGTTCTCGCGGCCCTCGAAGCGGTTCAGGAATTCCGTTCGGAAGGACTTCTTCAGATCGCGGATGGTGAGTTCGTAGGCCTCTTCCTGGCTGAGGTCCCCGGGACCGGTGCCGACCCGCAGCGCGTGATCCGCGCCGATGTTGGTGGTCATCGGCATCACCACGTCGCCGAACTCGACCTTGCGGCCCAGATTGTCGCGGCACCGGCCGTCGTCGAGGATGTTGAGGCAGATGTTGAAGATGTCGGGATGAGCCTTCTCGATCTCGTCCCACAGCATGACCTGATACGGATTGGCGCGGACCGAGTTGGTCATCTCGCCGCCCGCGGCGAAGCCGTCATAGCCCGGAGGCGCGCCGATCAGCTTGGTGACGTCGTTCTTCTCCATGAACTCGCCCATGTCGTAGCGGTTCAGCGCCTTGTCGGTATCGAACAGCGCCTCCGCCAACCCCTTGGAGACCTCGGTCTTGCCGACGCCGCTGGCGCCGCAGAACAGGAACGGCAGCGGCCTGTCGGTGCGCCGCCCGCGCCGCCAGACCTTGACCGCCCGATCGACATGATCGAGCACCTCGTCCTGACCGAACACGCGCCGCTTCAGCGAGCCGTGGAGATTGAGCAGCTTGACGGCGTCATTCTGCTTGAGCTTGGAGGCATCGATCCCGGAGATCAGCGAAAATTCGTCGATCACCATATCCGCGGTGAACAGCAGCCGGTCGTTGATCTCCTTGGTGACGGCCTTGTATTTCACACGATTTTCGTCGACGGCCGCCTGGGTCTGCGCGATCTCGCCGCGCAGCTTGAGAATCTCGGGCGTCGCATAGCCGGACGCCCTGGCGATCAAATCGAAGTCCGCGTCGCCGCCGGAGGCCTTGCCGGCGGGTTCGTCGAGGTGCCGCTTCTTCTCCTCTTCCTCGAGCCCGCGCAACTGCGCCTCCATGTGCGCGATCGACTTCTCGCCCTCGCGTTGCGCCGCGTAGTAGCCCTTGATCCTGGCCTGGTATTCGGCGAACTCGGCCTTGTGGCGGGCGATGGCGGCGCGCACGCTGGCGGACTTTTCCTCGTTTCCGGAGCCCGGCCCGGCGGCCGTGAGACGCGTGAGCTGTGCCTCGAGCTCTGCGAGCAGCGGCGGGGTCGAATGCGCCCGCAGCAGATAGCGCGCCATGCCGCGATCGAGCAGGGTGCGGGTGCGCGCGGGCTGCGCCGCGGAGAGGCCGGTGTCGAGCGACCGGTACTTGCTCGACATGTCGATGGCCGCCTTGACCGCCGCCGGATCGATCCGGACCCCGTAGTTCTCCTCGAGGTCCTTGGCGCCGTGCAGCGCGATCTCCTCCAGTTCAGCGCCGACCGGCTCTGTCAGATCCATCAGCGTGAAGTGATCGCGGAAATCGGAATGACACTTGAGAACCTGCGTCAGGTCGGCCTCGCGCACCTCGAGGAAGACCTGCGTCTTCTTCGCCTTCACCATCGCCGTCAACGCGTTGACGATGTGCATCAGCCCGCTGTTGCGCAGCGCATCGATCAGATCGAGCGTATCCTCGACGATCAGGACGCTGTCGGGGGTGCGGTTCAGGGTCGCAAAGATCGTCTTGAACTGCTTGACGATGGCCTCGTTGTCGCCGAGGCCGAACAGGCCGTCAGTGTCGAGCCAGAACAGCCGCTTGTTGACGATGTCGAACGGCGCGTCGGGGTCCGCCTTGCGGGCCTGCAGCGCCAGCGCCAGCGTGGTGATGCCGACGCCGCTCGGGCCGGAGACGATCACGCTGTTGGCTTCCATCCGCGTCAGGATGGTGCACAATTCCTCGAACTTCTCCGCGCAGCCAACCAGCTTGAAGTTCTTCCGCTTGGCGAGCTCGTCGCTGCCGGTGATCAGGAAGTTGTCGGCCATTTGGGGATTTCCATCGGTCAGGCGTGCAAGTGGGGAAGGCCGGACCGGCAGTGCCGGTCCGGCAGGCGGGCCTCAGATCTGCCCGAACGTAATCTCCTTGTCGTCGACCGGCTTCGGCGCGGCCGAGGCGGCCGACGCGCCGGAATCCTTGGCGTCCATGCCGATGCTCTCCTGCAACCGCGCACGCACGGTCGCGGTGACGTCGCTGAGCTCGCCGAGCCGGCTCTGGATATTGGAGAGCCCGTCTTCCCGCAGCTTGTTGGCGGCCTGCAGCGATTCGGCGATGTTCGACATCGACTCGATCTTCTCCATGATCCGCTTGGATGCCTCGTCGACCTGCAACGCCTGGCGGATGACCTCCTTGTTGGCGACGTCGTCGGTCACCGCATTCATCGCCCGCATCGAATCGCGCACGCTCTCCGAGGCCTCGTTGAGCGCCGAGTTGTTCAGCGCCTGGATGGTGGTGTTCAGGCTGGTGGCGACACTCGCGATGCCGTCGCTGGAGAGCTCGCGCAGATTGACATTCTGCTTGCCGAGGGCGTCGTGGAAGGTGTTGGCGTCGACCGCGTCCTTCTCGAGATCGGCCACGGTCTTCTTGGTGCCGCGCCCGCTGTCCAGCAGGGCGGTGACGTGGCGTTCGAAATCGTTCTTCTTGCGCTCCCGCTCGAGACGGGCAAGCGTATCCTCGCCATCCTTTGCGGTCGACAGCGCCTGCACCTTATCCTTGTTCGCCGTGCTGGCGAGGTCGATGCCCTTGTCGAGAATCGCGACCACCGTGATCATCTGCGAGTTGATCTTGACGAGCTTGTCGGCTTGGCCCTCGATCCCTCCGAGTTCGTCGCGCAGCTCCGAGACTGTGACCTGCGACTTGTCGATATAGCCGAGCGCCGCCTTGATGATGCCCTCGACGCGCTTGACGTGTTCGGGACCGGAGATGTCGAGCATCTTGCGGACCTGGTCCTTCTCGGCCTTGAACTTGCCCTGCTTGGCGTCGTTCTCGGCTTTTTCGGTGATGATCGCCTGCGCCTTGTCGCGGCAGCTCTTCAGGCCCTCCATCCGCTTCGCGATCAGGAGTTCCTTGGCGGCGATTTCGGCCTGCGCCGATTTCTTGATGCCGCCGAACAGGCCGGTCTGGGTCTTCAGCTGGGCGATATCGCGATCCAGCATGTCCTTGTCGGAGTTGATTTGCCGCGCTTCGGATTCGACCTCCGACGTACGGCGGTCCCAATCGGCCTCGCGCTTGCGATCGTCCTCGATCTCCGCGAAAGTATCCAGCACCACATTGTCGCCGGCAGTGCGCAGCGTGTAGAGCGCATCCAGATTGTCGACCAGCGGCCGGATCATCTCGCGGAAGTCGAGAACGCCCTTGTTCATGTCGGCAAATGTCTGCTTCATCTTGGCGAACACCGTCGTCGACGACAGCTCGATCAGCTTGCGCTGCATCAGCGTGCGCTGCTGCGCCAGATATTCCTTGTAGGTCTCGAGCTGCTTGATCGACGCCTTGCAATCCTCGGCGAGATCAGGCGAGAGCAGGGCTCCGACCTGACGGCTGCGCTCCTCAGGCGTGGCTTCGGGATTGAAGACGATCTTCGCCACCGGATTGGCGGTGATGTCGACGGGCGCCGCCTGCGTCGCCTGTTTCGGCGCCATCCGCGCCTTGACGGCTTCGTTGAGCGCCGTTGATTCCGCGAGTTTCGGGGATGCAGAGGTAGACATGCAGTCATCTCCTGGTGTGGCGGCTCCGAAAGGGAGCCGCATGGGCGGCGCAGCCGTTCAGACCGCGTCGCGGGAAATATCGTCGGGGGCTAACATGAGAAATCCGGCCGGTGCGGAAACTAGATGCGACTTCTCCGTCGCACAACCACAGGGGGCATTAATTCGCGCACGAAGTCGCGACATTCTTTATCCATCGTTCTGCATTTGCGGAGGGTTTCAGCTCGGAAAGAAGCTCATTGGTTTACTTCCCTGTGCTGTTTCGTCGGCTTCGCGGTCGGCCCGGTTCGATTGAACCTTAGTTGGGGGGCGGGCCGGGTCCTGATCGAGCAAGACGTCATTCTATTAGTCGCACCAGATGCGCCCTTCGGTTGATGCCCGCAAGGTTCGCACGACGATTTGAACGCAGCGTTGTCGCGTCGCGGTATCGGGGGCAGGAAATCCCGCCGCTCCCGATCCGATTGTTGCCGGGACAGCGTATTATTCAATTATTTCAATAGCATATTGAATGACATGCCAAGCTACCGCTGCGGAGCGCTGGTACTCAGTCGACCAGAGAGAATCTCTGGTTGGTGGCCGCTGCGTCGCAGCGGTTCTGGCGCAGGGTGCCGCCCGTGCCGGGATCCTCGAGGCAAAGCCCGGAGCTCCTCACCTTGATGCGGTAGGTGCCGGGCGTCGCGGTCTCGATCCGGAAAATTCGTTCTCGGGCAGACGACCATCTCCGCAGCTCCACTGAATCAGATTCCCCGGACCGCCGCGTGTCCTGCCGTCGCCGGGAGACGTCGTGCCGTTCGATATGTTGAGGCACAATCCGGCGAGCGCGTTGACCGTGTGGATCGAATAGAAGCCTCCGCCCCTGTCGACGACATTGAACTCCTCGTTGCTGTATGCGCCGCACGAAAATGGAATGATCGCAGTTCCCGAGCTTGTCGCGTTGGCCGCGACATTCAGGCAAAGACGCGTTGCCTGGGAAACGAGCTTGTGCACGCCCTGGATCTTGTCGACCGGCACATCGGATCGCGCCGTCACGCCATCGACCACGTAGGTCGTGATGGAACGCGCCGGCGAGGCGTTGACGATGTGCCTTTCGCTGGAGAGAGCGATCCTCTCCTCGCGCAGGTTTGTCTGCGCATCCGACGTCGTGCGGTAGGCCGTGACTGTGGCCGGTAAACCGGCGAAGGCCGTCAGGTCGAGATCATCCTCGCCGGCCTCCCAACTGGTCGTCACCAGAACGAGACGTTTCGATGCAGGCGAGTAGGCCGCGAGCGTATTGGAGGCGCCGCCCGCCGACACGATCTGAAAGCCCGGACGGACGAAGCGGCTGTACTGCGCCAACACATAATATTGCTTCTTCAGAAGCGGTGGCCCTCCGTGCGCATCGAATCCGATCACTTCCCAGTCCGGCTGCCACAGCAGCCAGGCCTCCGCGCCCAGATCGCGCAGGTCCATGCGGATCGCATCCGCCATGAACAGGGCTCCCCACATCTCGCCCTTTTCCTTCTGGTCGGCAAAGCAGCAGCCCAACTCACTCATCCAGACCGGCTTGTGAAGCTTCTCGGCGAGAAGCCTGAACTGCTACAGCCTGGCAAGATCGCCGACATCGTGATGATAGTCGTGGGTGTCGAACCGACCGATCGCGGCCAGCGACGCCGCATCGAGGTGATCTGCATCGCTGATCGCAGCGGAGATGTTGTTCGTGTCCACACCGGCGACGAAGGTCTCCAGGCCATTACGGTGCAGCCGGGCTTTCAGCATCGGCAGCACGGCATTTTGCGCGGCGATCGGAGCGGAATATCCTTCCTGCGTGCCCCCGGCACCCCAATTTCCGTCCGGCTCGTTGAAGGGCTCCACGCTCTCGAACCTGATGCCCTCGGCATCGCGGAAATGCTTTACCACCGTCGCCAGATAATCGACGAAGCTCTCCCTCATCTCCGGACGAAGATTGTCCTGTTGCCGCTGCTTGCTGCCGGCGGAGCATCCGCTTGCCGTCATCCAGTATGGCGGCGAGTAGGAGGCCGCTTCAAATATGTCCGCTCCGCGTTTTTTCGCCTCCTGCAGCATGCGCCGCTGGGCGGCGTCGCGGTTCCAGTCGAACGCTGCACCCGGACCGGATTGATATCCCTCCATCTGTGCATCCGGACGCATGTGGACATGGCCGGGATCGTCGCCGCCGCCGATATCGTAGCGTGCGATGTTGAATCCCAGCGTCAGACGGGCTGCGAAATCACCAAACAGCAGGTCCATGTACGCGCCTTGCAACGCAGCATCTCCGATCTTCGTGGCTTGACGTCCGCCGCCGTAAAGATCGTTGGCTTCCCAGGCCAACGACATCCCCCAGCCTCGAAAGGAATGAGAGGTGTGTGCACTGACCTGTCCTCTATTGATCGCAGCCTCAGGCGCGTTCGCGATGGAGCCCTCACGATCCAGGGCGACAGCCCTGGGGCCGCAGCCGATCGAACACAGCGCGGCAAAGCCCACCAGTGCAGAGCGAGAAGCAAGCACGCGGCATTCTCCTGTTTTCGTTCGAGCCACTCGGCTCATGCTATTCCAACATTGAACCCACATGATCGCGTTCCATCCTGACACCGAGCTGACTCGCATTCGCTGTCGTTAACGATTCCGTCGACGCGCGATCTCGAAATCACGGAGTCAGCACAAACATTCACAACGGGTTCATGTCGCCGCCACTATTCACTCCAACGCTGGGGGAAGAAGATTGGAGTATGTGCCATGCGCCGCATCGCTGGACTGCCTTTCGCTCTTGCTCTCAGCCTCTGCTCTCTCTCACCGCCCAACGCTGCACGCGCGCAGCTCGCCATCGGTATCGGCATCAGCGTCGATGCAGCACCACCGCCCTTGCCTGTCTACGAGCAGCCGCCGATCCCAGGTGACGGCTACATCTGGACTCCCGGCTATTGGGCGTGGAGCGACGATATCGGTTACTATTGGGTTCCCGGCACGTGGGTGCTTCCGCCCGCACCTGCATTGCTATGGACACCCAGCTACTGGGGCTGGAACGATGGCGTCTATGGGTTCCACGCCGGCTATTGGGGGGCGACCGTCGGCTTCTACGGCGGCATCTCTTATGGCTTCGGCTACACCGGCGTCGGCTATGAGGGCGGTTACTGGCGCGGCGGCAACTTCTTCTACAACAGCTCCGTCAACAACATCTCGAATGTCTCGGTCACCAACGTCTACAACAAGACCGTCATCAACAACACGACCAACGTCAGCTACAATGGCGGCACCGGCGGCACCACGGTGAGGCCGACGCCGCAGCAGGTCGCCGCCGCGAACGAGCACCATGTGGCTGCGACCGCCGAGCAGACGCGGCACGCGGAAGCGGCGATGAAGGATCCGGCGCTGACGCTCGCCAACAACCATGGTCATCCGGCAATCGCCGCGACCGCGCACGCGGCACGGTTCAGTGGTGCGGGGGTGATCGCCGCGCACCCGGGCAAGCCGGTCGCGGCGCCGCCGCCCCATCATCCGCCAGCCACGACAGGACACGCTCTGCCGACGGGAAATGCCGTGCCGCCAGGACATGCTTTGCCGACCGGAAACGCTCTGCCGCCAACGCACGCACCGTCGACAACACACGCACTGCCTTCCGGAAGCGCGCTGCCGCCTGCACAGACAACGACGACAGGGCACGCGCTGCCCACCGGAAGCGCGCTACCGCCGGCACACGCGTCGACAACGGGACACGCCTTGCCTGCGGCAAGCGCTACGCCGGCTACACACGCACTGCCGACGAGACACACTCCGCCTGTCGCCGTGAACCATCCCGCCCCGGCGCAGCACGTCGCAGCGCCAGCCGTGCATGCGCCGAGGCCGCAAACCGTACAGCATGCACCGCCTGCGCCGCATCCGGCCGCGCGTCCGCCGGCGCCGCACGTCG
>NZ_JACMYO010000164.1 GCF_020889685.1 Bradyrhizobium oropedii
AACCACAGGATTTTGTGGTTGGCGCGCTGTGGCCCCAGCCTGCACGAACAACTGACTATGGTGGCTATGGGTCCCTGCTTTCGCAGGGACGACAGCGGAGATGGGGCTCCGTTCCGGGACATTCCCGCCGGAAATCGGGTGGCGCCAACCGTGTTCATGGGCCAGATTCCATCCCATGACAGCAACAGCCAAAACCCTCACTCGCCCATCCGCCAGTAGCCCCGCCCGCATCGACGGGCTCGACTGGGACCAAATCACGACCGACCTAGACGGGCAGGGATGCGCCGTTCTCAGCGGCTTGCTGACGCCTGAGGAATGCGATGCCATCGCCGCGCTGTATCCCGACGACGG
Source organism: Bradyrhizobium oropedii (assembly GCF_020889685.1). Taxonomy (GTDB): domain Bacteria; phylum Pseudomonadota; class Alphaproteobacteria; order Rhizobiales; family Xanthobacteraceae; genus Bradyrhizobium; species Bradyrhizobium oropedii. The sequence continues at coordinate 352 of NZ_JACMYO010000164.1, forward strand.
CCGGTTCCGCAGCAGGGTCGTGATGGGCCGTCATGGCTTCGGCCGCGGCGAGTACAAATACTTCTCCTACCCGCTGCCGGACCTGATCGCGGAGCTGCGGCCGGCGCTGTATGCGCGGCTGACCGCGACCGCCAATCGCTGGAACCAGACGATGGGGATCGAGATCAGCTATCCGCCGTCGCACGCGGCGTTCCTGAGGCGCTGCCATGATGCCGGGCAGACGCGGCCGACGCCGCTGCTGCTGCAATATGGCGAGGGCGATTACAATTGCCTGCATCAGGACCTCTATGGCGAGCATGTGTTCCCGATCCAGGTCGCGGTCCTGCTGTCGCAGCCGGGGCGCGATTTCACCGGCGGCGAGTTCGTGCTGACCGAGCAGCGGCCGCGGATGCAGTCGCGGCCCGAGGTGGTGCCGCTGACCAAGGGCGATGCGGTGGCCTTTGCCGTGCATCACCGTCCGGTGCAGGGGACGCGCGGGCCGTATCGTGTCAATCTGCGCCATGGCGTCAGCCGGATTCGCTCCGGCCATCGCCACACCGTTGGTGTGATCTTCCACGACGCAAAGTGAGTGCGAGAGAGGCGTGGCCGCTGATCTGTTCGAGACAATTGGCGATGCCCGCCCGCCGCGCGAGACGATCGCGGACGGCGCGGTGTTGTTGCGCGGCTTCGTTCGGCCGTTCGAGGCGGAGCTGATCCCGGCCTTGCGCGTCATCGTCAAGCAGGCGCCGTTCCGGCATCTGATCACACCGGGCGGCCACCGCATGTCGGTCGCGATGACCAATTGCGGCAGCGTCGGTTGGGTCTCCGATCCCAGCGGCTATCGCTATGATCCGATCGATCCTGATAGCGGGCAGCTTTGGCCTGAAATGCCGGAGGTGTTGCGCAAGCTCGCCGCCGACGCCGCGGATGAAGCCGGCTTCAGCGGCTTCGCGCCGGAAGCCTGCCTGATCAATCGCTATGTCCCCGGCGCAAAACTGTCGCTGCATCAGGACAAGGACGAGCTCGATTACGGCGCGCCGATCGTCTCGATCTCGCTCGGGCTGCCGGCGATCTTCCTGTTCGGCGGGCTGAAGCGCAACGATACGCCGCGCCGCTACCGGCTCGAACATGGCGATGTCGCGGTGTGGGGCGGGCCATCACGGCTATTTTATCATGGCGTGGCGCCGCTGGCCGAAGGCGAGCACAGCCTGCTCGGCCGCCAACGCATCAATCTGACTTTCCGCAAGGTGCGCTGACGCCCCTCCCGCAAACCGCGCGGGTGGTCTAAACTTGGCGCATGGGCACCAAGGCCGACCGTGCCGTCAACCGCACCGGCGTTTATCTCGCCGTGCTGCAACTCGTGTTTACGCTCGGCTGGACCACCTACCTGATCTATCTGCCCAAGCTGTGCGCCGAGGTCGGCATCGCGCCTTCGACCGTGATCCTGATCCTGATGATGGATCAGGCCATCTTCACCATCACCGATACCGCGATGGGCATGGCCGCCGACAGGATCTCGATCCTGGTCGGCCGTCTCGGCGTATTCGTCGGCATCCTCGCCGCGATCTCCTGCGTCGCCTTCATCGCGCTGCCTTACGTGGCCGGCACCGGGCCGGGCGCAAGGGTCTGGTTGATTGCACTGATCGTGATCTGGGCCATCACCTCGTCGGCGCTGCGCGCGCCGCCGCTGACGCTGCTCGGCAAGTATGGCGCGCAGCCATCGGTCCCGTTCCTCGCGGCATTGGCGATGCTGGGCTACGGCATCGCCGGCGCGGTCTCGCCCTATCTCGGAGTCGTGTTGCGCAACCACGATGCGCGGCTGCCGTTCGTGCTGTCGGGCGCGGTGCTGCTGCTGACTGCGCTGGCGTTCTCAGGGATCGAGCGCCGCGTCGCCGAGCAGGCGCAACCGGCACGGCTTGCCGAGCCCGCAAGGCGGCTCGGCGCGGTGCCGATGTTCATGATCGGCTCGATGGTGCTGCTCTCGCTCGCCTATCAACTGCACTTCAATATCAACAGCGCACCGTTCTATCTGCGCTTCGTCAAACCGAACGATCTGCAATGGTTGATGCCGGTGTTCTGGATCGGTTTCAACATCGCGATGTTTCCGGCAAGCATCGTCGTCAAGCATCGTGGCGGCTTGATCGTGATGGGTGCGGCAGGACTGCTCGGTGCTTTTGCCATCGTTGCCGCGGAGATCGCCGGCAGCCTCAATGGCCTGATCGTGGCGCAGTTCATGGCGGGAGCCGCCTGGGGCTGCATGCTGATGAGCGCGGTGTCGGCGGCGCTCGCGATCGGGGAGACCGGCGCCGAAGGCAAGGTCACGGGGCTGGTGTTCTCGGCGCTGGCGCTTGCGACCTTTGCGCGGATGGCCGCGGTTGCCGGCGGCCTGCAGAAGCTGCCGGATTACGCGCCGCTGGTGCACTGGGCGCCGGTCGCCTGCTGGTCGGTCGCCGGCGCCGGCCTGCTCGTGATCGCCGCGTCGCGGCTGCAACGCGGTGTGAAGAGCGCCTAGTTATTCCGCGCCGGATGAATGAACGCCCACGGCGAGACTTCGGAATCGGTCGGCACTTCCACCGAGATCACATAGGGCCCGCCGTCGGTCAGCGCCTTCTCCAGCACGGGGCGGAAGTGATCGGGCGAGGTGACGCGCGCGGCGCCGACGCCGAAGGATTCCGCGAGCTTGACGAAATCCGGATTGACCAGGTCGGAGGCAACGACGCGGCCGTCGAAGCGCTCGCGCTGGTCGCGGCGGACATTGCCATAGGCGTTGTTGTTGAACACCAGCGTCACCACGCCGATCTTGAACTGCACCGCGGTTGCAAGCTCCTGCACGCCGAACATGAAGCCGCCGTCGCCTGTGATTGCGACCACCGGCTTGTTCGGGTTGGCGACCTTGGCGCCGAGCGCGGTCGGGAAGCCCGAGCCGAGCGTGCCCTGATAGCCCGAGGTGACGAAGGTGCGCGGCTCGTAGATCGGAAAACCGTACCAGGAGGCGAAGCCGACCTGCGACAGCTCGTCGGTGACGATGGCGTTGGCCGGCAGCACCTCGCGCAGGATCTTCAGATAGGCCATCTGCGGCTGGATGCGCTGGATCTCCTGCTCGGTAGCTGAGGTCGCCTCGCGGATCGCCGTGCGGCGGCCCGAGGTCTTGCTGTAGCCCGTCTTCCGGACCGCGGCGACGAGGTCGGCGGTGCCGGCCTTGGCGTCGGCGATCACGGCAGCATCGGCCGGCCAGCGGCGCAGCTCGACCGGATCGATGTCGATCCGCACGCATTTGAGGCCGGCCGGCTGATAGGGCCAGCGCGACATCGTCGGCAGCTCCATGCGGGTGCCGATGCCGATCATCAAATCGGTCTTTGGCCAGAGCTTGTAGGCGGATGCCATGGTGAGCCCGAGCTCATGCGCGTTGGAGACGATGCCGCGGCCGCTGCGGAATGCGACCACCGGTGCGTCGATCATCTCGGCGAGTTCGAGAATCTCCTCGCGTGCCTCGATGGCGCCGCTGCCGACGAAGATCATCGGCGCCTTGCTGCCGGCGATCAGATCGGCGGCGGCCTTGATGCGATCCGGATCAGGCTGCGGCGCCGGCAATGGATCGAACGGCTTGACGGCTGCGACCTGGGTGCGCTGGGTGAAGACGTCCCACGGCATCTCCAGCGAAGCTGGGCCGCGCCGGCCCGACAGCATCTCCTGGAAGGCGCGCGACACCATCGCGGGCGCGTTGTCGGGGTATTCGATCCGATCGGCCCATTTCACGAAGGTGCGCAGTGTCGCAAGCTGGTCCGGCATCTCGTGCAGATGGCCCCGGCCCTTGCCCAGGAATTGCGTCGGCACCTGGCCGGTCAGGCACAGCACCGGCTCGTTGCAGCCGAATGCGGTCAGCAGCGCCGCTGAGGCGTTGAGCACGCCGGGGCCGGGCACCACGCTGAACACGCCAGGCTTGCCCGAGGAGCGGGCATAGCCGAACGCCATGTAGCCGCAGGCCTGCTCATGCCGGGCGCCGATCACCTTGAGCTGCGCCTGGTGGAAGGCATCGAACAGGCCATAGATCTGCGCGCCGGGCAGGCCGAATACGGTATCGACGCCGTGGGCGACGAGGCCGTTGACGATCGCTTCGCCGCCGGATGTTGAGGTCATGGCACTGTCCACTTTGCTTGGCAGGGTTAGATGGCTTCGTCGACGACGCCGTTGCGCAAGATGCCGACGCCTTCGGCCTCGACCTCGACGACATCGCCGGGCTTCAGATAGCGCGGCGGATCGAACCGCGCACCTGCTCCGGTCGGCGTCCCCGTGACGATGATGTCGCCGGGAACCAGCGTCGTGAAGGTCGAGATGTAGTTGATGAGGTAGCGGAAGCCGAAGATCAAGCGCGAGGTGCGGTCGTCCTGCCTGACTTCGCCGTTGACCCGCGTGGTCAGGCGGATATCGGCGATCTGCGCTTCGCTGGTGTAGGGCACGATCCACGGGCCGAGACTGCCGGTGGAATCGAAATTCTTGCCCTGGGTGACGTTGAATTTGGCGTGGCGTACCCAGTCGCGGATGGTGCCTTCATTGCAGAGCGTGATCGCGGCGATGTGATCGAGCGCGGCGCTCTCCGGAACGTGCCGGCCGGCCTTGCCGATCACGAGCACCAGCTCGCCCTCATAGTCGAGCTGCGGCGAAATGCGCGGTCGCACCACCGGCGTGTTGTGGCCGACGAAGGAGCGCGGCACCCGCAGGAACATGCTCGGGTATTTCGGCGCGTCCGAGCCGTCCTTGTACTCGGCATTGCGGTCCGGATAGTTGACGCCGATGCAGATGATCTTGTCCGGCGCCGGAATCGGCGGCTGCCAGGTGACCGCGTCGAGCGCGTGGTCGGGGCCGCGCTTGGCGGCATCCTCCACGAGCCTGGTCAGCGCGCCGGCGGCGATCGCCTCGCGCAAGGTCGGATAATCCTTGGCGAAGCGCGGCGAGAGGTCAACGATCCCGGTGTCGGTGACGGCGCCATAGCTGGTGGCGCCGTTGAAGGAATAGGTGGCGAGGCGAGGGGCTGACATTAGCAATCCAATTCTTTGTGTCGTCCCGGCGAAGGCCGGGACCCATACGCGGCGGCCATCGGAATGGCTACGCGGCTAGACATTCTTTCGGCAACCCTATTCGGTGGTTATGGGTCCCTGCTTTCGCAGGGACGACGAGTGGATGGAGACGTGCACTAATCCGCAACCAGCACGTCGGCGACGAAGCGCGGCTCGCGCACTGCCTGGCCGGCGAAGGTCGAGCCCTCCTCGAACCAGGAGCGCGGCGCCGGTGCGCCCCACAGCGTCTGGCGGCGCGGATCGCGCAGCGACCAGCGCAGCGGCTCATGGTCGTGATCCCCAGTGAAATAGTCGCTGGTGTAGAGTTCGATGCGGTGGCCGTCGGGATCGCGGATGTAGAGGAAGAAGGCGTTGGAGATGCCGTGCCGGCCCGGGCCGCGCTCGATGTTCTTCAGGAAACCGGACGAGGCCATCACGTCGCAGAGATGCACGATGTTCATTGCGGTCGGCACCCAATAGGCGATGTGGTGCAGGCGCGGGCCTTTACCGTTGGTGATCGCGAAGTCGTGGACATTGCCCTTGCGATGCATCCAGGCGGCGGCGATACGGCCGTTGTCGCCGTCCTCCTCGGCATATTCGGTGAGGCGGAAGCCGAGCCGGGCGTAGAAGTCGACGGTGTCCTGCACTTCGGCGGCGAACACGTTGAAATGATCTAGCCGCTGCGGATGACAACCCTTGTAGAGATCGTAGCGGCGCAGCAGATGCGGGCGCTTCTCCATCGTGGCGTAGAGCTCGATCTGGAAACCGAACGGATCGGTGAATTGCAGCGTGCGGCCCTGGAACGGCTGGTCGACGAAGGCGTAGGCGATGCCGTTCTCGGAGCAGAAGGCGGCCGCCTTGTCGAGGTCGCCGTCATTGCCGACCTTGAAGCCGAGCCGGTTGCAGGCGGCTTTCGCCGCCTTGCGCAGCACCACCGAGTGATGCTGGTGCTCCTCGCTGGCGCGCAGATACACCGATTTGTCGTCGCGGTCCTCGATGTGGAGGCCGACCGTCTTCTCGTAGAAGGTGGCGCTCTTGTCGAGATCCGTGACGTCGAGCACGGCGTGGCTGCAGCGGATGATGTTGAACGGTGGATCGAAAACGTGGGTCGGAGCGGGCATCGGTGTTTCCTCAATTTGGCTCGTCATTCCGGGATGCGCCTCTTGGCGCAGGCCCGGAATCCATACTCACGATCGTGGTTATGGATTCCGGGCTCGCCGCTACGCGTCGCCCCGGAATGACAGTGCTGGCTAGATTCCCAGTTTCTGAATCTTGTGCGTCCCGCGAGCGAGCGAGACGTGCTTGGTTTCCATGTAGAAGTCGAACGAGTAGTCGCCGCCGTCGCGGCCGATGCCTGACGACTTCATGCCGCCGAACGGGGTCGGCAGATGGCGGACGTTTTCCGAGTTCAGCCAGATCATGCCCGCTTCCAGCGCATCCGCCACACGCAGCGCGCGGCCCATGTCGCCGGTCCAGACATAGCCGGTCAGGCCGTATTGCACGCCATTGGCGATCTCGATGGCGTCAGCCTCGTCCTTGAACGGGATCACGGTCAGGAACGGTCCGAACACCTCTTCCTGCGCGACGCGCATGTTTGCGTTGGCGCCGGTGACCAGCGTCGGCTGCACATAGTGGCCGCCGCCGGGGCCGTCATGCGGCTTGCCGCCGACCGCGATCGTGGCGCCGTCCTTCTTGGCGACGTCGAAATAGCTGCAGACCTTGGCCAGATGCCGCTCATGGATCAGCGGGCCAATTTCGGTTGCGGGATCGAGCGGGTGACCGACCTTAAGTGCCCTGACGCGCGCAGTCAGCTTCTCGACGAACTTGTCGGCAACACTCGCTTGAACCAGCAGCCGGCTCGACGACGTGCAGCGCTCGCCATTGAGCGAGTAGATCATGAACACAACCGCATCGAGCGCGCGGTCGAGATCGGCGTCGTCGAACACGATCACCGGGTTCTTGCCGCCGAGCTCGAAATGCACCCGCTTCAGGGTCGGCGCGCCCTGCGCCATGATCGCCGAGCCCGTCGAGCTCTCGCCGACGAAGCCGATCGCCTTGATCGCGGGATGTTCGGTCAGTGCCTTGCCGGCCTCTTCGCCGAATCCATGCACGGTGTTCAGCACGCCGTCGGGGAGGCCGGCCTGCTTGGCGAGCTTGACCAGCATATCGGCGGTCACGGGCGACCACTCCGCCGGCTTGTGCACCACCGTGCAGCCGGCCGCGAGCGCCGGCGCGATCTTCCAGGTCGAGAGCATGAACGGCGTGTTCCACGGCGTGATCACGCCGACCGGGCCGATCGGCACCCGGGTCGAGATGTTCCAGTGCTCGTCCGAGGGCGTGTTGAGGCCGTCGCGGGCTTCGCCGCATTTGTCGGCGAAGAAGCGGAAATTCTCCGCCGCGCGGATCGCTGCCTTGGCCATGAAGCGGTGCGCCTGGCCGGTGTCGATGCATTCGAGCACGGCGATGTCGTCGGCGCGCTGCTCGATCGCATCGGCGACGCGATGCAGCACCTTGCGGCGCTGGGCTGCCGGCATGTCACGCCAGCCCTTGAAGGCCTTGGCCGCCGCGGTTGCCGCGCGGTCGATATCCTCGGCATTGCCGCGCGCCACGGTCGAAAGCACCGTACCGTCGATCGGCGATTTCGTCTCGAAGGTCTGGCCGGAGGCCGCCGGCACGACCTTGCCGTCAATCACATTGCCGATGCCTTCTGCTTTCAACTTGGCGAGCAGGGGGCCAGCGCGATCGCGGTTGGCCTGGAATACGTCGGCTGATGATTTCGCTGTCGCTTTATCCATTGACCGTCTCCACCTTCAGTGCGTCGTGGATGTTGTTGCGTTTCCAGCTGGTTTCCTTGTCGTTGATCTGCATGTCGAACGACAAAGCGAACTTGCTGTTGGCGAATACCGGATCGAGATGGGCCGATAGCGCCTTGAAGATGTGCTCGCCGGCCTTCTTGCGGGCGGCGAGGTCGCGGCCTTCCCCAAGCCGCAGCACCATGTCGAGGAAGCCGTAGTTCTTGCGGCCGTCGGCGATCGCGTAGTGCTCGCACCTGACGGCGCGGACACGGATGCCGCCGAGCGGGAAGATGCCGGTCTCGACTGCGGCCTTGCGGACCACTTCGACCGTCGTGCCCATGTCGACGAGGCTGTCGAGATTGGCGGAATATTCAAGCGTGAAATGCGGCATGCAGCGCTCCTGCTGAGTGCGTCAGGCGAAGTAGCAGCTCACGGACCCGTAAGGTCCGTAGTCGGCCTGGATGGTGTCGCCCTTGCGGGTCTCGATCGGACGGATGAAGGAGCCTGCCAGCACGATCTGGCCGGCTTCCAGCGCCAGCCCGTTCGGCGCGATCTTGTTGGCAAGCCACGCCACCGCGGTCGCCGGATGGTTCAACACGCCGGCGGCGAGACCGGTTTCCTCGAGCTGGCCGTTGCGGAAGCACAGCGCGCCGATCCAGCGCAGATCGGCCTCCAGCGGGCGGATCGGCCGGCCGCCGAGCACGATGCCGGCATTGGCGGCGTTGTCGGCGATGGTGTCGAAGATCTTGCGCGTCGCCTTGGTCTCGGGATCGACGCGTTCGACACGCGTATCGAGGATTTCCAGCGCCGGGACCACGAAGTCGGTGGCATTGAGCACATCGAACAGCGTGCAATTCGGCCCGGTGAGACGATGCTTCATCACGAAGGCCAGTTCGGCCTCGACGCGGGTTGCGATGAAACGATCGGTCGGCACCAGGCCGCCATCGGCAAAGAACATGTCGTCGAGCAGGATGCCGGAATCGGGCTCGTCGATATTGAGCGCGCTCTGCATCGCCTTCGAGGTCAGGCCGATCTTGTGGCCCTTGACGACGCGCCCCTGCGCCACCTTCATCTCGACCCAGGCCTTCTGAATCGCGTAGGCGTCTTCGAGGGTAATGCGGGGGTATTCCAGCGAGAGCTGGCGGATTTGCTTGCGGGTCTTTTCCGCATTGTCGAGCCGCTCGGCGGCAGCGCGGATATCGTCCTTGGAGAGGGCCATGCGTGCTACACAAAAGTGGATGTCGGGAGATGATTAACATGTTAAGTGAATTCCCGCAAACTGAATCAGGGCATGTTGCGGTGCAAAAGTTTGCGGCGGTGGATTAGGTTATGGCGCGCAAGAAATTGGACGAGATACGGCCGGAGGACGACGCGTCGGCGCGACGGACCCCGATGCGCGAGTTCTCGCGCTCGCTGCCGATGTCGCTGCTCCGCGCGCGCGAGGCGGTGATGCGGCAATTCCGCCCGTCGTTGCGCAATCACGGGCTGACCGAGCAGCAGTGGCGGATCCTGCGTGCGCTGACCGCGGTCGACGAGATCGAGGTCACCGAGCTCGCCCGCGTGGCGTTCCTGCTTGGTCCGAGCCTGTCGCGAATCCTGCGCGATCTCGAGGCCCGCGCGTTGATCGAGCGGAGAGCGGCAGAGAACGATGCGCGGCGTGCGGTGGTTTCGATCTCCGCCAAGGGGCTGAAGCTGATCGAGGCGGTGGCGCCGACGTCGGAGGTGATCTACGCCGCCATCACCAAGCGCTACGGCGCGCGCAAGCTTGCCGAGCTGCAGGAGATGCTGGGCGCGCTGGAAGCCAGTCTTGCCGGAATGGGCTCGGCCGGTGAAGCCGAAGTCGAGGCCGAAGACTAGCCGCGTTGACGCGCGGCAATGCCGTTCAGGCCATGTAGGGCACGCGCGAAATCACGTTGATGGCGCGGAATTCGGCGATCCAGCCGGCGACCTTCGAATGCGACCACTCGATATGGCGGCGCAAGATCGCGGCGGCCGCATCGCCGTCGCGCGCTCGCAGGGCTTCGATGATCACCAGATGTTCGTCCATGAAGGAATCGATCTGCGGCGCAGTGAGGGCCACCTGAATGTGCTTGCCGATCACGAAGGCGCAGTGGGTGCGCTTGAGCGCTTCGAGCATCTCGCGATTGATGCCGTAACCCAGGCAGCGGATATGCAGGTCACCCTCGATCTCATCGAGCTCGCCGACGCCGACGCGGCTGCGAAATTGGATTCCCTCGCGCAGCCGCTCCGCCATGCTGTCCAGCAGTTCGGCAGGAATCTTCGCCGCAGCGGATTTCAGCAGCAGCGGCTCGAGCGTTGCGCGCACCTCGAAGATGTCGCGGAGGCGATCCTCGTCCAGTGGCACCACATACCAGTGGGCCTTGGCGCCTTTCTCCAGGATTCCGATTGCCTGCGCCCGTAGCAGCAGATTGCGCGCAACCGTGCGTCCGACCCGGAAGTGCCGCGCCAGCGCAAGCTCGCTGACACGGAAGCGCCCGAACAGCGAGCGGTAAATGATCTCGCGTTCGAGCTTGTAATAGAGCGCGTCCCAGGCGTCGCTGCGCACCGCCTCGACCGGGCCGTCGGTCAGCCCGAACATCTCCGGCGTGATCGGTACGCGGCGTGGCTCGACCTTGCGCTTGCCGGCGATGACGCCGCGGCCGTCGAAGCGGCGCACCAGGCCGATATGCTCAAGTTGTTCGAAGGCCTGTCGCACCGGCGAACGGCTGGAGCCGAACAAGGTCGCGATCGCCGATTCGGAGAGAACCGTGCCCGGCGGAACGTCGCCGGCCCGGATGTGCTTCGCCAATGCGCTCTTGATCAGCGCGTAGGCCGGCTGTTTCCGTCTGGTCTGCGATTTCGCTCTTGGAATCGACATGAATGGTTGCCCGTCGGTCACACTATCATGTGATCCCGCCACGGTCGCTGGTAGCAGGCATTTACGCACCGTTGCCAGCGAACTTTTGACTATTGCGTGCAATGTGCAATCATGTTTAGCTACGCCAAACGCCAGATCGATGGCTGCCGTTGCGCGTCTTTTGCGCTGCAGTGGCGCTCACGTTTGTTCGTCGCGCCGATTGACGGCTGCGGAGTGGGCAACAGATCGACGCGTCAGCTCGTCTCAACGCAGCCGACATGAAAGTTCGGCGCATGACAGGGAGGATGGAATGAAACTGACGAGGCGTGAGTTTTCCGCCGGCTTGGCGGCAGGTCTCGCTGCTCCCGCGCTGATGCGCAGCGCGTGGGCGCAGGGCGCGACCATCAAGATCGGCATGTGCGTGCCGGTGACCGGACCGGCCGCGGAGCAGGGGCTGTGGGCCCAGAACGGCGCCAAGCTGGCGCTGGCCGCGGTCAACAAGGCCGGTGGCGTGCTCGGCAAGCAGGTCGAGCTCGTGATCGAGGACGATCAGACCACCAATCCAGGCATCGTGCTGGCGTTCTCCAAGCTCGCTGCGCAATCCGACATCGTTGCCTTCCTCGGTTCGATTCGCTCGACCCAGGTGCAGGCGATGGCCCCCGACGTGATCAAGGTCGGCAAGCCGGTCATGATCGGCGGCACCAATCCCGACCTCACCCATTCCGGCAATCCCTGGCTGTTCCGCTTCCGCCCGAATGACAATTATTCCGGCCGCGTGATCGCCGATTACGGCGTCAGCACGCTCGGCAAGAAGAAATGGGCGATCGTGCATTCCACCGATGCCTTCGGCACCGCGGGCGGCAAGGCACTCACCGAAGCGCTGACCAAGCTCGGTGCGCCGCCGGTGCTCGACCAGGGCTACGCCAACCAGAGCCAGGACTTCACCCCGGTGGTGCTGGCAGTGAAGCAGTCCGGCGCTGATGTCCTCGGCACCTACTTCACTTTCGAGAACGACCTCGGCATCTTTGCCCGGCAGTTGCGTCAGCTCGGCGTCAACATTCCGTGGGTCGGCTCGCCCTCGGTGGTGGCGGTGTCGTCGACCAAGCTCGCCGGTCCCGCGCTGTTCGGCACCTACGGTGTCGCCGACTTCGCCGAAGATTCGAGCGATGTCGCGAAGTCGTTCGGCAAGGCCTATCGCGATGCCTACAAGACCGCGCCCGACAACCAGAGCGCCTGGCCGTACGACGCGATCACGATCCTGTCGGCGGCGATCAACAAGGCCGGCTCGACCGATCCGACCAAGATCCGCGAGTCCATCCTGGCGACGCAGAAATTTGCCGGTGCCGAAGGCGAGTACAATTTCGACAAGAACGGCGACGGTCTGCACGGCTACAATGTCGTGAAGAACGACAAGGGCAAGATCGTCTACGACAAGCACATCGACTTCAACGATTGATCGCGGCTCGGCCTCGCCGTCGAACGCGGCGAGGCCGATCTTCTGCGCACACTGTTCTGATCGAGCGCTGTCATGGATCTGATTCTACAACTGCTGTTCACCGGCATCGGCATCGGCGCGGTCTACGCGCTGGTCGCGCTCGGTTTCGTGCTGATCTTCCGCGCCACCAATGTGGTGAACTTCGCGCAAGGCGAATTCTCCATGGTCGCCGCCTATCTGATGGTGGTCTGCGTCGAGTTCGGCCTGCCTTATTGGCTGTCCTTCGTGATCGCGCTCGCCGGCATGGCGCTGCTCGGCGTGATCTTCAATCTCGGCGTTTACTATCCGCTGCGCCACCGCACCTATCTCCCCGTCATCATCGCCACTATCGGCGCCTCGATCCTGCTGTCGAACACGGTGCTCGCGATCTACGGTCCGCAGCCGCAGGTGCTGCAGGGCTGGTTCGATACGCCCGGCATCCAGCTCGGCCCGGTCTATCTCGACAGCCAGTATCTGTTGATCATCGGCGTCACGATCCTTTTGGTGCTGTTCAATTTCTGGTTCTTCGAGAAGACGCTGCTCGGCAAGAAGCTGCAGGCGACCTCGCAGGACAAGGAAATGGCCTCGCTGCTCGGCATTTCCGTCTCCACCATGATCATGATCACCTTCATCTATTCGGCCGTGCTCGGCGGTCTCGCCGGCATCCTGGTGGCACCGGTGCTGTTCGTCTCGATCCAGATGGGCTCGACGATTGCGCTGAAGGCGTTTGCCGCGACCATCATCGGCGGCTTCGGTGACGTTGCCGGCGCCATCGTCGGAGGCCTCGCGCTCGGCGTCATCGAGACGTTCGGCGCCGCCTATATTTCGGTGCCGTACAAGGACGGCTTTGCCTTCCTGGTGCTGATCGCTTTTCTGGTGTTCCGGCCGCAGGGCATCTTCGGCGAACGCGTCGCGGAGAAAGCATGAGCGCCAGCGACAACATGATTCCGGCGCCGGCCGTGCGCTCGAAACCGCTGATCATCCGTCATCTGCCGTATTTCATCGGCGCCGCGGTGCTGGTGGCGCTCGCCGCCGGCATGCAGTTCGACGGCTACATCCTCAACATCCTGCTGCAGGCAACGACCTTCTCGATCGCGGTGTTCGGGCTCTCGGTCGTGCTCGGCCTGTGCGGCCAGATCAACCTGGCGCAAGCCGCGTTCTTCGGCTTCGGCGCCTATGCCGTCGGCCTCGGCACTGCCGACCTGCATCTGAACTTCTGGCTATGCCTGGTCGGCGCCTGCGCGATCACGCTGGTTGCCGGTGCATTCCTCGGCATGTCGACGCTCAGACTCGGCGGGCATTACCTTGCGATGGTCACGATCTCGTTCCAGCAGATCGTGACGCTGGTCATGATCAATGCGGTCGGCGTGACCCACGGACCGGACGGCGTCGCCAACATTCGCCGGCCCGAGCTGTTCCAATCCTCGCAAAGCTATCTGGCTTTCTGCGTCGCGATGCTCGCCATCGTCGGCTATCTGGTCTGGCATCTGCCCGACACCAAGCTTGGCCGTGCCATGCGTGCGGTGCGCGACAATGAGCTCGCGGCCGGCGTCAACGGCATCGACGTGTTCCGCACCAAGGTCTCCGCCTTTGCGGTGTGTGCGGTGCTCGGCGGCCTCGCGGGCGGCCTGTTCGCAGGCGGCTTCGCTTATGTCAGTCCGGACCAGTTCTCGTTTGCGGAATCGATCCAGTTTCTGACCATGTCGCTGCTCGGCGGCGTGGCCTCGCCGATCGGCTCGGTGATCGGCACCGGCCTGCTGATCCTGATCCCGGAATGGCTGCGCTTCCTCAAGAGCGTGCCGGGTCTCTACCTCGCGATCTACGGCCTGTCGGTGATCCTGATCATCCGCTTCATGCCTGACGGCATCTGGGGCTTCGTGTCGGACGCCTTCACGCGCTGGCGCGCGCACACCAAGGCGCCGCCTGTTGCCGGAGCGCTTCACCTCAAGCCTGCGACGGCTGGCGGCGACATCGTGCTCGAAGTCACCGGGCTGTCGAAGCATTTCGGCGGCCTCAAGGCGGTCGACGGCGTCGACATCGCGGTGAAGCGCGGCAGCGTGCATGCGCTGATCGGACCCAACGGCTCCGGCAAGACCACGACGCTGAACGTGCTGTCAGGTCTCTACAAGGCCACATCAGGCAAGATCGTGCTCGACGGCACCGACATCACCAGCATGGCGCCGCATCAACGTACTGCCGCGGGCCTTGGACGTACCTTCCAGAACATCCGCCTGTTCCGCTCGATGACGGCGCTGGAAAATGTCGAAATCGGCGCCGAGCGGCCCAGCAACACCATGATCGGGAAGGGCGATGACGCGCTGACGGAACGGGCGATGGAGGCGCTGACCTTCGTCGGCCTCGGCAACCGCGCCAATGAGCTAATCTCGAGCTTCTCCTACGGCCACCAGCGCCTGATCGAGATCGCGCGGGCGCTGGCGTCGAACCCGACACTGCTGCTGCTCGACGAACCGGCCGCGGGCCTCAACTCGACCGAGAAGCTTGAGCTGCATGAGCTGCTCAAGCGCATCGCAGCGCAAGGCCTCACCATCCTGATCATCGATCATGATATGACGCTGGTCTCGGAAGCCGCCCAGCACATCACCGTGCTGAACTTCGGACGCCGCATCGCGGACGGCGAGTCCATGGCGGTGCTGCGCCATCCCGATGTCGTCTCCGCCTATCTCGGGAGCGAATGATGCCGCTGCTCGAAATCCGCAACCTGGTGGTCCGCTACGGCGAGATTGAGGCGCTGCGCGGCGTCACCATCGCCGTGGAGCAAGGCCAGGTGGTGACACTGCTCGGTGCCAATGGTGCCGGCAAGTCGACTACGCTGCGCGCAATCAGTGGCCTCGCAAAGCCCACCTCCGGCGACATCCTGTTCGATGGTCACTCGATCGCAGGCCTCGGGCCGGAAGCGATCGTCCGGCTCGGCATCTCGCATGTGCCGGAAGGCCGCCGCGTGTTTCCCGGCCTCACCGTCAAAGAGAACATCATGCTCGGCGCGTCGAACCGGAAGGTCGGGGCATCGCAGATCTCGCGCGAGGCTGATGCGATGTTCGATTTGTTTCCCGATATTCGTGCTTTCTCGAATGCGCTCGGCTGGACGCTGTCTGGCGGCCAGTTGCAGATGGTTGCGGTCGCGCGCGGCCTGATGGCCAAGCCGCGGTTGTTGCTGCTCGACGAGCCGTCGCTCGGGCTGGCGCCCGTGATCGTGCAGGCGGTGTTCCGCATCATTTCGCAGATCAGGAAAGACACCACGGTCTTGCTCGTCGAGCAAAATGCGCGCATGGGACTGTCGGTCGCCGATCACGGTTTTGTCCTGGAAACCGGACGGATCGTGCTGGGCGGCAAGCCCGACGAATTGTGGGGCAATGAAGCCATCGCCGCGGCCTATCTCGGCGGCCACGCCAAAACTCACGCCTGAGCATGATCCGGAAAGGTGGGTACCGGTTTTCCGATCAGATCATGCTCCAATAACTGAACGAGCTGGTTTTTCATGGTCACCATCAAGGTCGATAATCTCATCAACTTCGTGTCCGAGGTGTTTTCCCATTCGGAGTCCTCTCCGGAAGAGGCGAAGCGCATCGCGACCTACCTGACGACGGCGAACCTCACCGGGCATGACAGCCATGGCGTGATCCGCGTGCCGGTCTATGTCAGGTGGAAGAAGATGGGTTCGATCGTGCCGAACCAGACCCCCGAGGTGGTGGTCGACACGCCGTCGCTCGCGGTCGTCGACGGCAAGTTCGGTTACGGCCAGACCGTCACGCCGGTTGCGGTCCGGCTCGGGATCGAGAAGTGCAAGAAGGCGGGGCTTGCCGCCGTTGCGCTGCGCAACTCCGGTCATCTCGGCCGCGTCGGCGACTGGGCCGAAATGGCCGCCGCCGAAGGCCTCGTTTCAATTCATTTCGTGACCGCGGCAGGTTCGCTGCTGGTCGCGCCCTATGGCGGCGTCGAGAAGCGCCTGTCCACCGCGCCGTATTGCGTCGGCATTCCGCGCCAGGGTCAGGACCCGATCGTGCTGGATTTCGCGACCTCCGTCGTCGCCGAAGGCAAGTGCCTGGTGGCGAGCCGCGGTGGCAAGAAGCTGCCGATCGGCGCGCTCGTCGATGCCGACGGCACGTTGAGCGAGGACCCGCAGGTGCTGTATGGCCCGTACACGCCGGACGGGCCGCGCGACCACACCAAGGGAACCGGTGCGATCCGCGCTTTCGGCGATCACAAGGGCTCCGGTCTCGCCTTCATCTGCGAGCTGCTCGGCGGTGCGCTGACCGGCACCGGCGCGACCTCGTCGGACCGGCGCTTCGCCAACGGCATGATGGCGTTCTACATCGATCCCAAGGTGATCGACACCAGCAATTTCTTCGACGGCGAAATCACCCGCTACACCGATTTCATCCGCGCCACGAAGCCGATCGCGGGCACGGATTCCGTGCTGGTTCCGGGCGATCCCGAGCGCAAGACCCGCGCCGATCGCACCAAGAACGGCATCCCCTTGCCTGATGACACCTGGGCGGCGATAGTGAATACCGCGCGCGAAGTCGGCGTCAGTGAAGTCTCGATCCAGCGGGCGACCAGCTGAGGCCTGCTCTCCAAGAAAACCTTCAAGAAAACCTCCGGGAACCACAAAAGGAAACGCAATCAATGGCAAACAAGGTCAAGCAGGTCTGGGCATCGGGCAAGGCGGTGGTGAACGCGTGGCTCGCGATCCCCTCCGGGTTTTCGGCCGAAGTGATCGCGCAGTGCGGCTTCGACAGCGTCACCGTCGACATGCAACATGGCGTGCAGGACTATCAGTCGATGGTGCAATGCTTCCAGTCGATGCATGCCCATCCGGTCACGCCGATGGTCCGCGTACCCTGGAATGAGCCCGGCATCATCGGCAAGGTGCTGGATGGTGGCGCATATGGCGTGATCTGCCCGATGGTCAACACGCCGCAGGAAGCCAAGAACCTCGTCTCCTACGCAAAATATCCGCCGAAGGGCGTGCGCTCCAACGGTCCGATCCGCGCCGGCATGTACGGTTCGGCGGGCACCTACCAGCAGACCGCCAACGACGAGATCGTGTTGCTGCCGATGATGGAGACCAAGACCGCGGTCGAGAACATGGAAGCCATCCTCGACGTCGAAGGCATCGACGGCGTTTATATCGGCCCGTCCGATCTCGGTTTCTCCTACGGCCTGGTGCCGAAGCTCGATCGCGACGAGCCGGAGATCCTCAAGATCTACGAGAAGATCATCAAGGAGTGCGGCAAGCGCGGCCTCAACCCCGGCATCCACTGCTCCGGCGCCGAAGGCGCGGTGCGTGCGATCAACATGGGCTTCAAGCTCGTGACGCTGTCGAACGAGGTCGGCCTGATGCAGGTCTACGCCAAGATGCAGGTCAACCAGACCCGCGAGAAGTCCGGCGGCAAGGCCTAAGCATCACCGCAACGTGGACGCTGTTCTCCCTCGCCCCGCGCTTGCGGGGAGAGGGCTGGGGTGAGGGGCCTCTATCCGGCGAGCACCATCGTTGTAATTGGCAGTGTGCCTCGCCCCTCACCCGGATTGCTGACGCAATCCGACCTCTCCCCGCAAAGGACGGGGAGAGGTGAAGAAGAAACCACCAAGGAGAACTCCCATGGCCTCGGCACAAGTGATCCGCCTGCACGCCGACGACAGCGTCCTGATCGCGCGCGCGAGCCTGCCGCCGGGGCTGGAGGTGACCGAAGGCGTCACCACGGTCGATCGCATTCCGGCCGGCCACAAGGTCGCGATCAAGCCGATCGCGCAGGGCGAGCCGATCCGGCGCTACGGCCAGATCATCGGCTTTGCGACTCAGCCGATTGCGCCCGGCCAGCATGTGCACACGCAGAACTGCGGCATGGGCGATTTCGCCAAGGATTATGCCTACGGCGTCGACGTCAAGCCGGTGCCGAACTTCGATCTGCCGGCGACCTTCGAAGGCATCCGCCGCGCTGACGGCCGTGTCGCGACGCGCAACTATATCGGTATCCTCACCTCGGTGAATTGCAGCGCCCATGTCGCTGGGATCGTCGCCGACATGTTCAAGAAGAACCCGTTCACCGGCGACAACCCGCTCGCGGACTTTCCGAATGTCGATGGTGTCGTCGCGCTGACTCACAAGACCGGCTGCGGCATGACCCAGGACGAGCCGCTGGCGCTGCTTCGCCGCACGCTCGGCGGCTATGCGCGTCACGTCAATTTCTCCAACGTCATCGTGCTCGGCCTCGGCTGTGAGGTGAACCAGATCGGCGGCCTGATGCAGGAGCAGAAGCTCGCCGGCCGTCTGCGTGCGATGGACATCCAGGAGGTCGGCGGCACCCGCAAGACCGTGGAAGCAGGCGTTGCCTTCGTGAAGGAAGCGCTCACGGACGCCAACAAGGTCAAGCGCGAGGCGGTGCCGGCGAGCGAGCTCACCGTGGCGCTGCAATGCGGCGGCTCGGATGGATACTCCGGCGTGTCGGCCAATCCGGCGCTCGGCGCCGCGAGCGATCTGCTGGTGCGTCACGGCGGCACGGTGATCCTGTCGGAGACGCCTGAGACCTACGGCGCCGAACATCTGTTGACCCGCCGCGCGGTCAGCCGCGAGGTCGGCGAGAAGCTGGTCGGCCTGATGCGCTGGTGGGAGGAATACACCCAGCGCGAAGGCGCCGAGATGAACGCCAATCCGAGCCCCGGCAACAAGGCCGGCGGCCTCACCACGATCCTGGAGAAGTCGCTCGGCGCGATGGCCAAGGCCGGCAGCACCAACCTTGTCGACGTGCTGCATTACGCCGAGCCTGTCACCAAGAAGGGTTTCGTGTTCATGGACACGCCCGGCTACGACCCGGTCGCCGCGACCGGGCAGGTCGCCGGCGGCGCCAACCTCGTCTGCTTCACCACCGGCCGCGGCAGCGTGTTCGGCTGCAAGCCCGCGCCGTCGATCAAGCTCGCCACCAACACGCCGATGTACAAGCGGATGGAAGACGACATGGACGTCAATTGCGGCACCATCCTCGACGGCGAGGAGAGCGTGCAGGAATGCGGCCAGCGCATCTTCGACCTCATCCTCAAGACCGCCTCGGGCCAGCCGACCAAGAGCGAGAGTTTTGACTTTGGCGGCGCCGAGTTTGCGCCGTGGGTGCTTGGAGCGACGATGTAGCATTCGCGTAGCCCGGATGAAGCGCAGCGAAATCCGGGACGCTCTCACCGTGGATGGAGACCTCCGCATTCTCGCTGTCGTCCCTGCTTT
>NZ_JACMYO010000165.1 GCF_020889685.1 Bradyrhizobium oropedii
GCGCCAGCTTACCGTCGGCGTCGCGCGCCGCCATCTCGGCCAGCCGCATCTCCAGCGCATCGTTGTTGGTCGTGGCAGCGACCAGCGCCTGGTGCACATCGGCGAAATGCGCGCCGGCTTTCGGGAAGTAGCCGTCGCCATAGGCGGCGACATCCTTCCAGTGCTGCTCGAGACCGATCTTGCCCGCGACCGTGAGCCGCCACAGCAGTGAGGCCGCGTCGGTGTAGATATTCAGCGGCGGATAGGGCCGGTTGGCCGGCTTGATGTGCTGCTCGTAGATATCGAGTGCGCCGTCGGCGTCGCCTTCCTCAATCGCGATCAAGGCGAGGTGCCAGGCGAGGTGGCCCTGCAGGAAGCTCGTCCGATCATTCGCCGGCAGCCATCCAGAGAGGAAGCTGCGGCCTTCCGCACCGTCACCTTGCTCGAACAGCGCATGCGCCACCGCGTGCGCGGCGCCGGCGTTCTCCGGCTTCAACGCGTAGCCGCGCTCGGTAATGGCGCGGCCGGTGACGACGTCGCCGGCCTCGGTCTTCGACCAGCCGAGATAGGTGAGGAACCACCAGTCGTCGCCATAGTCTTTGGCGTAACGTTCGGAGATTGCGAGCCGCGCGGCGTCATGGTCGGGCCGGCCGGAGAAGGCATAGAGGCCGAAGGCGCCGAGCAGCAGCGACAGCACCTGCGCATCGCGCGGATATTCGCTGAGGTGCTGTTCGGCCGCTGTCATCGCCTTCTTGCCCTGGCCCTCGATCACGGATGCGATGATCTCGATGTGCTGGCGCTCGCGCGGGCTCGCGGCCGCCGCAAGTTGCCGCGCATCGTTTGCCTTGGCGCGGGCCTTGGCACCCTCCATGTTGAGCTGGTGGACGCGGGCACGGCCGAGATGGGCCAAAGCGAAATCGGGGTCCTCGGCGATCGCCGCCTCGAACGCTGCATCGGCGCCGTGCAGCGCCGCCAGCATGCGATCGACGCCGTCGACATAGTATGCGGCGGCGCGGTCCGAATCGGTCGTCAGCGGCAGGCCGTAGCGGTCGTGAATCATCGGTTGTCCTCCCGAGTTCGGCTGCGAAGTCTATGGCATGTACTCATAAAGGCAACGAGCCCCTTCGGGGCTCACGTCTGCTTAGCCCTCGACAGCATCGCAAGAGCGGACATCGCCGGAGGTCCGAGTTGGGCCAAGAGGCGACAAGGCAAGCTTGATCTGATAAAGAAGGAAGCCCCCAACTGAGGCGGCCTAGGAGCGATAGATGCGGCGCTCGGCCATTTTCATTCTAAAGGCGTTCATGTACGGGCTGTGCGCGCTTCTTGCGACTATGGTCCTTGCCCTTGTTGGCGTCATCGGTGACGTCTTTTTCTACGATAGTGCTGGGACCATTGCAGCTCACATGAGCAAAGATCAGAGCTGCATAGTCCAGGGAACATCACCCAAAGGATGTCCGGGACCTCAATAGAAACAGTTCGACACACGACAACCTTTCCTGGACGTGGCCGATGAGAGTCTTTCGACACTATCATTGCGACTATGGACATCAGTGGACTGTCCAACGGCTGGACACTGAAGACGAGCAGGCTTCTGATCTGATTTGCCCAGAGGGGCACCCGACGATCACGTGCCGAGTAGAGCTCCCCGTTGACGATGTGCAGATAATAATCAGTCCCGCGGCTAGGGTTGTTGATCAACTGAGGCGGCAACGCATCCTTGATGGGCGATACTACCTGTCTCTGCTTGACAAGAATGGAAGGCAGCTGTGTGCATCCAAGGAACATTACGATTGGGATGCGGTCGTGAAACTCTCCTCCTTCTTCACAGATAAGACGGCCGACCAGGCGTTGGCCTGGTGGGCAAAGCGCGATCCTTAGGAAGGATCTCACTTCGGCTTTGGGTAGAAGGCGATATCGACCAGCCTTAGCTGCGATGTCCGCTTTGAGTCTTGGCCGTGTAAAAACGGCTTCAGGGGCGCCGGTCCCGAGCCGCCGAGGCCGACAATATTGCGGGAGATGGCCGTGAGGCGGTTGAGCCGGTGGCGATCCGCCGCTAGCTTGCCGCCAGGATCGGACCTTGCGGGGAATCGGGGCTTCTTGACGTGACATCGGGCGAAGCGAGTGCGGAGGCGGCAAAGCCGTTGCCTGAACCGGCCGTCTCGGACATGCCGCTGCTGCGGATCGAGGGCGTCGCCAAGTCGTTCGGCAATTTCCGCGCGGTCGACAAGCTCTCGCTCGATATCCGCGCCGGCGAATTCTTCGCGCTGCTCGGCCCGAGCGGCTGCGGCAAGACCACGCTGCTGCGCATGCTCGCGGGCTTCGAGACGCCGGACGAGGGCCGCATCCTGCTCGGTGGCAACGACATCGCCCAGGTGCTGCCGCACGAGCGGCCCGTCAACATGATGTTCCAGAATTACGCGCTGTTCCCGCATCTGTCGGTGCGCGACAACATCGCGTTCGGCTTGAGGCGCGCCGGCATGGCGCGCAAGGATATCGCGACCCGCGTGGCGGAGATGGTGGCGCTGGTCAAGCTCGAGGGGCTGGAGAAGCGCAAGCCCGACCAGCTCTCCGGCGGACAGCGGCAACGCGTCGCGCTGGCGCGCTCGCTGGCGCGCCGCCCGCAGGTGCTGCTGCTCGACGAACCGCTCGCAGCGCTCGACAAGAAGCTGCGCGAGAGCACGCAAGGCGAGCTGATGGAGCTGCAACGTCGGCTCGGCACGACCTTCGTCATCGTCACCCACGATCAGGAGGAGGCGATGACGATGGCCGGCCGGATCGGGGTGATGGATGCCGGCAGGCTGGTCCAGGTCGCTACTCCGCGCAATCTCTACGAGGCACCGGCCTCGCGCTGGATCGCCGAGTTCGTCGGCGACATCAATCTGTTCAACGGCCAGGTCGCCGCGCGCGATCACGGCCGGTTGACGGTCTCGACCACGGAAGCGGGCACGCTCGCGGTCAGCGAGCTGTGGCCGCCTGTAACCAAGGTGGCCGTCAGCGTCGCGATCCGCCCGGAGAAGGTGAAGCTGTCGCGCCGCGCGCCGGCCTCGGATGAGGGCGCGTCGCGCGCGATCAACCGGCTGGAAGGTGTCGTCACCGACGTCAACTATCTCGGCGGCGTCACCAGCTACCGGGTGAAGCTGGAATCCGGCGCGGTGGTGCGCGCGTCGATGGCCAACACCGCGCGGCTCGATGTCGATGCCTATCTTGCCGGCCAGCGGGTGGTGGCGTGGTTCACCGCCGACGACTGCCTGGTGCTGGAGCAATGAGCGCGCGCCGCATCTTCGCCCGGCCGGCGCGGCTCGCCGCGATCGCGCCCTATCTGTGGATGGTGCTGTTCTTCCTGGTGCCGTTCGGCTTCGTGCTGAAGATCAGCCTGTCGCAGACCGCGATCGCGCAGCCGCCCTACACGCCGGTGTTCGATTTCACGGAAGGGCGCGCGGCGCTGGCGGCCGCCTTTGCGCAACTGTCGTTCGATAATTTCCACCTGCTGATATCAGACAATCTCTACATCCTGTCCTATCTGCGCAGCCTCGTCGTGGCGGTAACCTCGACCTTGATCCTGCTGCTGATCGGCTACCCCATTGCCTACGGCATGGCGCGGCTGCCGCAGCGCTGGCAGGCGGTCGCGATGATGCTGGTGATCGTGCCGTTCTGGACCTCGTTCCTGATCCGGATCTATGCCTGGATCAACATCCTGCAGCATGACGGCCTGCTCAACCAGATGCTGCTGGCGCTCCACATTGTCTCGGCGCCGGTGGTCTGGCTGTCGACTGACAGCGCGATGTATCTCGGCATCGTCTACTCCTATCTGCCGTTCATGATCCTGCCGCTCTATGCGACGCTCTCGAAGCTGGATGCCTCGCTCTTGGAGGCCGCGGGCGATCTCGGCGCCTCGCCGCGCCAGGCGTTCTGGCTGGTGACGTTCCCGCTGTCGCTGCCGGGCGTCGGCGCCGGCGCGCTGCTCTGCTTCATTCCGATCGTCGGTGAGTTCGTGATCCCCGACCTGCTCGCCGGCTCCAGCTCGCTGATGATCGGGCAGACGTTGTGGCTCGAGTTCTTCACCAACAAGGACTGGCCGGTGGCATCAGCCGCGGCGGTCGCATTGCTGCTGCTGTTGGTGCCGCCGCTCGTGCTCTATGACCGGCTGCAACGCCGCCAGCTTGAGGCGGGCCGCTGATGGCGCGCACCGTCACCACGCTCACGCGCTTCAACATGACCTCGCTGGCGCTCGGGCTGGCATTTCTCTATCTGCCGATCGTCATCCTGGTGATCTACTCGTTCAACGCCTCGCGGCTGGTGACGGTGTGGGGCGGCTGGTCGTTGCGCTGGTACCACGAGTTCTTCAACGACCGCGCCATGCTCGAGGCGGCGTGGATGAGCCTGTCGGTCGGCGCGGTCTCGGCGACGCTGGCGACACTGCTCGGCACGCTGGCGGCTGTCGGGCTGGCGCGCGGTGAGCGGTTCCGGGGACGGGCGCTGTTCTCCGGCATGCTGTATTCGCCGCTTGTGATGCCCGAGGTGATCTCCGGCCTGTCGCTGCTGCTGCTATTCGTGGCACTCAACGCCGAGCGCGGCTTCTGGACGGTGACGATAGCGCACACCACGCTGACGATGTGCTTCGTCACTGTCGTGGTGCAATCGCGCCTGACTGCGCTCGACCGCAGCCTGGAGGAAGCCGCGATGGATCTGGGCTGCGACCCGGTGCGCGCGTTCCTCCTGGTGACGCTGCCGCTGATCGTGCCGGCGATCGTCGCCGGATGGATGCTGGCCTTCACGCTGTCGCTCGACGACGTCGTGATCGCGAGCTTCACCACCGGGCCGGGCTCAGCGACGCTGCCGATCCGGATCTACTCGGAAGTGCGGCTCGGCGTGAAGCCCGAGATCAACGCGATCTGCACGCTGGTGATCGCGCTGATCGCCGTGATCATCGTGATCGCTTCGTTCGCCTCGAAACTGTCGAGCGCGCGCGGCGAGAGTGCCGCGCCGCTTTGACGACCGTCATTGCGAGGAGCGTCAGCGACGAAGCAATCCATTTCTCCGATCGCCGCGATATGGATTGCTTCGCTTCGCTCGCAATGACGTCGGAACGATGGAGTTCACGACTTGACGGCGCCGGCAGTCAGCCCGCCCACCATGTAGCGCTTGAAGGCGTAGTAGACCGCGGCCGGCGGCAGCGCGTAGATGAAGCCTGTGGTCATCAAGAGCTCCCACGGCGAGTCGTCGGCGGCGAGGAAGTTGCCGAGCGCGACCGGCAGCGTGATGTCGGTATCCTTCGAGAGCAGGAGGAACGCGTAGAGATATTCGTTCCACGCGAGCAGGATCGCATAGGTGCCGACCGCGACCAGCGAGGGCATCATCAGCGGCACATAGACCAGGCGGAACAGCTGCAGCGTGGTGGCGCCGTCCATCGTCGCGGCCTCGTCGAGCTCGACCGGCAGCTTGTCGGAGGCCTGTTTCAAGACCCAGATCGCGTAAGGCGCGGCGATCGTCACCATCGCGAGGATCAGCGACCAGTGATTGTTGAGCAGGCCGTAGGTGCCCATGGTGCGGTACATCGGCACGGCGAGGAACGCCGCCGGGATGAAATAGGTGAACAGCGCCATGTTCATGACTGCGCGGCCGCCCGGCACGCGCAGCCGCGAGATCGAGAACGCGGCGGCGGTGGCGACGAACAGCGTCAGCGCGCCGACGGCGAGCGCAATCACGGTCGAGTTCCAGAACTGGATCCAGAAGTCGCGCAGGAAGTAGTGCTGTTGGTGGAACACGATCGAGAAATTATGCAACGTCGGATGATCAGGCCATAGCTTGCCGGTGAACGCGTCCTCCTTCGGCGAGATCGCGAACACGAACATGTGGTAGATCGGGATCATGGTCCAGATGAAGACCGGGATGCCGATCAACAGCAGCTTGGCCTCGGTGCCGACTTCGCGGAGTGTGGGCAGCTTCATCGCGACAACCGTTTCATCATGAAATAGACCAGCGGCAGCACGAACGGCATCGCGCAGACGATCGAGGCCATCGCCAGCGAGAGCTGGTCGAGCCTGAGATAGCGGATGCCCAGCGTCGACAGCACGTGGGTGAGGTCGGCGGGCCCGCCGCCGGTGAGCAGATAGACGCTGTTGAAGTCGCCCAGCGTCCAGATCATCGAGAGCAGCGTGCAGGTGATGTAAAGCGTCTGCATCGACGGCCAGGTGATGTAGCGGAATTTCTGCCACCAATTGGCGCCGTCGACGTCGGACGCCTCGTACAGATCGTGCGAGATCGCAAGCCGCCCGGTCAGCAGGATCAGCGTCCAGAACGGCAGCGACTTCCAGATGTGGACGCCGATCGCCATTGCGAGCGCGACCGCCGGATCGTTCAGCCAGTTCGGGCCATCGTCGCCGGTGAACTTGAAGATCAGCTGGTTGACCACGCCCCATTCGGGATTGAGCATGAACCGCACCGACAGGATGGTCGGGATCGACGGCACCGCCCAGGGCAGGATGAAGATGACCGACAGCCATCTGATCCACGGCCGCTGCTGGGCGAAGAAGCCGGACAGGAACAGCGCGATCAGCATCTTGATGTTGATGCCGATGACCAGGAAGATCAGCGTGTTGACCGCCGCGCGCGCGAAGATCGGGTCGTTGTAGAGCGCGACATAGCTCGACGGCTGGCGCGCCAGCCACAGTCCATAGCCGACCGGGTAGACCACGAAGGCGAGGAAGACGAGCAGATAGGGCGCGAGCAGCGCGATGGCCCACACCTGTGGCGGCGACAGCCGCGCCGACAAGGGCGGCGAGGGGGTATCGGATGCGGAGAGCGTGATCGCCATGATGCGTTACCCTACACTCCGCTGTCGTCCCTGCGAAAGCAGGGACCCAAAACCATCGGCTTCCGTTGTGGCGCGAAAGCCGTCAACCAGTATCCTCGAAAACGACCGCCGCGGCGTATGGGTCCCTGCTTTCGCAGGGACGACAGGTACCATGTCCGCGGCGGCCATCATCGTCTACATCAACCCGCGACCTGCTTGATGCGGGCGATCAGTTCGTCGACGGCCTTGTCTACCGGCACCTTCTCGCTGACGACGCGGTTCATGGCCTTGGCCCAGACGTTCTCGTTGTTCAGGATGGTGAACTTCCAGTTCTTGGTAAAGTCGAATGGCGCAGTGCCCCCCGTGAACTGATTCCAGACCGCCTTGCGATGCCGGTCGGCCTGCCAGAACGGGCTGGCCTGGCTGGCCTTGGTCACCGGGAACCAGCGGCCGAGCGCACCTTCGATATAGGGCCGGACGTTGTCTTCCTGCATCAGGAAGCTGATGAATTGCTTGCCTTCGGCCTTGTTCTTGGCGTTGGCGAAGATCAGCCCGGTCTTGACGTCGGAACGGTACCGGATCGTCGAGCCGTCCGGTGCCTTGGGGAAGGACGCCGTGATGATGTCCTGCTCATAGGCCTGCTTGCCGGCGGCGCGCTGCGCGTCGGTCAGCGCCGGATTGGTCGAATCCTCGAACCACTTCGCCGCGATCGAGATCGTGAAATTGTGCGTCATCACGATCGTCTTGTTGTGGAAGGCGACGTTGTTGTCCGGATCCTTCCAGGTCGTCGAGGAAGGCGGCGTGCAGCCCTTGATGTAGGTGTCGGTGTAGTCCTTCAGCGCGTGGATCAGGCCGTCGCGCACCTTGGGATCGTCGACCAGGAGCTTGCCGTCGTCGTCGACCAGCTTGACGTGATAGGCGTCCATGAAGGTGTAGAACGACTGGAACGAGTCGGTGGATTCCACACCCATCGGCTGGCCGACGCCGTAGATGCGCTGGCCGGTCGCCTTGCGGATCGCCGGCTGCACCTTGTCGCACCAGAACGTCCAGTAGTCCTCCCACTTGGTCGGGATGTCGGCGGCCTTGAAGCCGGCCTTCTCCAGCATGTCGCCCCAGATCTGGACGTGCATGCTCTGCTGCTTCAGCGGGAAGCCGTAATAGGACTTCTTCTTGGTGACGTCATTGTAGAGCAGGGCCGCTTCCAGCGTGTTCGGTGCGAAGGCGTCCTTCATCGGCAGCATGATGTCCGAGAGGTCTTCGAGTTTGCCTTCGTATGCCCACTTGCCCTGGGCCTGCACATCGTAGGTGTCGGAATAGGCGACGTCGGGCACGGTGCCGGAATCCAGCGCGGCGACCGTCTTCGGAATCATGTCCTGGATCGCGTATTGCGACAGTTCGACCTTGATGCCGGTCTTGGCTTCGAATTTCTTGATCGTGTCGAGCAGCGCGTCATCTTCGGATTTGTAAAATCCCTTGCCCCACCAGACGGTGATCGTCTTGCCCTGCGCCAGAGCGGGTGCAGTTGCGGCAAACAGGCCGACCGCAGCAACCGCAATTGATAGCGCACCGATAACCTTGGATTTCACGTTGTTCTCCCCTCAATGACGCCGGCTTTTCTTAACCGGTTGGAGAAAACACTAGCGCATGCCCGTGACCTGATAAAGATGCCGCATCGACGACTTCTGTAGGGGGCTCGCAGCGAGAGTGTGGATCAGTCCCCGTGCATCCATGCGGAAAGTGAATGGATTGATCCGTTCGAGTTCGTTGGTTCGGCCTGGTCAGTTCGATTTGGCATTCTCGGCCGATGCCGCCGGTGCGCCGGCAGGCGCGCCGGCCGCAGCATCAGGTGCGGCCGCCGGCCGTGCGGCTCCGCCGGTGAAGCGCTCGATCACCGAGCGCACCGCGTCGCGGGTCTTGCGATCCTTCACCGCGTCGAGCAGCGGGGCGGATGCCGGCGAGCGGCGGATCAGGCTTTCCGGATCGGGAAAGATCAGCGGATCATCCCACGGGCCCTGAATCACGAACGGCAGATCGAAGGCGTTGCCCCCGGCGGACGCCGAGGTCAGGCTGGCGACGCCCTTGAGATCGTATTCGCGCGACGGCACCGAGGCGGTGCCGGTCAGCGTGATCTTCGCCGCCGGGCTCACGACATGGATGTCGTCGGCGGTCGCGACGCCGTCGGCGAATTTCACCGAGACGCTGAGATTGTCATAGGGCGTCGAGCCGGAACGGAAATTGCCGCCGCCGGACAGCGGCCGCTTCTCCAGCCGCTTCAGCAGCTGCTCGACATTGAAGCCCGCGATCGCGCCGTCATGTCCGGTCAGCGTGGCGGTGCCGTCCAGCGACGACGCCAGCCCGAACGGGCTCGAGCCGGAGGCCATCAGCGAGACGTTGAGGTTGCCGCGGCCTGACAGCTTGTTGATGCCGAACAATTCGCTAGCGCAGGCCTGCAGATCGACGTCGGTGAACTGGAATTGCGCCCGGACATCTGCGACCGCATCCGAGCGCGCGATCGCGAACGAGCCCTTGGCGATGCCGCCATACATCTGCGCCTCGCCGACGCTGAGCGCGAGCGCGCCGCCGCGCAGATTGGCGCCGAACGCGGTGCGGCCGAGCTTCGACGGCCCGACCGTCACCTTGGCGGCCGACAAGCGCATGTCGAGATCGGTCGACGACAGCGAGGACAGGTCGAACAGCTGCCTGTTCCAGTCGCGTTGGCCGCTGGCCAGCAGGCGGAACGTCGAGATGTAGGGCGTGAAATCGAGATTGCCGGCGGCGAGCGTCGCCTGCAGGGTCTGCCGGCCGTTGCTGGAGTAGGTCATCACGCCCTCGGCGACGTTGCCGTCGAGCTCGACATTGACATTGGTGAAAGCGACCGAGCCGCCGACCACATTGGCGCGGGCCTTCAGCGCGAAGCGACCGAAGCCGCCACCGCCGCCGGGCGGTGCCTGCCCCATCCAGCGCAACGCGTTGCGCAGCGACGGTGAGTCCATGGTGGCTGTGCCTTCCATCATCAGGCTGGTGCGGTTGGCGACGGTTCCATCGAATGCAACCTTGAGCGGCGCGCTGGCCAGCCGGGCCTTGAGGCCGGAACGGTCGCCCGACAGCAGCGCGACGAAATCGCTGGCGCTGATCGAGCCGTCGACCCGCTCGCCGCGCCAGTCGAACTGGCCGGTTGCGGCAAAGGAGCGCGAGATCGAGGGCCAGGCCAGCGAAAGATCGATATCGCCGAGCTGCTCGGAGATGTTGTTGGTGCCGTCCTGGTAGTTCAGCTCGCCGTCCTGGATCCGGATTTCGGAGAACGACACCTGATTCTCGGCGCCGGGCGTCATCGCCTTGGCGATGGTCTCGACAAACGGTGTCCAGTTGCTTTCGCCGGCGGCGTCGCGGACCACCCGGATATGCGGACGCAGCATCATGACGTCCGCGATCTCGAACCGCCGCAGCAGCAGCGGCAGCAGGCGCAGATTGGCGGTCAGCACATCGACCTGCAAAGCGGGACCGACGGTATCGGCGCCCTTGAGCCCGACATTGTGAAAGGAGACATAACTGCCGGGAAAGACCGAAACATCGATCGGGCCGTTGACGACGAGCTCGAGCCCGGTGACCGAGCGAATCTGCGCTTCCACGGCGCTGCGCAGCGCGTCCCGGTTGAGGAACCACGACGTTCCGACCAGCCCGACCAGCGCCAGGCCCAAGAGCGCCGCGATCGGCATCCCCAGGCGCTTAATTCCTTGGGCCATCGTCAATGACATATCCGGGTCGGGTTGAGGTTTGTCGGGTCGTCGTCGAACACAGCGGGCTCTCGCCGGAGGCCCCTGCCAACCCACGCAACTTGAAGGGTTTTCTTGACGCTTTCAAGGCCATGTTGATGTCACGGGGTGGCGGCGGCCGCCGCACGGGGCCGTGATTGACGCATTGCGAAGATTTCGCCTAATAATCCGCTCTGACACAGCCGTTCCGCGCCCTCCATCAGGTATTCGCTGCATGAACAAAGTTTATCCCGACGCCAAATCGGCACTCGATGGTCTCCTCAAGGACGGCATCATGATCATGTCGGGGGGCTTCGGCCTCTGCGGCATCGCCGAGACCCTGTCGGACGCGATCCGCGAATCCGGCGTGAAGGGCCTCACCGTCGTCTCCAACAATGCCGGCGTCGACGGCATCGGCCTCAGCCGGCTCTTGGAGACGCGCCAGATCAAGAAGATGATCTCGTCCTATGTCGGCGAGAACAAGCTGTTCGCCCAGCAATATCTCGCCGGCGAGCTCGAGCTTGAGTTCAACCCGCAGGGCACCTTGGCCGAGCGCATCCGCGCCGGCGGCGCCGGCATCCCGGCCTTCTACACCAAGACCGGGGTCGGCACGCTGATCGCCGAAGGCAAGGAAGTGAAGGAATTCGACGGCGAGAAGTACATCATGGAGCGCGGCCTGTTCGCCGACGTCGCCATCGTCCATGCCTGGAAGGGCGACACCGCCGGCAATCTGGTCTACCGCAAGACCGCGCGCAATTTTAACCCGATGATGGCGACCGCCGCGAAGGTCACCGTCGCCGAGGTCGAGCATCTGGTGCCGGCCGGCGAGATCGACCCGGACCACATCCACACCCCCGGCATCTTCGTCAAACGCATCATCGAGGTCGGCACCGGCAAGAAGCGGATCGAGTTCCGCAACACCCGTCCGCGGCCTGCCGCCTAAAACCCAATCCTTCAGGAGAGCCTCATGGCCTGGACCCGTGAACAGATGGCCGCCCGCGCCGCCAAGGAGTTGCGCGACGGCTATTACGTCAATCTCGGCATCGGCATCCCGACGCTGGTCTCTAACTACATCCCCGATGGCGTCGACGTGAATCTGCAGAGCGAGAACGGCATGCTCGGCATGGGCCCGTTCCCCTATGAGGACGAGGTCGACGCTGACCTTATCAACGCCGGCAAGCAGACCGTGAGCGAGCTGCCCTCGACCAGCTATTTCTCGTCGGCCGATTCCTTCGGCATGGTGCGGGGCGGCCATATCGATCTGTCGATCCTCGGCGCCATGCAGGTGGCGCAGAACGGCGACCTCGCCAACTGGATGATCCCCGGCAAGATGGTGAAGGGTATGGGCGGCGCCATGGACCTCGTCGCCGGCGTCAAGCGGGTCGTGGTCGTGATGGAGCATTCCGCCAAGGACGGTGCGAAGCTCTTGAAGCAGTGCAATCTGCCGCTGACCGGCGAGCGCGTAGTCGACATGGTCGTCACCGATTTGGCGGTGTTCACCATCGACAAGCACGGCAAGGACGGCATGGCGCTGATCGAGCTCGCCGACGGCGTCACGCTCGACGAGGTCAAGGCCAAGACCGAGGCGGAATTCCGCGTCGCGCTGACGAACACCTGAGATGATCGGTGCGGGACGATCTTCGATCCGTCCCGCACGATCCGACGACGCCGGCTTCATCGCGCGTGTTGTCCTGGCCGCACAGCGCGGCCCGCTGCCGCGCGGCTGGTTCGACATCGCGCTCGATCGGCCTGAGCCGGAGTGCCTCGCGTTCATGACGCGGCTTGCCGTGGCGCGGGTGCGGTCATGGTACCATGTCGCCCATTTCCTGGTCGCTGAGGTCGACGGCGTGCCGGCGGCTGCGCTGTGCGCGATGCCGGCATCCGGAACGGTCGTTGCCGCACGCGCGGCGATCGAGGAGGTCGCCGCGGAGACCGGTGTGGATGCCGACGGCATCGTTGCGCGCGGGAGCTATGCGCGTAGCTGCTGGGTCCAGGGCGGCGAGGGCGACTGGCTGATCGAGCATGTCGCAAACGAATCTCCGCATCGCGGTGGCGGGCTGGTGCAGGCCCTGATCGGGCGCGCGCTCGCCGACGGCAAGGCTGCGGGCTATGCGCAGGCGTCGGTTTCGTTCGTGATCGGCAACGACGTGGCCGAACGCTGCTACGCCAAGGCCGGCTTTGGCTTCGCCGAAGAGAAGCGTGACGCCGCATTCGAGGCGCTGACCGGTGCGCCGGGCTTTCGCAGATTTGCGCGGGCGATTTGAGGGGGTACTCGACCGGCTCATCCACCGCCGTCGTCCTCGCGAGAGCCAGGACGACACTGAGTTTGTGGAGTGGCCTACATCCACAATCGTCGTCCCTGCGAAAGCAGGGACCCATAACCACAGGGGTGCGTTGTCGATGAGGCCGTAGTCCCGGCGTCGTGCGACAATTGCCATTTGTGGTTATGGGTCCCGGGTCAGGCCCGGGACGACACTGAATGTGTGGCCCGACTTTTGAGTCGGGCATCTGCGCCCCGCGGCAGGTTTTGCCGAGTTGCCTGTCGGGCAGTCACATATCGCGTCACCTTCAGCTCAGCCATCGTCGCTTGCCGGGTCCCGCGCGCGATGGCAGAATTACCCCATCTTGTGCAAGATCGGACACGGCCGTGCCACTCATCCGGATTTGGGTCTATGACGGCATCCTCGCTTCGGGGGTCGCCGGCATTGTCGACGTGTTCACCGCCGCCAATGCAGTGGCGGCGAACCGGCCCAGGCGTCAGAACGGCAAGCCGTCGCAGCTGCGGTGGCGCGTCGAGTCCCTGAGCGGCCGGCCGATACAGACCGCCTCCGGCCAGATCGTCGGCGTCGACGGACCGATCAGCGCGCGGTCGTCGGCGGATGCGGTAGTGATCCCCGGGCCCTTCGTCGGCGATATCGAGCGCTTCTTCGCGCGTCTCGATACGATTGAGCCGCTGCTTGCAGCGCTGCGGCGGCAACATGAGCGCGGCACCCTGCTGGCATCCTATTGCACCGGCAGCTTCATCCTCGCCGAAGCCGGCCTGCTCGACGGCCGGGTCGCGACCACCCATTGGGCGAAGGGGCGGACCTTCGCGATGCGCTATCCGGCGGTGGATCTGCGCGTTGCCGAGATCCTCACCGAGCAGAACCGGATTGTCTGCTCGGGCGCGGTGACCACTTCGCTCAATCTTGCGCTGCGGCTGGTCGAGAAATTCGCCGGCACCGACGTGGCGATCGAGACCGGCAAGCTGATGCTGATCGATGGCAATCGCGTTTCGCAGGCGCCCTATGCCAGCCGCACGCACGACATACAGCATTCCGACGCGCTGGTGGCGCAGGCGCAAAGCCTGATGGAGAAGTCGCTGCAACAGGGCTTCAGCCTCGCCCGGCTGGCGCGCGACCTTGCGGTCAGCGAGCGCACCTTGAACCGCCGCTTCAAGCTCGCGGTCGGCGAAGCGCCCCTGCAATATCTGCAAGCGCTGCGCGTCGATGTGGCCAAGCGCCTGATCGAAACGAGGCGCCTCAAACTGGACGCGATCAGTGCGCGCGTCGGCTACAACGACCTGTCGACCTTTCGCCGCCTGTTCAAGCGCGAAACGGGGCTCTCGCCACGCGAATACCAGCGCCGGTTCGCGCGGGCCGCGCGCATGGCACCGGCCAGCTGACGACGCTGTGTCCGAATTGCCCCTGAGAATGGCGATACTGCCACTGCTGCCGGAGGCGCCTCGCGCATAGACCTCATGCTGGCAACAACAGGAGGTTCTCAGTGCCGATGATCGACGTGACAATTCCCGAAGGAGCCCTGAAGCCGCAAGCGGAAGCGCGGCTCATCAAGGAGCTCGGCGACATCCTGATCGGTCACGAGGGATTCGACCCGGCCAACAAGGTTGCGCAAAGCGTCACGGTCGTGTTTCTGCACCGGCCGGCCGCGGTCTATGTGGCGGGCGAGCCGTCGCCGTCGCCACGATATCGCATCGTCCCGACGGTGCCTGAGGGGCAGTACACCGAGGCCTCGCGCGCGGCCTTGGTGAAGGACGTGACCGATGCGGTGGTGCGCGCCGCAGGCGATTCGTTCGAGGATGTGGCGCCGCAGGTCTGGGTGTTTCCAACCGAGATACCGGACGGCCAGTGGGGCAGCCGTGGCGTCATTCGTCCGCTGCCGGACATCCAGGCCTTCATCGCGGGCGAGCACGAGCGCAAGGTCGGCGAGGCGCGTCTTGCACGCCGCCGGCGCGTCAAGGCGCTGGAGTTGCTTGCGGGCGCGTTCGACGCCGCCCGCAAGGGCATCGACTGAGGCGGCGAGGGACCATGACAATCGACACGCATTTCAGGCTCGCGGCGATCCAGGCCGCTGCGGTCCCGTTCGATCGCGAGGCGTCGGTGGAGAAGGCCTGTCGCCTGATCCGCGAGGCGGGCGCCATGGGGGCCACGATTGCCGCCTTCGGCGAGACCTGGCTGCCCGGCTATCCCTTCTTCTGTCACGCGCCGACCGGGCCGAGCACCTTCCGCGCGATGGCGGAATATCTCGACAGCGCCGTCGAGATTCCGTCGCCCGCGACCGACCAGCTCTGCGATGCCGCAGCGGCTGCCGGGATCGATGTCGTGATCGGTATTGCCGAGCGCGATGCGGTCACGAAGGGCACCGTCTACTGCACGCTGCTGTTCATCGGCCGCGAGGGGCGGATTCTCGGCCGTCACCGCAAGCTCAAGCCCACCTTCAACGAGCGTTCGGTGTGGGCCGATGGCGACGCGGTCGGCCTGCGTGTGTATGAGCGGCCCTATGGCAGGATCAGCGGGCTCAATTGCTGGGAGCACAACACCATGTTGCCCGGCTATGCGCTGGCCGCGCAGGGAACCCAGATCCATGTCGCCGCGTGGCCGGGACGGGAGCCCGCCGCGGCGCCGCCATCGCCGACGCCGCTCTGGCCACGCCAGGTGCTGCTGTCACGCGCGTTCGCGTCCCAGGCCGGCTGTTACGTCATCGCCGTCGGCGGCATGCGATCGCACGAGGTGACGCCCGAACGCTATCGCGAGCTGTCGACGATCGAGTACAGCGGCGACAGCGTGATCATCGATCCGCGCGGCGAGATCATCGCCGGGCCGGCACAGGGCGAGACCATCCTGATCGCCGAGGGATCACGGCAAGCAATGCTCGCCGCCAAGGCGCTATGCGACATCGGTGGCCATTACTCGCGTCCCGATCTGTTGCGGCTGATCGTCGACCGCAATCCGCAGGATCGGGTCATCGATTGCGGCTTCGCCGGGCGCGTCGCGCCGGACATGTGGGAGTAGTGCGAACGGCGCGGGTATCTCGCGCCGTCAACGCTTGTAGCGGAGAAGGCTCACTCCGCTTCAGGCGCGACTAAACCGCGCCGACGACCGTGCGTGACAGCAATGCGGTGTGAACAGGACGCGCTCGATGCGGCGGGGGGCGGCGTCGATAATGCATGGTGGCGTGCAAAGGAGCGTCATCTGTGGTGGCGCTCACGCCCGTGGTCCCTGATCGCAGCTCTGAAAACAATCCAATTGTCATCTGCGTGTCGCGTTAGTCCAAGCCCATGTCGCGATTGTCCAAGTGTCAGGACGGCGCGTCGTCGTAGTCGTCTTTGCCCTCCGACTGTCTCCATTATCGAGGACCGATCCGTGATTAAGTTTTTTCGCCGCTCGTTCGTTGCCGGCCTGCTGTCGCTTGGCCTGGCTCTGCTGTCTCCGCCGGTCGCGCAAGCCCAGGCGCAGGGCACCGACACCATTCTGGTGCTCGATGCATCCGGCTCGATGTGGGGCCTGGTCGACGGCCAGAGCAAGATCGCCGCGGCACGGCAGGCGGTCGATTCGATTCTGTCGAAATGGAATCCTGCCGATCGTCTCGGCGTGATGGTCTACGGCCATCGCTCGAAGGGCGACTGCAAGGACATCGAGCTGATGATCCCGGTCAGCAAGTTCGATCCGGCGCGGATCAAGGCCGCGGTCGACGGCATCAATCCGAAGGGCAAGACGCCGATCGCGGATTCGCTGCGCGCCGCAGCCGAGGCGCTGCACTCGACCGAGAACAAGGCCAACGTGATCCTGGTCTCCGACGGCATCGAGACCTGCGCGCCGGATCCGTGCGGCGCCGCGGCCGAGCTGAAGAAGGCCGGCATCGGCTTCACCGCCCATGTGATCGGCCTCGACGTCGCCGATCCCGCGGCGAAGAGCCAGCTGCAATGCATCGCGCGTGCGACCGGTGGCGTCTATCTCGATGCCGGCAACGCCGCGAGCCTGACCGGCGCGCTGACCAAGGCGGTGGCGGCGACGCAGGGCACCAAGGTCGCAAGCGAGGCGCCGCCGAAGCCGGTGGCGGCCGATCCCTATCTCGGCAAGAACATCCGCGGCGTGGCGCGGCTCGCCGAAGGGCTCGATCCGATCAGCGACGAGGACGTCAACTGGGGCATCTACAAGCGCGCCGGCGACGAGAAGGGCGAGCACGTCAACACATTCTACGGTGCGCCGTTCGCCGACAACATCGCGCCCGGCGACTACATCGTCGAGGTGAGCTACCGGCAGCTCAAGCGCGAGTTTCCGCTCAAGGTCGAGAAGGGCAAGCCGGCGGCGCTCGACGTCATCCTCGATGTCGGCTACGTCACCAGCGAAGGCTCGGTGGCCGGTGGCGCGGGCAAGGTCGATGACGTGGTCTGGCAGGTCTCCGACAAGGGCGGCAGACTGATCGCGCAGGAATACGACGCGGTGCCGCGCTTCGTGCTCGCCGCGGGCAGCTATGTGCTGACCCTGACCAAGGGGCAGTCGAAGACCAGCAAGCCGTTCTCGGTCGCCGCCGGCGATTCCAGCAACGTCCAGCTCAGCCTCGATGTCGGCAAGCTGATCGTGACCTCGACTTACGCCGAGGGCGGCCCGAAGGTCGAGAAGGACATCGTGGTCGCGGTCCGTCAGCCCGCCAAGGCCGACGGCGACGAGGGCGAGAATGTTGCGCAGGAATACGACGCCGAGTCCAAGTTCGATCTGCCGAGCGGCAGCTACGACGTGACGGCTGTGGTCGGCGAGGCCAAGGGAACGGTGCGCGCGGAGGTGAAGTCCGGCGCGCCGACCCGCATCAACGTCAACCTCAATGCCGGCGTGGTCGGGATCAAGGCCGACGGCGCCCAGGAGATCGACATCCTCAGCGCCGAGCGCGACCTCAACGACGAGCGCAAGCGCATCTCGGTGAGCTATGATGCGGCCTACAACGTCGCGCTCAGCGCCGGCGACTATGTCGCGGTCGCCATCTATGCCGACGGCCAGAAGGTCGAGAAGCCATTCTCGATCGCCGCAGGCAAGCGCCAGACGCTGGAGATCAAGCAGTAGGGGCGGTGGTGCTTAACCGCTGTGCGTAAGGAACGCGTGGCCAGATGCCCACTTCGGCCGTCGTGAGTCTGCGGCGTGAGGCGGGCACCCTCTCAGGCTCGCTCCCCCGCAAGGGGGGAGGGAGCCTATCCGCCGGTGCGTCCCTCACACGAGTGCGAAATCGAGCACGCGCTGCATGCGCGTGTCGCGGACGCCCTCACACCCGCGCCGCAGCGTGAGCGAATGTCACCTCGATCAGCGTGCCTGTGCGGCCGCCGGTGCGGATCTGGAATTTGGCGCGGTTGGCTTCGACCAGCGCCTTGGTCAGCGACAGGCTGACGCCGCCGGAGCCCGCCTGGTCGGACGGCGTTGGCGCCCGGAACGGCTCGAGTGCGGCGGCGACCTCGTTGTCGTTGAGGCTCTGGCCGGTGTCGCGCACCCGCAGCATCACCTCGCCGAAATCCGATAGCGCGGTCGAGACGATCACCTGGCCGCCGGCATTGGCGAGATGGATCGAGTTGCCGATCAGGTTCAGCGTGATCTGGCGCAGCGCGCGGGCGTCGGCGACGACGAGCGGCAGCGTATGCGCGAGCGAGGTGCGGATGATGATGCGCTCGCGGTTGGCCTGCGGCTGCATCACGGCGACGCAACTCTCCACCATCTCGTTGAGGTTCTGGCTGGTGAAGGCGAGATCGAGCTTGCCGGTCTCGATCCGCGACAGATCGAGCAGGTCGTTGACGATCGCGATCACCCGTTCGCCGGAGGCGCGGATGTCCTTCATGTATTCGACATAGCGCTCGTTGCCGAGCGCGCCGAAGCGCTCCGATATCATCACCTCGGCAAAGCCGATGATGGCGTTGAGCGGCGTGCGCAGCTCGTGGCTGATCCGCGCCAGCACGTCGGTCTTGGCGTTGGCGGCGCGTTCGGCGAGCCGCCGCGCCTCGCGCACTTCGCCCTCGCTCTTCTTGGTCTGCGAGAGGTCGCGGAACACCGCGAAGAAGTTCGGCCCGTCGGCGCGGGTGCGGCCCATCGTTACCGACAGCGGGATGATGCCGCCCTGGCGGACGCGGCCGAGCGTTTCGCGGCCATGGTCGAGCAGGCTGGCGACGCCGGCAGATTTCACGCTGGAGAGATAGTCGAAGATGCCGTGCTGGCTCTCCGGCGCAAACAGATCGGCGAGATTGTGTGTGACGAACTCGTCGCCGTCATAGCCGAACAGTGCTTCGGCGCTGCGGTTGCAGGAATGGATGTTGCCTTCGGCATCGAACATGATGATGCCCTCGGCCGCGGTGTCGAGGATCGCGCCGAGCTCCTCGGCGTCGGCGTGGCCGGCCTGCGGCGGCGGTGGCGCCAGCACCGGCTCCACGATTGCGGCCGGTTCGGGATCGGAGAGCGCGGCGGCGACCGCGCTGTCTTCGTCCAGCGTGCGCGAGAAGATCAGCGCCAGCGCGGACTCGTCGTCCCAGCTGATGGTGTGCAGCCGCGCCTCCGCGGACACCTGCTCTGCCTGGCCGTTCTGGTTGGCCGAGATCGTGACCGGCGTGCCGGTGCCGGAGGTGCTGCTCGCTTGCGAGACGCCGGGCTCGACATAGAGCGCATCGAGCCCGCCGGCGGCTTCCAGCGCGTGCAGGCTGTCATAGCCCACGCGGGCGAGGAAGGCGTGATTGGCATAGAGCAGGCGGTCGAGCCGGTAGATCAGGATGCCGACCGGCAACAGATCGAGCAGCGCGCGGTCGCGCCGGGAGTCGGCGCGCGGCGCGGGCTCGGC